>DATDPZ010000050.1:0-10007 GCA_035292525.1 Chitinophagaceae bacterium
CGTAGAGCTATTGACTGTTTATGTGCAGCAAGTCCTTCTGCATCGGCCATTAACATTACGGTATTCCCAATATTTTTTAATCCTTCTTTGGTCAATTGCTGAAAAGTAATTTTTTTTACAAAACTATCCACTGAAACTCCACTGTAGATGGCTGCATATCCATTGGTTGGTAAAGTATGGTTGGTTCCACTGGCATAATCTCCAGCACTTTCAGGAGAATAATTTCCAAGAAATACAGAACCGGCAGCTATAACTTCCGATGATATCTCTTCAGCATTGTTACAGGCAAGTATTAAATGTTCCGGCGCATACAGGTTCGAAAATTCAATAGCATCACAGGGATTATTCAGTAAAATGATTTTACTGTTTAGTAATGTTTTTTCAGCCATGGCTTTTCTGGGCAGCTCTTTGATTTGTTCTGCTATACAATTTTTAACTTTTTTAGCAAGGATTTCACTGTAGGTTAAAAGAATAACCTGTGAATCCGTTCCATGTTCTGCCTGTGATAATAAATCTGCTGCTATAAATTCCGGTACAGCAGATTCATCGGCAATGATTATAACTTCAGAAGGGCCGGCAGGCATGTCAATAGCAACACCATCTTTTTGTACAAATTGTTTTGCACAGTTTACATATTGATTACCGGGTCCAAAAATTTTAAACACCCCGGGAATGCTCTCTGTACCATATGCCATAGCAGCGATGGCCTGTACACCACCTGCTTTGAAAATTAGTTTTATACCGCAAAGATCAGCTGCAAACAGGATGGCCGGATGAACCGTACCATCTTTGGAAGGAGGAGTGCATAACACTATTTCTTTGCAACCTGCAATAGCGGCTGGGATTGCCAGCATTAAAACGGTGGAAAAGAGTGGCGCTGTACCACCGGGGATATAAATGCCCACTTTTTCAATGCCTGCAGATTTTCTCCAGCATTTGATTCCTGGCATAGTTTCTATATACTTTACTTCATCAACCTGTGCCTGATGAAATTTTTCAATATTCTGTTTTGCCTGTTGAATCGCAGTTATTAATTCCATTGATAATAATTTTTGCCCGGCCTCAATTTCTTTTTTACTCACTACCAGGGTTTTTAATTTTACATGGTCAAACTTTTTTGTATATCTGCAAACAGCTTTGTCGCCCTGCTTTTTCACTTTACTGATCATTTTTTCTACAGCAGTTTCTAAGCCGGTTGTTTCCAAAACCGGACGCTGTGCCAGTTTATTCCAGAGTTTCTTTTTTGGATATTTTATTATTTTAATCATTGTTTTCAGCTGATCATTTTTTCAATGGGAACAATCAAAATGCCCTCAGCCCCGCTGGCTTTCAGTTTTTCTATTACATTCCAGAAATCATCTTCGCTGATGACAGAATGTACGGAACTCCATCCCGATGTGGCAAGAGGAAGGATAGTTGGGCTTTTCATGCCGGGCAACAATTTACAGATAGCTTCCAGTTTATTATTTGGAACATTCAATAAAACATATTTATTGTTCCGGGCTTTTTTTACAGCCTGAATCCGGAATAAAAGTTTATCCAGTAAAAATTGTTTTTCAACCCGCAATTGTTTGTTGATGATCAGCACAGCTTCAGATTCTAAAACAGTTTCCAATTCTGAAAGTTCATTGCTGAACAAAGTGCTGCCGGAGCTTACCAGGTCGCAAATAGCATCTGCCAGCCCGATGCGTGGAGCTATTTCTACTGATCCGCTGATTTCCTGGATACCGGCATTAATTTTTTTTGCTTTTAAAAAACCGGAAAGGATGAATGGGTAACTGGTAGCAATTTTTTTCCCAATCAAATCATCAATTGATTTAATGCCCAGGTTTTTGGGTACTGCCACAGATAGCCTGCATTTTCCAAATCCCAGTTTTTCCAGGGCAATAACTTTTTTGTTTTTTTCAGCGACCACATTTTCCCCAACAAACCCTATATCAACTACACCATCCTGCACATATTCCGGAATATCATCATCACGCAAAAAGAAAACTTCAAGAGGAAAATTAACAGCCTGTACCCGGAGCTGGTTATTACCATTACTAATATGAATACCACATTCTTTTAGCATAGACATTGATCCATCATGCAGCCTTCCTTTTTTCTGGATGGCTACTTTTAATTGCGGGTTATTGCCCGGCGTGGCAGTATTCTGTAAATCTGTATTCATGTTGAGCAGCATTATTTTTAAAATGATGAAAAATAAAAAAGGCTTACCTGCGTAAGCCCTTTAAAAAAAGTTGATGATTATACTTAATACTATCAAGGCCTACCCATTCCAGGTAAACGATGCTGATGAATATGTATAAGATTAATCATTGTGGATGCAAATATAGGAAGAAAACAATCAGGCTTTGTCTTTTTTAGATTCTATAGACACGATAGGACATCCGTATTTACGTGAAGTAGCACAGGAACTTATTAATACGATCATCAATAACAAAGAAATACCAGTTATAAATTTGTTTTTCATTTTCAGGGATTTTTGGTTAAAACGAAAAAATCAGTTGTTTATTTTGCAAAGGGAGCCGGAATTATAAAAAACAGCTAATTTCATACTTTACAAATACCTACCTTTACGGCCTTGAAAAACATTTTTATCTGACATGTTACAACTCACAAAGCCTCTGGCTTTTATAGATTTAGAAACAACAGGGATCAATCTTGGCAATGACAGAATCGTGGAGATTGCGGTGGTTAAACTCCTGGTTAACGGGAACAAAAGTGTAAAGCGAAAACTGGTAAACCCCGGTATCCCTATCCCCAAAGAAGCCAGTGATATTCATGGTATCACAGATGAGATAGTCAAAGATGCCCCCTCTTTTAAACAAGTAGCACAGGAACTGAAACAAATTTTAGACGGTTGTGATATTGCAGGTTATAATAGTAACCGGTTTGATATCCCGCTGCTCATGGAAGAGTTTCTCCGTGCAGAAGTGGAATTTGACATGAAAGGCAGAAGATTGATAGATGTACAGCATATTTTTCATAAAATGGAACAAAGAACATTAGGGGCAGCTTATAAATTTTATTGCAATAAAAACCTTGATGGAGCTCATAGTGCAGAAGTGGATGCCTCTGCTACGCATGAAATTCTGGAAGCTCAACTAAGCCATTATCCTGAATTAGGGAATACGGTGGATTCAGTTTTAAAAGTGATTGGCGAAGATGTGATCGTTGATTTTGCCCGCCGCTTTGCTATGGAAAAAGGAGTGGAGGTTTTTAATTTTGGAAAATTCAAGGGCCGCCCTGTTGCGGAAGTGTTGAAATCTGAACCACAATATTATGACTGGATGATGAAAGGAGATTTTCCCCAGCATACAAAACAAAAACTTACAGAAATCAGAACCCGGAGTCTGTTGAATAAAAATTAACATTTACATACTCTTTTTTCCGATACTTATGTTTCTCATATTGTAAATTCGTAATTCCCATCATCCACCCAATTGGAGAAGCTAGTAATTATACCTACTTATAATGAGATAGAGAATATCGGCGGTATTCTTACTGCCATTTTTTCTTTGCGGCAGGAGTTTCATGTATTGGTTGTTGACGATGGTTCACCTGACGGAACCGCTCAGAAAGTAAAAGAACTTCAATCCGGGTATCACCAACAGTTATTTATTGAGGAACGAAAAGGAAAGCTTGGATTAGGTACAGCTTATATCCATGGATTCAAATGGGCACTGGAAAAAGGGTATTCATTCATTTTTGAAATTGATGCAGATTTTTCCCATAATCCCAAAGACCTTCCCCGTTTATACGCTGCCTGCAAACAGGAAGGAGCTGATGTGGCAATTGGATCCAGGTATGTACAAGATGGCGGTGTATTGAATTGGCCCTGGGACAGAATTGCTCTTTCAAAAGGAGCCTCCCTCTACACAAGATTAATTACCTGGATGCCGGTAAAAGATCCTACGGCCGGATTTGTCTGTTATAAAAAAGAAGTACTGGAAGCCATTAACCTGGATACTATAAGTTTTGTAGGCTATGCTTTCCAGATTGAGATGAAATATGCAGCCTGGAAACTAGGGTTTAAAATAAAGGAAGTTCCTATTATTTTCCAGGATCGTACCCATGGACTTTCAAAAATGAATAAGAGTATTGTGAAAGAAGGCGTCATTGGTGTACTGAAGCTATGGTGGAACAGTATTTTTAAAAATTACAGGAAGAAAACGAAAAACAAGGATATGAATATTCCTGCTGCTTCCTCTCCCAAATAATTTCTTTGTGCTTTTTTAATTAGTTTGCAGGAAATGAAAAAAGCATTCCTTCAACTTCATGCTTCAGTGTTCCTTGCCGGCTTTACCGGCATTCTCGGACTTTTAATTGACTTAAACGAAGGCTTACTGGTTTGGTACAGGTTATTGCTTGCTTCTGTTGCTATGTGGATATTGGTTTTACTTACTGGAAAATTGCAAAAAATTTCTTTGAAGGATGCACTCCGGCTTACAGGCATTGGTTTCCTGGCAGCCATCCACTGGGTTACTTTTTATGGTTCTATCAAATATGCAAATGTTTCGGTAGCGTTGGTTTGTTTTTCTTCCATAGGTTTTTTTACATCATTGGCAGAACCGATATTGCTTCGGACAAAAATAATCTGGATGGAAGTATTACTGGGAATTTTGGTTATTGCCGGCATATTTATCATTTTTCATTTTGATCCAAAATATAAAGTGGGTATAATCCTTGGCCTTATCTGTGCTTTGCTCATGTCATTTGTGATCATCTTTATCCGGCAATTTGTTCAAAGGATTAATGCTGAAACACTGCTCACTTATCAGCTAAGTGGTGGGTTGATTACCCTTTCTCTTCTAATACCCTTTTACCTGAAGCTTTTCCCGACAGAATATATCATTCCCGATCTTAATGACTGGTTATGGTTATTGGTATTGGCTTTGTTTTGTTCAGTTTTGGCATTTATGCTTTCTGTAAATGCGTTAAAAAAACTAAGCGCCTTTACAGTGAACCTCAGTTTTAACCTGGAACCTGTATATGGTATATTACTGGCATTTATTTTTTTTGGGGAAAACAAACAACTGGGCTGGTCATTTTTAGCGGGTTTTGCACTTATTTCCCTTTCATTAATTATTCATGCCTGGATGCTGATCCGGCAACAAAGAAAAATTACACGGGATGCCTCAACATGGTTACCACCAAAAAATAATTGAGTATTACGATAGCACAGAAAATGCTTATAATGACAGTTGGGATTTACAAAGAAGCCTGGCAATTCACTATGGATATTGGGATGAGCAGGTGAAAAATTTTCCTCAATCGCTTACCAGGATGAATGAAGTGATGATGAAAGCAGCTGCTATTAAACCATTTGATAACATTCTGGATGCCGGATGTGGAATCGGGGGTAGTGCTTTTTACCTTGCTGTAAAAACCGGTTGTCATGTAACAGGTATTAGTTTAAGTGAAAAGCATATTAAGAAAGCAATTGATCTGTCAAAACAAAAAAATCTTTCAGATAAAGCAGATTTTTTGGTAATGAATTATTCAGCTACAACTTTTCCTGATAAAAGTTTTGACGTGGTTTGGGGATGTGAAAGTATTTGCTACGCCGATGATAAAGAACAATTCATTAAAGAAGCTTTCAGAATATTAAAACCGGGAGGCAGGCTGGTAGTTGCTGATGGTTTTGTAGCAGATTTCAGAAATAATGAGCATCCAATCATCAGGAAATGGCTGGATGGCTGGGAGGTAAATTACCTGGAATCACCAGTAAGATTTCAACATTATATGAACGAAGCAGGATTTGAAAATATTCATTACAGGGACATTTCAGCTTTTACTTTACATTCATCAAAACGGCTCTATAAATTTTATTTCCTGGCCAAACTTTACCTGTTATGGAAAACACTTACTTTTTCTAACAGGGCTACAGAAATGCAAAAGAAAAATATTGAAGCTTGCAAATTCCAGTTTTGGGGAATGAAAAGAAATTTGTGGCAATATGGTATTGCCGTTGGAATAAAGCCTGGTTAATTTTTCAACTTTCATCCTATCTTTATTCCCGATCAAACCGACTGTTATGAAAAAGCTAAGCATCTGCATATTTTTGTTTTTTTGCTGCCACCAGGTTTTTTCTCAGAAAAAACCGCTGGATCATACTGTTTATGACGGATGGCAAAGTATTGGGGAAAGGATGATCAGTAATGATGGGAAATGGACAGCGTACACTATTTGTCCTCAGGAAGGCGACACAACACTGGTAATCCGGCAAACAGATGGTTTATACAAAAAGGAAATCGAAAGAGGATTTAATGCAGTGATCAGTGAAGATAACCGCTTTGTTATTTTCAGGATAAAACCTTACCAGAAAGATCTGCGTGAAGCAAGAATCAAAAATAAAAAGCGGGAAGATTATCCGAAAGACTCCCTGGGAATAGTGGAATTGGGAAAAGAAGAAGTGTATAAATTTCCTAAAGTAAGATCATACAAGGTCCCTGCAAAAGCTGCCGGTTGGCTGGCTTATTGGATGGAAAAAAATAAAGAAGCAACTGCTGCAGATGAGGGCGCCGATCTTGTTTTAAAGAATCTGAAAACAGGTGATGAGAAAACATTTTCAATGGTGTCTGAATATTATTTTGACAAACAGGGAACGAAACTTCTTTTAGAAACCAGCCGGAATTCAAAAGATTCTTTAAGCAAAGCTTACGTATTACTTTATCATCTGGCATCAGGCAAAACAGACAGCATCTGCAGAGGTGGAAACGATTTCCGCAGTTTCGTTTTCGATGAAACCGGAAACCAGCTTTCCTTTGTAGCGGAAAGAGATGCAGAACCAAAAGCGTTACAGAAATTTTATAAGCTCTGGTACTATAAAACGGGGATGGATAGTGCCGTGCTGTTAGCCGAAAAAAACTCAGTGGGGATGAAACTGGGAATGACCATCAGTGAAAATGGAAACCTTGAATTCAGTAAGTCCGGTAGGCGATTGTTTTTTGGTTCATCGGTTATTCAACCCCCGAAAGACACTTCAGCCGTGGAAGCCGACATGGTAAAACTGGATATCTGGCATTACAACGATGATTATTTACAGTCCCAGCAAATGGTTCAGTTAAATAATGACCTGCGCCGAAGCTATTTAAGCGTTTATGATTTTGAAAAAAAATCTATTGAGCAACTGGGCTCTGCAGATTTACCACAAGTGATGCAAACCAATGAAGGGGATGGGGAACTCTTTGTCGGAATCACCGATGTAGGTAAAAGAAAAGAAAGCCAATGGCTGGGACAAACAAGAAAAGATATTTATGCTATTACTGTTGTTGATGGATCAAATAAAATGGTGAAACAAAACCTGCAAGGCCAGGTTTATCCTTCTACTACCGGTAAATATATTTTGTGGTACGACCGGCCTGCAAAAAATTATTTTGTGTGGGACGGAGCTTCTGTAAAAAATATTACAGCTAAAATAGCGGTACCACTTTGGAATGAAGAATTTGACATGCCGGATAGCCCCAATCCATATGGATTTATGGGCTGGCATGAAGGAGATTCAGCAGTATATATTTATGATAAATATGATATCTGGAAAGTAGATGTCAGCGGTAAAAATCCACCAAAGAACACCAGCATGGGAATGGGCAGGAAAAATTTTACCACTTACCGTTACGTTCAGCTTGATCCGGAAAAAAGAAAATTTTCCAATGAAGCTTTTTTGGCCCGTTCATTTAACAACAAAACAAAAGAAGCCGGCCTGGCCATCATCAATACAATGGGGCGGGTAACGGAAATAAAATTGAATGATAATAAGATTTCCATCGGGCAAATTATTGCTGCTAATAAAAGCCTGCATGGGTCATGGATCTATACAAAAGAGAATTTTACAAACCCGCCAGACCTGTATTATGTTGCAGGTGCACCATTCGGTAGCATTACTTTAGAAAAAAACATTGTGGTCAGCGAATCAAAACTCACTTCTTTGAATCCACAGCAAAAGGAATACAACTGGGGAACTGCTGAATTATATAAATGGACCACATTCAATGGTAAAACTTCCGAAGGACTTTTATTCAAGCCGGAAGATTTTGATCCCAGTAAGAAATACCCGATGGTTATTTATTTCTATGAAAAATTATCAAATAATCTTTATGATTATGTAGATCCTGCCCCCACCCGTTCAGCAATTAATACTTCCTTTTTCGTAAGCAATGGTTACATTGTTTTTCATCCCAATATAAGTTATGGCACCGGCCATCCGGGGAAAGATGCTTATGAATTTATTGTAAGTGGTGCAAAGTCACTGATCGCAAAATATAAATGGATTGATGCAAATAAAATTGGGATAGAGGGACATAGCTGGGGTGGTTACCAGGTGGCTTACCTGATTACAAAAACAAATATGTTTAAAGCGGCATGGGCTGGTGCCCCGGTGGTCAACATGACCAGTGCATACGGTGGAATCCGGTATGGCACAGGCGTCAACAGGCAATTTCAATATGAAAAAACACAAAGCCGGATTGGTAAAACTTTATGGGAGGCTTTGCCCCAGTATTTAGAAAGTTCGCCTCTGTTTTCCCTGAATAAAGTAACTACGCCGGTAGTTATCCTGCATAACGATAATGACGATGCAGTACCTTATACTCAGGGAATTGAAATGTTTACCGCATTAAAAAGGCTTGGAAAAAAAGCCTGGTTAATCAGTTATAATGGTGAACCACATGGTGTGGTACAAAGAAAGAACAGGAAAGACCTTGCCATTCGTTTTGAACAATTTTTTGGTTGGCTGCTTAAAGATGAAAAGCCCGCAAAATGGTTAGCAGAAGGAGTGCCTGCAATTAAAAAAGGAAAAGATTGGGGATTGGAAATAGATTAAGTTTAAATGTTGAAAGGTTTAAGGGTTTAAAGTATGAGTCAACGTAATAGTTGTTAGTAAAAATTAATTTACAAAAACTGTTAAACCTGTCAACTATTTAATTTTTCAATTGCCTTAAGCTGCCTGTGCGGTTATATATTTTACCAAACTTCTTTTTGCTATGGGCAGCAAAGTTTCTTCAACAGGGAAGGAAAGATTTGCCTCAATGGAAAAAACAGCGGGGTTGGGCAGGTTGCTTCTGTATCGTATCAATTCAGATTTTATATTTTCAAAGCTGTTTATAAAATTTTTTGACCAGCTATTAACATAAGTACTTTTCATGCTCCGGTATTTTTCATCATGTTTTTCAAAAATCGATAGCCGGTAATGGAATACCCGGGTTTCTTTATTGTCCATTGTATTTAAAAAGAAATAGCCTTCTTTATTATCAAGCGGTATAATGCCCACCGGGTTGATGATTAAATTATCTTCCACCAGTTCATAGATCTCCACTCCGCTGTTAATAGTATTTTTCATTGTAGAGGCAGCGTAGTTGATGATCGCTTCCAGTTCCTGCATCAGTTCATCATCTTCGATCATTTGTTCATAAAGCACTTTCAGCTTTTCTATTTGCAACCCGGTCAGTTTTTTAGGAAAATGTTCCTGCAGTATTTTTTTATTCTCCCGCAAAGACACCAGGTTGTTGTAATGAAAGATCATATCAGCCAGTTGCGGATAAAGTTTGCTTTCATTAAAGTATTTATTTACTTCCTGCAGATAGGCAAGCAATGTGTACTTTTTCAGTTCAAAATCAATATAGCCTTCAGCAAACCAGGTTTCAGATAATGTTTTCATGAGTTACTGTTTAGGTTAGTTCATGTAAATTAATAAAAAGACTTCAAAATTAAAAAGTAGGTTTACCTTAGGCCTGTTAAAATCAAAATATGTTAAGAGTTTTTTTGTTTTTATTCATCATTTTTTATTCTTCCTGTACTTCGGTAAAATATTATGTAGTGCGTCATGCTGAAAAAGCAACCGCTTCAGAGGGTACTGTTATGAGTACCCCCAATGATCCTCCGTTATCGTCAGCAGGAAAAGTGAGGGCCATTGAGCTGGGTGAAGTGCTGAAAAGCCGGCAGATCATGAATATTTACTCCACCAATACAATCAGAACTATCAGCACGGCGCAGCCTTTGAAGCA
>DATDPZ010000051.1:0-4427 GCA_035292525.1 Chitinophagaceae bacterium
CAGGCTGAAAGATTACAACCATGAAGTTTTTGCAGTTTTGTTTTTAAACCGGGCCAACAAGATTAATCATTTTGAAATTATCAGTGAAGGTGGTATTACCGGAACTGTTGCAGACCCGAGAATCATTTTGAAAAAAGCATTGGAAGAAAATGCAGTCAACATTGTACTTTGTCACAATCATCCATCGGGCAGCTTAAAGCCAAGCCGTACTGATGAAGAATTAACATTAAAAATAAAAGAAGCAGCAAAATATTTTGATATAACAGTTCTGGATCACTTGATTGTTAGTGATGCCGGGTACTTTAGTTTTGCTGATGAAGGAATATTGTAACTCCCGGCTAAGGACAAAAAACCCCGGCTCATTTACTCTATGCCTGTGCAGTAGGCCCTCCAAAATTCATGGGTATTTGTATTTCTTCCAGGTCTTTAATCGTGCCGTTTCCGGCTTCATATCTTGAAATATTTTCAGTCAGTGCTTTCATAAACCGTTTGGCATGCTGGGGAGTAAAAATGATTCTTGATTTCACTTTGCTCTTGGGTGTGCCGGGCATGACGTTTACAAAATCTATTACAAACTCTGCGTGAGAATGAGTAATGATAGCTAGATTGGCATAACTGCCTTCTGCTACTTCCTCTGAAATTTCAATATTGAGCTGGTTGGGTTGCTGTGGTAGTTGTTCCATTTATTATAAATTGAGGGTGCAAGTTAAATTAAAAAAAATGGTCTCACATTGAGTTTTATTTCTAAAGGTATTGGCAATGAAGATCAGAATGTTTTCCGAAGTAATACCCTCAGCTCTGATTTTGCAGCACCATTAATCTCATCCAGACCGGAGCCAATTGTTTTTTTATCTTGGTAAATCGTTTGAGACCATTTAAGCCATAATGATAACTTTTTGGAAAGATCGGCATTCAGGTTTAAATAATAACGATACCCTTTGGCATAAAAACCAGGTATTGAAAAATAATAAAGCACATCGTTTTCATAAGAATAAATCCGGGAATTATAATCATCTGTTTCAAAATACTGCAACCGGATATTTCCTGAAACCGGTTTCATCATAGGCTTGTAGATAAAATCAAAATAGGTCATAAATCCTTTTTCAGCATGATTACCTTTCTTATCATACCACAATAGCTCCACTCTGTTTCTTAACGTCAACGTGGAACTGGCCTTAAAAATAAATTGTGTTCTCCAGTTTTGCCTGGGTAAGGTGACTAAAAAATTTGTTGCTGTTACATTGCCGGGTTCATTGCTTTGTTTCCTTTCATTTCTGAACCGGGTGTACACTTCCAGTTGCTTATTTGGTGTATAAGTTACCTGTGCAAGAAATTCATTTCCTGAACTGGGGGCATCCACCAGGTATTTTAGCCATGGAAATTTAAAAAGATCCATATACGCATCAATTCTCCAAACAGAAGTCGGACGAATCGTTATACCGGAAAACAATCCGCTTTCATTAGTTGGATAAGTATTCTCAGTAAATGCATTCCCGTTAATGGACTGATAGGCTTTATTAATATTCCGATAAACAAAAGAAATATCGGCACGAGGGTCAACACTGATCAGCAAACCATTCAGGAAAGCCTTATTCAGATTTTTATCAGCTGCTGTTTCTCCAAAAAAATGAAGATTGCGGTAAGTATAACTGTAATCAATACTGAAATTACTCCAGTTCTTTCCCCTTATTGCAAAAAGGTTATAAGGTTCCTGTCTTTTTTGTACAGGAATAGAAAAATTATAAAGAATACCATTAAAGCCAGCCTGCCAGTTACCGGATTTGAATTTCAGGTTTCCCCCGATGGTTTGCTGCTTCAGAATATTTCTGTCATCAATTTCATTTTTTGTTCTGTTTAATCCGGAAATGTTTATTGATGAAATAAAATCTTCATGATTCACTGTATCTGCAACAAAGTTGGCACTCAGCTTTCTTATAGAAACGAAAACGGTTGCTTCTGTTTTACCTTTCTGTATTGTGATGCCTGCACCCCTGTGAAAATTATATTCCCCTGCAGAATTATAAGGTCTCAACACCGGTGATTGCCTTTTTATTCCCAGCACATCTACACTTTTTCTGAAAGCAAGGCTTTGCCATTGAATTAATCCCTGACCCATATTTACTGTAAAATCTCCCAGCGCCAATGACTGAATAGCCCCGATTTTCCTGGCAAATAAATGCACCGAATAAAAATCAAATCCTTTATTTTGTGCCCCTTTAAAAAATTGTTCCCCGGCATCCTTATCACCCACTACACCAAACTGCAATAAATTTTTGTATTGATACCGGTACCTGAAAAAATATTTTCCACGACCGCCAAGATATTTCGTACCGGAAGTACTGCGGTCAAACCCTTTTGATTTTTCAAGTACCTGTGAAAACCGCAGAAGTAAAACCTTATCCCCCCCATTAAATCGTTTAAAAAAATCTTCTGAAATACTTGCCGATCTGCTGACCGTAATATAGGGCAGCAGCTTTTTAATCGTTGCAATATCCCACGATGGTACCGCTTGTAATTCATAAATACTGATAAAATTGCCGAATAACTTTCTGTAGGTAATAATATTTGATATCTGCAATCCTGAAAGTAGTTTTAACTCTTTCAGGTCATACTCATCTGCAAAATTTATATTCAGAGGATTTTTTCTGTAAAATTCCAGTTGTTGAAGAAAGGAATCATCTTCTGTTTCGGCCTGTTCATTATCTGTAAGATTTTCCAGTTGCTGCTCAGTATTGGTTACTGTCGTCTCCTGTGAATAAGAAAGACAAAACAAAAAACAAGGCAGAAGGAATATGATGTATTTTTTTTTCAATCCTGCGTAGAATTAAAATTGAAAAGTAAAAGCAACCCGGGGGTGAAACCTAACTGCTGATGATAAGAAGCCGTGACATCTATACGGAAAGATTTTAAAAAAAGCCCGGCGCCAAAATAAGCCTGAGTAGTGGCAGTGGCTATACCAGCCCTCGCCATCAACTGAGGTAAAAATTTATACTGTAATCCGGCATTTACATTCACCGGCTGATCTTCCTCTTTTTCTATTTCTGTACTTATAAAGAATTTTTCTGATGCATCATAACCAAACCCAACTGTATAAATGGAAGCTGATTTTTCTTCCTGATTTTTTCCAAACTTTCCCCCCACGGGGTTATAGGCATGTACCCCTGCATGTAATTTGTCGGTTAAATGAAGGACGGTACCTATTTCAAAATTAATAGCTGAGGCATTCCCGTATCCGGAAATAAGAACTGTATTATAATTAAACTGAACTCCTATATTTACTTTGTCGCTGAGTTTGCGGGCATAGGCAAGTCCTATTTGAGATTCATTATATTCACTGAAGCCATAATAACCTGCCTTTAATCCAAAATTCCCGGATGAGGTTGGCAAAGCAATCGCAGCCTGGTAAAGATTTAACTCATCCAGTAAAAATCTTCTTTCACCATAAACAGCAGCACTTACTTTGCTGATCCGTGCCAGTGAAGCCTGGTTGGCTGTAAACGAAAAAACATCCACATGATTGATACTATAAGCACCCAAACCTGTATAATTTGCCGCTACCGGGCGTCGTACAGTTTGTGCATAAGAAATAAAAGAGAAAATTAATAACAGGATAAGTAAAGTTTTTTTCAAGCAACTAATTTTTTACTAAGTTAAAAGGAAGCGGTTTCCTATCAAAATAATAAAAAATTACGGTTGGGGAGTATCGCATACAAATTTATCTTTCCTGTTCCTTTTATTTTCCCTTATTCCCGTAAGAAACTAAAAAGAATGTTTTTCATTTCCTTTAAAATAAAGTCGGGATTAAAAACTTTCTGTACGTTTGCGCCATGCAAATTTTAGATGGAAAGAAAGTAGCCCAGGCTGTGAAAGACCAATTAAAAATATCCGTGGCACAATTGTCTGTTGAGGGGAAAAAAATTCCTCACCTTGCTGCTGTTTTAGTTGGGAGCAATGGCGCCAGCGAAACTTACGTAGCTGCCAAAGTAAAAGCATGTGAAGAAGTAGGCATTCAATCTACCTTCGTCCGGTTTGAAGAAGATATCTCAGCATACAGGTTATTGGAAAAAATAAATTCATTGAACAATGATCCGGAGGTGGATGGCATCCTGGTTCAGCTTCCTTTACCCAAACATATTTCCGATGAAGAAGTAATCAATGCTATTGATCCGGACAAAGATGTAGATGGCTTTCACCCTGTCAATATCGGTAAAATGGTACAGGGATCTCCCACATTCATTCCGGCAACACCGCACGGCATCATGCTGATGCTGGAACATTATAAAATAAATACAAAAGGAATGGATGCCGTGGTTATAGGCAGAAGTAATATAGTAGGAAGACCCATGAGTATCCTATTAAGTGAAAATA
Organism: Chitinophagaceae bacterium; assembly: GCA_035292525.1. Lineage (GTDB taxonomy): Bacteria > Bacteroidota > Bacteroidia > Chitinophagales > Chitinophagaceae > VBAS01. The sequence continues at coordinate 4,369 of DATDPZ010000051.1, forward strand.
AAAATCCTGGCAACTGTACAGTTACCCTCTGTCATTCACAAACAAAAGATATTGCCGGC
>DATDPZ010000052.1:0-3807 GCA_035292525.1 Chitinophagaceae bacterium
AACGGTTATTTAAATAACAGTACTGCTCCCGATGAAAACTATGCACGGGAACTGCAGGAATTGTTTACGTTGGGAAAAGAAAATAATCCCAATTATATTGAGGATGATGTAAAAAAAGCTGCCCGGATATTGACAGGATGGAAAATTAACGGCACCACTAATTCCTATACGTTCAACGCTGGTCAGCATGACACCGGCAATAAACAGTTTTCATCTTTTTATAATAATACAGTGATCACCGGAAGAACCGGGTCCACTGCCGGCGATCTTGAACTGACTGACCTGATCAATATGATTTTCAGCAAGAGCACAGAAGTATCAAGGTTTATTGTAAAAAAACTTTATCGTTTTTTTGTTTATTATAAAATTGATGCAGCCACCGAAGCCAATGTCATCAATCCTTTGGCACAACTACTTGTATCAAATAACTGGGAGATCAAACCTGTATTGACAGTGCTTTTTAAAAGTGAACATTTTTATGATGTATTAAACCAGGGATGTTTTATTAAAACACCTGTTGACCTTGTTGTATCATCCTGTCGGGAATTCGGAGTCGTATTTCCTGATTCATCTGATGTGGTGAATGTCTATAACATGTGGAGCTATATTCAGAGTTTTGCCGCTTTGCTCCAACAGAATATCGGCGATCCGCCAGATGTTGCCGGATGGAAAGCTTATTACCAGGAACCGCAGTTTCATGAAATATGGATCAATACAGATACTTACCCAAGACGAAACCTGTTTACGGATACCATGATCACCACCGGTTATACCCGAAACGGAAAGAAAATTATTATTGACCCGGTTGCGTTTGTAAAAAAACTAAGCAACCCTTCTGATCCGGATTTACTGATCAGGGATGCACTGAGGATCATGTACAGGATGGATCTGTCTGCATCAACTAAAACAACTTTGAAAAAACAACTTTTGCTTAGCAACCAGGACCAGGATTATTACTGGACGAATGCATGGAATGCTTATATAGCCAGTCCAACAAATGCAAACTACCAGGTGGTTTTTGTCCGGTTAAGAGATCTGTTTAAATATTTTATGAACCTGGCTGAATATCATTTATGTTAAATCCTGATCCCTTGCTGAAGGTATCACTTCATTTAAAGTGGAGTGAAGGGACAATTAAAAGAAGATGAGCAATAAAAACATTTTCAAATGAAAAGGAGAGACTTCTTAAAATACACCGTGCCGGCAGCAGCAGCATCAGCTGTTATCGCTGGCTTTCCTGTCCGTACATTGGGAATGGAGTCTCCACTGATCCGGGCACTAATGAATATGATGACAGAAACAGATCATGTATTGGTTTTAGTACAGTTAAATGGAGGAAATGATGGGTTAAATATGGTGATCCCGATTGACACTTATACTTCTTACCAGGCTGCCAGATCAAATGTAGCCATTCCGCAAAACAGAATTCTTTCACTCAATGGAAAAACTGGTCTGCACCCGGCCATGACGGGTATTCATAATTTATTTAAAGATGGGAAAGCTGCCATCGTACAATCTGTAGGATATCCACAACCAAATTTTTCGCATTTCAGGGCTACAGATATTTTTATGAGTGCTTCAGATGCTAACCAGTATATCAATAGCGGATGGATGGGTCGTTATCTTGATCATGAATATCCGGGTTATCCAACCAATTACCCCAACAGTATGGTTACGGATCCGTTGGGAATCCAGATAGGCTCTGTCACTTCTCTCACTTTCCAGGGTCCTCAGGTAAGTATGGGAATGAGTATTTCTGATCCAACCAATTTTTATAATCTTATTAATGGCATCCAGGATCCGGTCCCCAATTCTCCGGCCGGCAATGAACTTTCTTATATCAGAACAGTAGCCAGGCAAACACAGCAATATTCAGATGTTATCCGGGATGCAGCTTTGAAAGTATCTCAACAGTCAACTTATCCAAACAACAATACACTGGCAGATCAGTTAAAGATTGTAGCCAGGCTGGTAAAAGGTGGTTTGAAAACAAGAGTGTATATGGTCAGCATTGGTGGATTTGATACCCACTCTGTACAGGTAAATTCCGGTGATACCACCACCGGATCACATGCCACTTTATTACAAAGAGTTTCGGATGCCATCAAAGCATTTATGGATGATCTTAAATTTTTGGGTGTAGAAAAAAGAGTGCTGGGAATGACTTTTTCTGAATTTGGAAGAAGGATAAAATCCAATTCCAGTTTGGGTACAGATCATGGAGCAGCAGCCCCGGTTATTTTATTCGGGGAATATGTAAATGCAGGTGTACTTGGAACAAACCCGGTTATTCCGGCTAATGCAAATGTGAATGATAATATTCCGATGCAGTATGATTTTCGCAGCATCTATGCTTCCGTGATGGAAAAATGGTTCTGTGTGGATAATACAACTTTGCAAACGGTGATGCTGAAAAATTTCCAAAGCCTCCCGGTCATAAAATCAAATTCCTGTAACAGCACACTCCCTGATCTTTCAGATAAATTAATTATTAAAAATTATCCCAATCCTTTTACAGGCTCTACAACAATTTCATTTGTTACGGAAGGAGGTCATACGTCCGTCATGATTATTGATATGCTGGGCCGGTTACTTAAAACGCTGGTTGACCAGGAATACGCTGGTCCGGGACAGTACAGCATTTTATTTAATGGAGAAAAACTTGCTTCCGGTGTGTATTATGCCCGTTTGCAAAACGGCAGCATACAACAGGTGAGAGCCATGCTGAAAGTGAGATAAGTTGTTTTTTGGGAAAATTTTTTAACTCCGGAAATCCCTTGAATTATTGTTGCAAGAACCGTTGCATTATATTTTTGAAGAACGCTCCTTTCAAAAAATACTTTTTTATCTTTGTCCCCTTGTTGTTCAACAGAAATCATATTAACCGGGCGGTGGCGGGTGCATTGCTTTTTGCTTTGATATTTATTCACGGCGTAAAACTGTTGCATAAACATTCATTCAATCTGCTTGCTGCTACTCCTTTTACTATAATAACAGATGCTACCCATACACAACACTCAACTTCCTTTTATTTTTATTCTGAATGTGACATCTGTAATTATCAGCTGACTAAAGACGCAGATAATTTTGTATCAAAATTGGTAAGCCCATATGCTGTGCCGTTAATTGATCATCACTCTTCCTTGAGTTTATTCCAGGAATCAGCTCCTTTCTCTTCTTTTGAAAACCGGGGACCTCCGGCAACTACTTTATTAAATTAAAGCAGTGTAACAATGCTTCATTCCGGTTGTGAATTTATCCCCGGAATAAAAGTTTGTTTTCATTTAAAATATTTTAAAAGAAGGTCATGATAAAATTTTCATTAATAATATCAGTTATATTTTTTCAACCTCTATGTTTGGTTGCACAGCAGGCAATTAAAAATCCTGCGGATAATATCCTTTCCCCATCATTTATTGTTAGTCTCTCGGGGAAAATTACTGATGAGGTAACCGGGGAATCGCTGCCGGGAGCCTCAATTTATATTGCAGATATAAAAGTAGGTGCTGTGGCTGATGAGAGTGGTAAATATTATTTTGCTGATATTCCGAACGGCCATCACCTGGTTGAAATATCTCACACTGGTTATACCAGTTTGATTGTGCATATTGACTTTTACCAAAACATGGAAAAGAATTTTGAATTGCAGCCTTCCATTATCGAAAACCAAACGGTGGTGATAACGGGTGTAAGCAACGCAACCAGTATTCAGAAAACACCCGTACCCGTTACAGTGGTAAAAAAAGCAGAACTGTTGCAGACAGCCTCTTCAAATATTATTGATGCCCTGTCGAAAAAATCAGGCAT
>DATDPZ010000053.1:0-3053 GCA_035292525.1 Chitinophagaceae bacterium
AATACAAGACACACCAGCCTGGATGCACCTGTGCACGAAGCCGAAGATGTAGCCATGGGTGACCTGATGCAGGGTGGTGATGACACGGACGACGATGTGATGAAGGATTCTTTGAGAAATGAAATCCGCCGTATTCTGAAATCACTTTCACCCCGTGAAGCAGAGATTGTAAATGCCTATTTTGGTCTGGATGGAGAAAATGGTGTAACCATTGAGCAGATCGGGCAGAAATACGATCTGACTAAGGAGCGTATCCGCCAGATCAAAGAAAGAGCTATTAAACGTTTACAAAAAGCTCGTTACAGCAATGCATTAAAGGCTTATTTAGGGTAATAAATTGATGGGTTAATACATTACAGCTCTGGTCATAAACCGGGGCTGTTTTGTTTTAAAAGTATGGTAAGTCAGTGAAAACTTCCATGGGGCTTTTATCTTTGCCATCTATTATGAAATATCAGTTTTTGTTATTAGTTCCTGTATTGTTTTTTCTTTCCTGTGAAAAGGGTGTTACGTTTCAATTAACCGAATCCGAACCCAGACTGGTAGTGGAAGCAACCATTGAAAATGATCAGCCACCCGTTGTCATTCTTTCAAAAAGCCTGAATTATTTTTCTGCCATTTCTCCGGATATCCTTGCCAATAGTTTTGTAAGAGATGCCCTTATCTTTATTTCAAATGGTAATGTCACTCACCAGTTGAAAGAATATTCACGGCAAACCGGAAATGGCTATACTTTTTATTATCATTCTATTGATTCAGCAAACCCCGCCACAGCGTTTAATGGGAAATTAAACAACCGGTACAGTTTAAGAATTGTGTGGGAAGGGAAAGAATACACTGCTGCCACCAGTATTCCTTTAATTACAAAAAGAATTGATTCCCTTTTCTGGAAACAGGCGCCGGGCAGTTCGCCGGCAAACAAAGTAGTCTTAATGGTGAAAGCCACTGATCCTCCGGGTTATGGAGATTATATCCGGTATTTTACAAAAAGAAACAATGAACCGTTTTACCCTGCCGTAAATTCCGTTTTTGATGATCAGATCATTGATGGCCGCACATATGAAATCGAAGTGGAAAGAGGAGTGGACAGAAGCCTTGATTTAAAAGAAGGATATACCTTTTTTGATAAAGGCGATACGGTTATTTTAAAACTCAGTAATATCGACCGTTCTGTTTTTGAATTCTGGAGAACCATGGAATTCAGCTACAGCAGTGTGGGCAATCCGTTTTCATCTCCCACAAAAGTGCTGGGAAATATTAGTAATGGGGCATTGGGTTATTTCGGAGGATATGCTTCCCAGTATCGAAGCATTATCATTCCCCGTTAATGGTTAGAGCATTTATTTCATGTAGTCGTACAACCGACCAAGTTATTTGCCTGTTTACAATTAATTTTGCAATTCATTCAGATCCCTCTTCAACTGAAGGGGGTGTTTTATAAAATTTCTAAACAGCATGGACAAAAAAGAAACAGAGAAAGTACATTGTTTGATCATTGGTTCCGGACCGGCAGGCTATACAGCAGCAATCTATGCTGCCCGTGCAAATATGAAACCCGTCTTATACCAGGGCATTCAACCTGGAGGACAATTAACGATAACAACAGAAGTGGAAAACTATCCCGGCTATGCAGACGGAGTGCAGGGTCCGGAAATGATGATTCATTTTGAAAAACAGGCACACCGGATGGGGTCTGATAACCGGTATGGCATTGCCACAAAAATTGATTTTTCCGGGCATCCGTTTAAAGTGGAGATTGATGAGGAAAAATGGATCGAAGCCGATGCAGTAATCATTGCCACCGGTGCATCCGCAAAATGGCTGGGGCTGGAAAGCGAACAACGGTTAAATGGTTTTGGAGTTAGTGCCTGCGCTGTTTGTGATGGATTTTTCTTTCGTGGAAAAGAAGTGGCGATTGTGGGTGCAGGCGATACGGCTGCCGAAGAAGCTTTATACCTGAGCAAACTTTGCACTACCGTTCACATGTTTATCCGCAGGGATGAAATGCGTGCCAGTAAAGTGATGCAGGATAGAGTGCTGAAAACTCCCAATATAAAAATGTATTGGAATACGGATACCGATGAAGTTCTGGGCGAAACAAAAGTAGAAGCCGTACGGATAAAAAATAATAAGACCAATGAAACACAGACCATTCCTGTCAATGGCTTTTTTGTGGCCATCGGCCATCAGCCCAATTCGGAAATTTTTAAAGGATGGCTGGATATGGATGAAACCGGTTATATCAAAACGACTCCGGGTACGTCAAAAACTAATATCGAAGGGGTTTTTGCCTGTGGCGATGTGCAGGATAAAATTTACCGGCAGGCCGTAACAGCAGCCGGCACCGGTTGTATGGCCGCACTGGATGCAGAACGTTACCTGGGTGCAAAGGGATTTGTGTAAGAGTTTAATGGTTTTAGGATAAAAAGTTTAAAGGGTTAATTGTTTTATGAGTGAGTTTACCATAGCATTGAATCAACTTTATTTTTTTTCTTTTCATGGCTTATACGAAGAGGAAAAAAAAGTGGGCGGAGAATTTAATGTGGATCTGTCGGTAAAATATAATGCCGGGCAATCTACTATTACAAAACTTGAAGAAACTGTAAACTATGCAATACTTTACGAAATAGTGAAAAAAGAAATGAACCAGGCCAGGGATCTGCTGGAAACGGTTGCCCGGTCAATCACTGAAAAAATTCACCAGGCTTTTCCTTCAGTAAAAGAAATCGAGATCATGATTGAGAAAAAAAATCCTCCTATAGTTGGGTTTATAGGCAATGTAGCCGTTCGGTTTTCTAAAAAGTATTGATCTTTGGTTGTTTCAGTAGTAAATGTATAAATGATTCTTTCAATAACCAATTGTTTAGGGCAGCTGTCCGCATGCTTCTGGGTTTATTTTATATATTAGCATCCCTTACAATGACGTTGTATTTACTTCTTTTAGTTTTAATTTGTTGCGTTTTGTAAAATGTATCCATACTTGATAGCTTCCTTTTGTAAATAGCTAACCTTCTTTGCTCTTTGCCTTTCTGTATCTACCTGCATTTTCTTTT
>DATDPZ010000054.1:0-13246 GCA_035292525.1 Chitinophagaceae bacterium
CAGGGTTTTAAAAAGGCTTTCCGTGAGTTTGCTTTATTAAAAAAGTAAGAAGCTTTGGAAAGGCTTTAATAAGCATGATAAATACATTGGTAAGCCACTTATTGCCGGATAATTTTTGAAAATAACGACCCATCCTTAACCGTTGTGCAAATTGCTGTTGCCATTGCTTTCGGTAACGGTTTTCCATTTCTGCTCTTGTGATATTGCCTTGTAAAAAATTGTGAATATTTACAGCAGCTATTTTACTTCCATGCAGGGCCATACTCATTCCATTGCCACAAAGCGGTGCAATCATCCCGGCCGCATCGCCAATCATCAGTACATGGTTTTCCACCTGCGATTTTTTTTCAAAACTTATTTGTGAAATGGTAACCGGGTTATTAATTAGCATTTCACTTTCTGCCAGTATTTTTTTTAAGCAGGGGTTGACACTTAAAATATTTTCCTCCATGGCTTTGATATCTCCTTTATTTTGCCGCAGTTGATCAGCCGTGGTTAAATAACATAAATTGTATTTTTCCTCTTCTATTTTCACCAATCCGCAATACCCGTTTCCGAAATGGTGTAAGGCAATCGTATCTGAAGGGAAATTTGTTTTGATATGATACTTTACACCGATATAATTATTGAGTTTATTTTTTATTGCCGTAATGAATGGCCTTTTCCATTTGATATCCATATTACTTCGCTTGCCATAACAACCACATACGACTTTAGCATGTAAATTTTGACCGGCAAAACTGATTTCAAATCTTTCTTTAGAAAATTTAATGCCGGTTACTTTGCTGTTTTCCAGTACCAACACCCCGGCAGACCTTGCAAGTTTTACTAAAGTATTATCCAAAAGATAACGGCTGATACCAAATCCTCCCTGCTGCAATTTTTGACGGATCAATTTTCCATTGACGGCAGATAACTGCAATAGTGAAATAACAGGTACATTAATTTTTTCCAGTTCTACTCCCAGGCTTTTTAAAAAACCCCATGATTCCATACTGATATACTCGCCACAAACCCGGTGAAAAGGGTATTTTTCTTTTTCCATCAATATAACAGCATACCCCTGCCTGGATAATTGAATAGCTAACGCTAATCCCGCAAGACCTCCACCCACTATGGCCACATCAAAGAGTTTGTCCTTGTTCAAGAAGTCAGATTTAATTATTGTAAACAATCAGCCACCGGAAAGCCCAGGCCCAGGTAACCCGGTAGTTTTTTATTCCGGATAATTGAAATAATTGTTGCCAGTCTTTTTTAGTAAAACTCCTTGCAACTGATATACAGGCATCATTTTTTACTAAATAAGATTTGCTGAAAAATTTAGTGATATATTTTATAAGATAGTAAGCCAGCCGGTGCCGGTGCAGGTCATTAATAAAAAAGCCCTTCTTACTGTTTTGTTGTAACCAGTGTAACATCGTTATCAATTGTTCGTTTGTAAAATGATGACAGAATAAAGATGAAAAAATTATATCAGGTTGCTTATTTCCAAAATCAACAAGTGCATAATCACTGCAGATCCATTGACATGGTAAACCGGTATATTGCTGTTTCGCAAAAGAAATACATGCTTCATTCATATCAATTCCAATAAAAGAAGCGAAGATGTTATGCTGTAAACAGTATTTATGTATTGCCGAAAGATTATCGCCACCACCGCAACCAATTTCACAAATAACTACGGCCTCATCCCCTTTTATCAATTTTTTTAATCCTTTTATAGTGACAGCATGGCCACCAAGCAGGCTATTGATGATATTCAACTCTTTTAAAGTTTGTGCCATTGCTTCATAAGGAATATCATTCCTGTCCATCAGTTCTTGCTGATCACTGCGTTTATGGAGGTTAATCATGCTGATAAGATAAAAGTTTCCATTGTAAGACCCGGCCCAAATGCTGCGCAGAATATGCTGGCGGGTTCTTTTTTATCCAGGGCATTCATTATTTTTTGCAACACAAATAAAACGGTGGGGGAAGACATATTGCCATAATTTTTCAATACATCATAGCAGGGTTGTAATTGACCGTTTGAAAATTCCAGGCTCTTGTGCACGGCCTCCAATATTTTTTTCCCGCCGGGATGGATGCACCAGTGAGTAATCTTTTCTTTATCAAGGTTCATAGTGGATAATGCGTTTTGCACCAGTTCATCAAAATTTTCTTCAATCATATCTGCTATATAACTGCTGAGAGTCATCTGGAAACCTTTGGAGGAAAGTTCCCAGGCCATATCCTGTTTCCCATTCATTGCCACCATCGAATAAAAATGTTCAATGGTCAGTCCTTCCTGTTCGTTATTTCCACTTACCAATATTGCTGCAGCTCCATCGGAAAACAACATACTACTGGTCATATTATCCACCGTATTTTCTTTTTGAAAATGCAGGGTACATAATTCTGTGCATACGATTAATACATTTGCTTTTTGATCGGCTTTACAAAAAGCATCTGCAATTTTTAATGCATGAATTGCAGCATAACAACCCATAAAATTGACAGAAGTACGGAATGTAGTTACCGGCAACTGCAATAACTCAAGCAATTCGAGATCAAGTCCGGGAGCACTCATGCCTGTACAGCTAACTGTGATAAAGTGAGTAATCTTATTCTCTGAAAAATCATTCGTACAATTGCTAATTGCCTGTAATGATAGCTGGGCAGCATGCTGCTGGTACCATTTCATTCTTTTTTCCAGTTTTGGAAAAGGTTCCAGGTTTTCTGATGAAGGATAAAACTGCCATTCAGCAGCAGGTAAACTGTAATCGGGAATGACCGAGTAACGGGTTTCAATACCACTTTGCCGGTAAAGAAATTTTAACTTACGTTTTTCTGCTTCATTTAAAGCATACACCCGTTGCATGAAGTCAAGAATAGATGACTGATCATGCCTGCAGCCCGGGACCGCTGTGCCAATGGATATTATTTTACTCAAACCATCTCCAGATTAATAAAATGATAAATGCGGTATTTGTACTCCATGCAGCCGTCCGGTTCATTATCATCGTATTCCTAAAGTTGGCATTCTTATTATTTCTTTTTACTAAGAAGAGCCATTTAATAAAATAAACGAAGATGGGCAGTAAAAAGATGCTTACCACTATCAATTTATTCTCCTCTCCTTTCCTGATAAAAAATTGTGCCATGAACAACCAGGCAACTACATAAACAATGGCACAGAAAACGAAGGTACCGATATATCCTAATTTATAGCTGATGGTAACTACCTGATCTTTTACATCCTGTTGATGCTGGTAAATCTGAGTGAGCGGATAAAAACCACCAATCAACAAAGTACAAATAAGCATTTCCTGCCAGGGTACAACTAAATTGATGTCAACATTACAGCCATAATAAACCAGCCAAAAGGTGTAAGCACCCTGGAAAATAATTACAGTAAGATAACCGGTCACCGGGTATTTTTTTAGTCGTATTCCCCGGTAGCTATATGCTTTTGATGCACCTATATACAGGAGAATTAATACCGGGAACAATGGACTTATAAAAAAACTTAACAAGATGGCAGTGATATCTAAAATAATTGAAACAAAATATAATTGCCTGGATGGGGGTGGCGGTTTTTCCAAACCTCCGATACTTTCTGTATCCCTGTCCATATAACTGTTGTAGCCATTGCTGGCAGGATAAATTAAAAGATGGAGTAAAATAAAAATTAAAATCGCTTTACCCCAGTGAATAGCCGGTACCTGGCTCAAAGCAAAAAAATACAGGGGAGACAGGAAACAAGAGAATTGAATCCGTAGTAGCTTGATAGTGGATGACAAAAGCATTTTTCTGATGTAGTAGAATGTAAGTTAAGAAGGCTAAGCTATAATTGGCGGATCGACTCATACTTATTACAGGTAAACATTCAGCTACCCGGAATTACTTACCTCAATTCAAATTCCCATATAGGCTTTACACCAAGCAAATGTTCTACAAAATAATTCCATTTCTTTTTTGTGAAATAATCATTGAACTTTCCGGTATATCCATGCCGCTGGCTTGGCAGGATCAGCATATCGAATTCTTTGTCAGCTTTCACCAAAGCTTCAGCTAACTTAAAAGTGGCAGAGGGGTTTACGTTTTCATCAATACCTCCGTGTGTTATCAATAACTTTCCTTTAAGGTTGCCAGCCATGGTAATGTTGGAAACATAATGATAAGTTGAATCAACCGGCCAGCCCATATACATTTCCGGCCACCAGTCTTTTTCCATTCTGAAATCATGATCGGCTGAACTGGCTACTGCTACTTTATAAAAATCAGGAAATTCAAGTACGGCATGTCCTGCATCAAAGCCACCTGCAGAGTGTCCGAATATGCCCACCCTATCCGCATCTATCCACGAATATTTTTTTGCCAGCTCTTTTATTGTAAGTATATGATCGGTAAGATTTTTTCCCATGTTTTTGTATGATACATTGTGAAAAGCTTTCGATCTTCCTGCTGTACCCATACCATCAATGGTAACTACAATAAATCCTAACTCAGCTAAAGGTTGGTTGTTTCTTGCAAGTGCAGCCTGGAAACTACGTGGAAACATATTGGTATGTGGCCCTGTATAAGATTGATCAATGACCGGGTATTTTTTTGCAGGATCAAAATTGGATGGTTTCCATATAGCCCCATAAATTGTCGTGCTACCATCTCTTCCGGTTGAGGTAAATGTTTCAGGAAAACGATAATTCATGGCAAGCAGGTCTTCTATAATAGCATTACTAAGTTCTTTCAATATTTTACCTGATGAAATATCTCGCAATACTGTTTTTGCAGGTTGATCCAATGCAGAAATATTATCAGTAAAATACTTGCCATCGGGAGAAACAGAAATATCGTGGTTTGCATTTTCCGGTGTTAGTATTACAAATCTTTTTCCATCAATTCCGGTTTTATATGCATGCTGGTAATAAGGATTTCTACCTGCTTCTTTTCCTGAAGCTGTGAAAATGATTGTCTTTGATTTTTTATCAAAAAAAGAAATGTTGTTTACATAGTAAGTACCATTGGTTACGGGAGTAAAGGACTTGTTCTTAATATCCAACGAATACAATTGCCGCCATCCGTCTTTTTCTGAGGCAATGATGATCTTACCCCATTCTTCTACTATCCACGAATTATAAGTGTCAATATTTGTCTGGCTGGTTTCCCGGTATAACAAATCACTGCTTCTGGAGTTCAGATCTATACGATGCAGATCTATCTGCTGATAGCCACGATGATGGTTTTCTTCATAAATAATCCCTGACTCTTTTGACCATTCATAAGAAATAGGATTAGTATGCGTACTCCTGAGCTCACTTTTTATATACTCCTCACCTGTTTCGATATTGAAAAACACCGGAATCATTCTTACCATGGCAGTATCACCGGGAGATGCCCGGTAATAAGAAAGTAATCTTGCCCTATACAGTGTATCAACACCCCAGTCGAGCAGGTACATTTTATTTCCAAACCTTAAATCACAGATAAAAGTTTGTATCCATTTTGAATCGGGTGACCAGTTGACTCTGAACCTGGGAGGCCTCTCACCATTTTCACCTTCTATAATGTCTGCCCATCCGTAATAAGTAGCAAATTCATAATTTTTTTTACCACCAGTACTTAGTTGTTTTATTGTTCCGTTTTCTGTAGATTTTATATACAGGTTGTATTGATCAGTATAGGCTATCCACCGGCCGTCAGGAGATTTTTCTTCCAAAAGGACTGGCGGATTTTCAACTTTTTGTGAAATGTTGTAAGTATTTAAATCCAAAAAATACGTTTTCCCACCAGCAATAAAGGAAATTTTTGATTTATCAATGTGCAGTATTGCATTCACTGGTAAGTCGGTTGATTTTACTGATATCTTAAGAGAGTCTGTCAGAATTTTTGCCAGGCGTTGGTGATCAAATAACGGCTCTATCTGCATTTTCTTTAACTCCAGTTTATTAAAATATTTACCCTGCTTGTTTTGTGTGATGAATGAGAAACCCGTACTGTCAGCAAACCAGTTGGCATCTACATTTACATTGAAGACTTTTTTATTATTCAGGTTTTGCCAAATATAACTTACAGCCCGGTTATAATCACTTTTTGAAAGTTGCTGAGCTGTGGTAGTATTGACTATGAAGCTTAAAATAAGGAAACAGAAATTCTTCTTCATAAAAGTAGTTTTTGGCTGTATAAATATAACTGTTTGCAAAGTCTTTGTAATTTCCAGCTTTCCAAATTTATTGGTAAATACAACTTTTTATCTATAACTCCTGTACATTTACAAAAAAACAGGCATGAAAATATTTGTAGCAGGTCTTCCATATGATCTGGACGATGCAGAGTTGGAAGAAATATTTGAAAAATTCGGCAAAGTAGTATCAGCGAAAGTAGCCATGGACAGGGAAACCGGCAAAAGCAAAGGATTTGCTTTTGTAGATATGCCAAATGATGAAGAGGCAAAAGAGGCTATAGAAAATCTGAATGATATTTCGCTGGGCAAAAAACCAATGGTAGTAAAGAGAGCAGAAGATAAACCCGGTGGTGGTGGTGGTTTTCGTGGTGGTGGCTCTGGTGGCGGGTATCGTGGTGGCTCTGGTGGCGGAGGTGGTTACAACAGATCTGGTAACCGTGATAACAGGGACCGTCACTAATTTAAATTATTCACTTACAACGACAGCAAGCTTAGTCATCGTTTTATTAACTGCTAACCTTGTTATTCCTTTTACTAAAGAAGCATCAGCTTCAATAATTACCGGTTGCCAGCCCTCCTGCAGTTGGGTGTCATATAAATACAAACCTGTTTCTTTTCCCATCAATAGTATATTTTTTTGAAGCCAGGTCATGTGTTCCTGCCCGGGGATGGTGTAAGTTACCGGGCTGATCACCCCGGTAGCCAGATCTATTTTCCGGATCTGGTTTATAGTTGCAGAAATATTCTGTACAAAACTCATAGCTTCCTCTCCCGGAATTTTATGAAGACTTCGTCCAATATTTGTGGCTAAAACTTTATCGGTTTTATTAGCGAGATTATATAAATGAAGCGTATTGCTGCTGTCGTCCAATACAAATAATAAGACGGTGTTCTTTGAAGCCCATGCATGGTAACCCACTTTCAGGTGGCTGATTAAAATTTCGGGTTCCCCGGTATTGATCGGGTATTTACCGAGGTTTTGTGCGCCATTATCCCGCTGAATGATGCAGGAAATATATTTTTCATCCGGCGTTACCACCGGGGAATATTCTCTTTCGTTTGTTAATGTAAGATGGGATGTTTCCTTAGTTTTATAATTATACACTTTGATATCACTTCTTCCACTGTCATTAAAAGAAGAATAATAAATATAAGGCAGAGTAGGATGAAAATAAGGCTGGTTATCGTAGCCCTTATGGTTAGTGATATTTACGGGCCCTGAGAATATAAGCTGCTTATTCTCCATTTTGATATCAAAAAGAAGTATTTCTGTTCCTGGTTGGGAATGTGAAAAGATGACGGCCAGGATGAAAAAAAGGGATAAGGGTAATTTCATTTCACTAAAATAAGTTAACCGGCTCATCCTTCCATCAAACCTTTGCATTTAATAATGATTTTCGTCATTCTGTTTTTTTATATCGAATGATGATGTAAATTGAAAATTAAAAAAATGGCAAGACCACATCACAGGAAAAAGCATAAGGCGCATCTGAGGGAATACCAGAAAAGCAACAATAGTTTAAGCACCCGTTCGAAAGGAAAAGGCACAAATGTTTTCGCCATTGTTGGTGCAGTCTTGGGTTTGGCTATAGGTTATTTTGCAGCGGATGGCCAGCTCATCTGGATGATTGGCGGATTGCTGGCTGGTGGCGCCATTGGCTATTTTGCCGGTAAAAAAATAGATGAATCAGGAAAGAGTTGATTTTTTATTTGTATCGCTTTCCATGTTTAATCACTATATCCACTTTTTGCAATAAGTTAATATAGCGAAGTACATCACCTCTTACAGCAATGATGTCGGCATATTTTCCTTCGCTGATCGTACCCACTTTATCATCCACTCCCTGGAAAACTGACGGCCAGTACGTAGCTGCTTTAATCGTCAACATCGGATCCATTCCCATTTCTCTTACCCAAATGTCCAGCTCGTTCCATGTGCTCTGGCTATGAAATTTCATTGGTATGCCGGAATCAGTTCCAATCATCAATACCACACCGGCTTCTTTGAGTTGTGAAAATTTCTTTTTCAAAGTTGGTTTTCGATAAGGAGTAACCTGGAAATAGGAAAGCTGTGACGGATTTGAAATAGATTTCCTGATGTCCTGAACAATACTATCAGGTAATCCTGATTTCCAGGAGGGGTCATCTAAATGTTCCTGGTTTCTTAAAACATAATCATTATTAAATAACCCTTCAATTGTAGGTGTCCAGAATAATTTTGTGTTGCTATTGGCAGTTCTTTCCTTTATCATATCCATTACATCTTCGGGATATTCAGGCGCCATGGCAAGACCAGTATGTTCAAAACAATCCACTCCTGCTTTTAGTCCTCTCCTGATCTCTTCAGGACGATGAGAATGGGCTACAACTTTTAATTTATTTTTATGTGCTTCATCCACTACCGCCTGAATTTCTTCCATGGTCATCTGGTCCTGGTCTATCAGTTTTATGCAATCCACTCCAGCTTTTGCAAGTTTCAGCACTTTCGCTCTTGCATCTTCCGGGCCTTTTACACCCCAGCGAAAATCTTCAGTACCCGGATAGGGTTCGTGTTGAATGAAAGGACCACTCACATACATCGTAGGGCCATCAATTTTTCCATTATTGATATCGTTTCTTACTGCAATACTGGCTTCTAAAGGACCACCCAGATCTCTGGCACTGGTGACGCCTGCCATCAACAATTGTTTTGCTGATGATGGCATAATGACTGAACGGAATAATGGCGGATATTTTTTATCCCAATAAGCATAATCGGCATGTCCATTGATCATCAGGTGCACATGCATATCCCAAAGTCCGGGTAATACACTCATCCCTTCTGTAGAAATTATTTCAGCATCTTTTGGTATTTGTAAACTTCCAACTTGTCCAACTTTAATGATCTTCTCTCCCTCAATAAGTACAACAGAATTTTTTATAGGTTCTCCGCCAAAACCATCGATCAAAGTGCCGCCAACAAGAGCTTTTTTACTTTGTGCTGAAACAAAGATGGCTGATAGTAAGATTAAGTTTGCAAAAAATATTTTTCTCATGGTTGATTAATTTTTATTTAGAAAAGGCAGACAATTTATATAGATTTATTGTTGGTACAATACAGAACAACTGTATGGTGAAATTGTAAAACTCCCTTCAACTTTACTTTTTGCTTCCCGGTTATTTAAAATAGCTGCAGACCAGGAACCATTACTCAAAGGAATACTTTGTGCTTTTCCGGAACCATTAAATATTACCAGGATATTATTCCAACTGTCATTCACTGCTGCACCATTAATTGTGTAAGCCACTAAACCGGAAGGTAAATTTTCCAGGAACCGGATATGGTCTGCAATTTGTATTGCAGTTGTCATTCTGAATGCCGGATGGGATTTCCTCATATTAATCAGTCCTTTTACATACTCAACTACATCTTTGTTTTTTGTTTTCAAATTCCAGTCAATGGCATTGATGCTGTCCGGTGATTCAAAACTATTCTCCACTCCTTTTTTGTTACGTAAAAATTCGCTGCCCGCATGAAGAAATGAAATTCCCTGTGAGGTGAGTACAATTGATAAAGCCAGTTTTTGCATTTGTTTCCGCTCATCTATTGATGCGTCTTTTGCTGAAATGTTTAGTTTATCCCAAAGTACATGATTGTCGTGGCATTCGGCATAAGTAATAGTTTGAAATGGATCAGCTGCATAGGGAGATTTGGAATAATTTACTTTGCTGTAATCTACTTGCGGGTGCTTGCAGGCTGCAACAATTCCAAACTTTATACTTTCCTCCATTCCGGGTTTGCCGCTGGCAAATCCCCTGTCTTCATGTTCAAATACACTTCCTTTTATGCCATCCCGGATATCATCACTGAAAACCGCAATGCGATCTAGTTTGTAAGCATATTTCTTTAAAGCTCTCAGCGAATCAGATAACGGAGATGTTCCGGCAGTCCAACCTTCACCGTATAATAAAATATCCGGTTTTATTTTATGCAGCTCTTTTGAAATGAGGTTCATAGTTTCAATATCGTGTACACCCATCAGATCAACCCTGAATCCATCCACATGGTATTCTTTTACCCAGTATAACATAGATTCCAGGATAAACTTTCTCATCATATACCTTTCGCTGGCGGTTTCATTACCACAGGCAGTAGCATTGGAAAACTTACCGTCCTTCGACTGTCTGTAATAATAACCCGGCACTAATTGATTAAAATAGGAATCTTCGGTCAGCCTGGTATGATTATAAACCACATCCATTACTACCCTCAAACCGTTTTGATGAAAAGTTTGAATGAGTTGTTTGAACTCTTTTATCCGGGTTATACCCTCATAAGGGTTAGTTGAGTACGAGCCTTCAGGTACATTGTAATTCAATGGATCGTAGCCCCAGTTATACTGTAGTTTATCTGGCTTATTTTCATCTATTGAATAGAAATCAAAAGACGGTAACAGGTGAATATGCGTTACACCTAATTCTTTAATATGATTCAGCCCGGTAGAAAGGCCATCACTATTTTTTGTTCCTGTTTCTGCCAGACCCAGGAATTTTCCTTTATTTTTGATTCCTGAATTTGCTGCAATGCTTGCATCCCGGACATGAAGTTCATAAATGATTGCATCGGTTTTATTTATAAATGCAGGGCTTTTATCTTTTTCCCAGCCGAGAGGATTCGATTTCTTCAGATCAATTACAACGGCTCTTTTTCCATTTACTCCAACAGCTTTGGCATAGGGATCCGGTATTTCATTCAACTTTCTTCCATCAAATTCTGCACGAAAAACATAAAATTTTCCTTTATGATCTCCCGGCAAAGAAATCAACCATGTTCCTCCATCACTTTTTTTCATTTCAAATGTTTCCAATGCTGAGCCGCCCTCTCCTTCTTTATAAAAAATTAGCTGCACTTTGTCAGCTACCGGTGACCATATCCTGAAAACAGATCGTTTTGAAGTGTAACTCATTCCAAGGTCATTCCCTTTATAAACTGAATAAGAATCATAAATGCCTGATTGGTTTTTTGCAGAAAAAAAACATGTTAGCCAGGCGATGAGTATAAAGTATTTTTTCATTACGCTTTTATCAGGGTGCTATACGAAATTAGTTTTATGCAATTTAAAGTGTGAAGATTTTTTTTGAAAATTACCGATGTGAACTATGATTCCTGTAAATTGAAGCCTGATTTTAAAATTAAGAACTCTATGGGTGATCTCCAGATTAAAAAACAAACCAAACAATACGATGCAGTTATTGTGGGTTCCGGTGCAGGTGGTGGGATGGCTGCTTATACGTTGGCAAAAGCAGGATTAAAAGTCTGCATATTGGAAGCCGGGTTTATGTACGATCCGCAAAAAAATATTACCCAGTTAAAAAATCCATGGGAAAGCCCAAGAAGGGGAGCTTCTACCAAACTCCGTCCTTTTGGTGATTTTGACGCCAGCTACTATGGCTGGGATATAGAAGGCGAACCTTTTACAAAAGCTCCCGGCACTGACTGGATGTGGTGGCGTGCAAGAATGCTTGGCGGCAGAACCAATCACTGGGGAAGAATTTCACTTCGCTTCGGACCCAAAGATTTTAAAAGAAGAAGTATAGATGGATTAGGCGACGACTGGCCCATCAGTTATGAGGATATTAAACCTTATTATGATAAAATAGATAAACTGATTGGTGTCTTTGGTACTAACGAAGGATTAGATAATGATCCGGACGGATATTTTTTACCTCCTCCCAAACCACGTTTGCATGAACTTTTTATTAAACGGGCTGCCGAACAGGCCAGTGTTAAAGTCATTCCATCCCGGCTGTCCATTCT
Organism: Chitinophagaceae bacterium; assembly: GCA_035292525.1. Taxonomy (GTDB): domain Bacteria; phylum Bacteroidota; class Bacteroidia; order Chitinophagales; family Chitinophagaceae; genus VBAS01. The sequence goes on from DATDPZ010000054.1 coordinate 11,961, forward strand.
TACCAGGAAAATTGAAAGTACTACAGAAAGAGGTGCCTGTTTTTTCTGTGCCCAGTGCAACCGGAATTGCAGTATGGCCAAAGCCGATTTTTCTTCACCCAATGTGTTGATTTACCCGGCTATTCAAACAGGCAATGTAGAAGTGATCGCCAATGCGATGGCAAGAGAAGTACTCACAAATAAAGAAGGATTGGCTACCGGTGTTTCTTATATCAATAAAGAAGATATGATGGAATACCAGGTAAATGGCCGGGTGGTAATTGTCGCTGCCGGTGCCTGTGAGTCTTCAAGACTTTTGTTGAATTCAAAATCTGAAAGACACCAGAATGGTTTAGCAAACTCAAGCAATGTTGTAGGAAAGTATTTACATGACTCAACCGGTGCAGCATTGGGTGGATATCTTCCTGCTTTATTTGGCAGAAAGCGATATAATGAAGATGGTGTGGGTGGTATGCATATCTATTCTCCCTGGTGGCTGGACAATAAAAAACTGGATTTCCCCCGTGGTTATCATATTGAATACTGGGGTGGCATGAGCCAGCCGGCATATGGTTTTATGGGAGGTATAGAAAACATGAATGGTAAATATGTGGTTCATGGCAAACAAAAAGAAGCAGGCGGTTATGGTAAATCTTTAAAAGAAGATTACCGGTTTTTCTACGGTGCCGGTGTGGGCATGGCTGGTCGCGGAGAAGCAGTACCAAGAGAGGATAATTATTGTGAGATTGATCCGAATGTAGTGGATAAGTTTGGTATTCCGGTTTTAAAATTCAATGTAAAATGGAGTGACTACGAAAAAAAACAAGCCAGACATATGAAAGAGACTTTTAAAGAGATCATGCACAATATGGGTGCCGTAATTACCTGGGGGGGAAATGATGATGAAAAAAATGACTGGGGTATGAACAAGCCGGGAGAAATAATTCATGAAGGAGGAACGGCCCGCATGGGTAATAACCCAAAAACTTCTGCCCTGAATAAATGGAACCAGGCACATGATTGTAAAAATCTTTTTGTAGTGGATGGTGCTGCCTTCACATCACAGGCAGATAAAAATATTACCTGGACCATACTGGCCTTATCCATACGAGCTTCGGAATATATTGTTGATGAAATGAAAAAAAATAATTTATGAAAAGACGCGAATCCTTAAAATTAATCTTTACCGGTGCTGTCGCTGTGCCAGCAGTAATTGCCGGTTGTAATACGGAGAACAAAAAAGAAACAGCTCAGGAACCTGTTTTCAGCCTGGACCGGAATCCGGATGAAATAAAGAATGAAAAACG
>DATDPZ010000055.1:0-4506 GCA_035292525.1 Chitinophagaceae bacterium
AAATGAAAGTTTTGATTCTTTGTTTTGCAGTGAAGTGCTGGAACATGTTTTTAGCCCGGATGAAATTCTTCCTGAATTGAACAGGGTTTTGAAGAAGGGAGCTAAGATTCTGATCACTACTCCTTTTTGCTGGAATGAACATGAAACACCTTTTGACTATGCCCGCTACAGTTCTTTCGGCATCACGCATCTTCTGGAAAAACACGGATTCAAAATAATTGAATTAAAAAAGAGCGGCAATTTTGCCAGGGTTAATTTTCAGCTTTGGGCTTTGTATTTTTTTGAAATATTTAAAAAAATGGGAAGATTAGGTTATCTGCTATCATTAATTTTCATTGCACCCATCAACCTGGTTGGTTCTGTGCTATTATTATTTTTACACAGGAATAATTCAATTTATTTCACCAATATTGTATTGGCAGAAAAAGTAAACTGATTGAACAGAATGTTTATTGAAAGCTGAAAGGGTATTAGTAATTTAAAGCAACGAAACTTCCATTAATTCCGATTTACAGAATGAGAAAATATGATCCGTAAATCAACCATAGCCTACCTGGTCTTTTTTGCAGCCACCTGTTATATAATCACTCCCTGGTTTTTTGAAAAAAAATTATTGTTTAATGAATTGCTGGCAGCCACCGGTTTCTTCATACTGGCATACAAAAGATTCAGGATTGGTTTTGATAAGATCAGTATTTGTATTGTTTTGTTATTAGCATGGTGCGGGGTACATCTTTTGACTTCTCTTATAAGACAGGATTCAATTTATTATTATTTACGAAATTCGGTAATCGCCTATTCCATTTTTACTTTCTTTATCGGGTTTTACTTCCTGAAATATTTAAGCAGTTTTATTCACTGGATAAGAAACATTTTAAGGTTTTATATCGGTCTTTTTCTTTTCATACCCCTTCCCCTTGCATTTTATGAACGGTATGGTGTGTCTACCCTGTTCCCGGCCTTATTTAAAAATGCCCGGTATCGTTTTCTGCCCATGCTCCTTGTGATCATGAACCTGGTTTATAGTTATACCTATGATTCATCTACGGCATTAATGATTGCACTTTTTTTATTCCTGGTATTTATTTCTACCGGGTATAAATTCTTCAAACAATCCGTTATTATTATATTACTGTCAATAACCCTTTTATTTATTTACCTGCAGCCTAATCTTGAATTGATCCGCAACCGTTTTACACCCAAAACCACTTCTGCTATCAATGATGTAATGAAGTCTCACCCTATCCTGGCAATTGATGGTAACAGCACCTGGAGACTGGTTTTGTGGAACCAGATCATCGTTGACCATTTTCCTGAAAATCTTTTTGGTTTGGGTTTTGGCACACCCATGATCAAATACCACCCTATAGAAGATTACAGTAAACTGGAGACGTTGCCTTATGTAATGGGGGCACATAATTCTTTTATTTACCTGTTTGGACGATTGGGGATCATTTACCTGCTATTGATCATTCCCGTTTATATCAACATATTTAAAGAGTACTTTTATCAAAAACAATTTTATTATAACAATAAGCAGGTACTCATCTTCTGGAGTTTTTTTGTCGTCACCGTAATCGCTTTGTTCAATCCCGCACTGGAATCTCCCCTGTTTGCTTCTTCTTACTGGCTCTTACTTGGATTTACTGCCCGCTGTATTTATAACAGAAAACAAATTATCGTACCAACATTATCCGTCCTGTGAAAGTTTTATTTATACATAACCAGTACCGGCAATCCGGCGGAGAAGATGTGGCAGTGGAACAGGAAACTATACTGTTGAAATCAAAAGGACATACCGTAGAAACATTATTTTTTAAAAATGATATACCCGATAATTTTTTTTCAAAACTGAAAGCCGGCTTTCAGGCTATTTATAATTTTTCTTCGGCCCTAAAAGTTAAAAGAGTCATCAGGGAATTTAACCCTGATATTATTCATGTTCACAATCTCTTTTTTATTGCTTCGCCATCTGTTCTTTTTGTTGTTTCCCGGCTAAAGATCCCGGTGGTTCTCACCTTGCATAATTACAGGATGATTTGCTCAAATGCTTTGCTTTTGCGGAATAATAAAGTTTGCGAATTATGTGTCAATCAAAAATTTCCACTGCAGGGTATCCGCTATAAATGTTATCATCATTCCCGCAGTGCAACTGCACTCGTTACAGCAATCACCGGAGTGCATAAAATTTTAAATACCTGGAAAAATAAAGTAGCTGTATATATTGCCCTGAATGAGTTTTCCAGGAAACGGCTGATCCATTCTTCCCTTGAATTACCAGAAACAAAAATGATCACCAAACCAAATTTTGTTTTTGATCCGGGTGAAAGTACAGGGAAAAGAGAAGATTTTTTCTTGTTTGTTGGCAGAATTGTTAAAGAAAAAGGGGTGGAAACATTGCTCGAAGCTTTTTCTGAAATGCCGGATAAAAAAATTGTCATCATTGGTAATGGGCCGGAAAAAAAATATTTAGAGGACAGGTTCAAACTCTATAATAATATGCAATTTTCGGGTCACCTGGAAAAACAGGAGGTTTTAGCGGCAATGAAAAAATGTAAGGCCTGTATTTGTCCTTCGATCTGGTACGAAGGAGCGCCTCTGACCATATTAGAAGCTTTTGCAACCGGTACACCGGTAATCGCTTCAAGGCTGGGATCCATGCAGGAAACAATTAAGGATGGATATAACGGCCTGCATTTTACAGCCGGTGATTCAGGTGATTTAAAAAATAAAATAGAACTGATTTATGAAATGACAAACAACAATACTGATTTTTATAAAAATGCCCGCCAGACCTATCTTGAAAAATATCACCCGGATATTCATTATGATTCCATCATGAATATTTATAACCAAACCATAAAAAACTATTCTGGTAAATGAGTGAAAAATTACCCATCATCAGTTTAAGTGTACATCACCAGGATTTCAATGAAAGCCTGGATCTGGTTTTGGAATGGGCGGGAAAAAATCAACCGGCTTATGTATGTTTTGCCAATGTGCATATGACTATAGAAGCCTATAGAGACAAACAATTTCTTGCTCAGGTGGAAAATGCAAACCTGGTGCTGGCCGATGGCAAACCAATAGCAGCAGCCTGCAATTTACTTTATAAAAAAAAACAGGAACGGATCAGTGGCATGGATTTTATGCCCAGGTTGCTTGAAAGACTTAATGAAATAAAAGGTTCTGTATTTTTTTATGGCTCCACTTTAGAAATTCTTGAACAGTTAAAACAAAGATTAACAGAGAAATATCCGGATGTGATCCATGCTGGCTCCATTTCTCCATCTTTCGGACCGGTAAATGAAGAAGAAGTCTTAATAGATATTGAGAAGATCAATCGTTCGGAGGCACAAGTTATTTTTGTAAGCCTGGGTTGTCCAAAGCAGGAAAAATGGATGGCCACTTATTCTTCAAAAATAAAAGCAGTGTTGTTAGGTGTTGGCGCTGCTTTTTCCGTGTTTGCAGGTAACCGGAAAAGAGCTCCCTTATGGATGCAAAAACTGGCTCTCGAATGGTTTTTCAGGCTAATGCAGCAACCCCGGCAACTCTCTAAACGATACTTCACTACTAACTTTCTGTTTTTATTTTTATTGACACGGGAATGGCTTAAAAAGGTGTTCAGATAATGTATAGATTGATTCAGCATACCAACAAAGAAGAATTTAAAACCAATTTGTTTTACTGGCTTTGCACAGGCTTTGTGTACTCCATGCTGTTCTGGACCTTACTGAATTCTATGCTTGCTATTTTAATAGTTGCTTTCTGGTTATTCTTTTTAAAAAAGGAATTCCATCTTTCTTCCGATCGCTCAAAACTGATGTTGTTGTTTATTTCCCTGTATGTCATTGGCCTTATTGGATTGATCTATACTGGCAATATGACCCAGGGAAAGGCTATTCTTCAAAAACAATCGGCCTTGCTCTTTTTCCCCTTAGTATTTGGCAGCAGCACTGTACTTTCTTTCCAATTACTCAAAAAACTCATCAGCCATTATTTGATTGCAACCGGGTTGGCTTGTATCGCGGGTCTCGGTATTGGTATGTACAATTATATTATTACAGGGAATATAGCTGCGGTGACCGGGAGAGGATTGTTGGTCTTTCATGCTTTCAATCCTATGATGATGGGGTTGTATTGCCTGTTGGCTTTGAGTTTTCTAATCACTTATGAAAACTTTTCACATAATAAATTCAACAAATGGTTGATTGCCCTGTCATTTATTTTATCCTTATTTATTTTTTTACTCAGTATCAGGATTATTATTTTTTGCTGGCTATTACTGGTCTTATATTTTTTATGGAAAATTGTAAAGAAAAATATTTATAAAATCTTTCTTACAATTGGTTTGATTTTTTCACTTGTCCTCAGCGGTTTATTTTTACCAGCACTTAAAAAACAATGGAAGGAACTGGCGGATTTTTCTATGGAAAATAATATCGTTCTTGATAAAGACTCATCCCTGGAACGAAGCTGGGGAGGCAAAGCATTACGAGTAGCTAT
>DATDPZ010000056.1:0-8929 GCA_035292525.1 Chitinophagaceae bacterium
ACAGACCCGGTTTTCTTTTGTAAATAAATATCGGTGTACCAGACAAAATTTTTGCCTATACTGAATTTCTTTTCCAATGACACAATCAGCAGATTAAACAAAGCTTCTTCCTGCTCTGGTTTTATAAATTCTTTAAAATAGGTATAATTGCTGACCAGGAAATAATTGCCGCTGATCTTTGCTTTCAATCCCGGGTGAAAATAGGATGCTGACAGGTGGGTAATATTTTCTTTATTAAAATTTTTGGGGCTGTCCAGATAGAAACTGCTGCGGGTATCAAAAATAAAAGAAGGTGTACGGTTTACATTCCGGAAACCCAATTCAATGTAAGATTGTTTTTTACCGGCAAATCTTTTTAAGTCAAAGGATGCATGATAATCCCCGGAATTAAATCCATTTAAATACAAAGTGCCCGCTGCTGCCATATCCCATTTCCTGTTTTTGGTTTTATTCCTGTACTCACCGTGTACAGCCAAATTGTAAGTTGAAACAGATTGACTGGCAAATTCTCCTTTCAGGTTTTGAAGTGTTAATCCTGCTTTTAAAAACTGTTGCAGGTTTTTTGCATCGGGATACTGGTAAACAGAAAAGTCATTGACAACTTCAGCCCAGGTGTCTTTAAGAATAATTGTATCACTGATATTTCCTAAAGGAAAATTAAAAACATCTTTATAATAAGTTGAGTCAGCATCATTATCAAAGTATGTAAACTTATACTTGCTCATCCTGAACGTATGTTCAAACCGGAGCCTGGGATAAAACAAGGGAATAACAATGGTATCTTTCACCAGCGAATCTTTTTTTCCAATATCATATTGCTGGGTAAGCACCATATTAAAATCAGTGTACCGGTTACCTGTATTAATCTTTGAACTGAAAAAATTTCTGCCAAAGGGTACATCCCCACCGATCTGTGTGGGTACATTGAAGCGGTCATCATAAACTGGATCATTGAGATAATCGTTATCATTTTTTATTCCGCCATTTTCTTCCGACTGGAGTGCATTGGAAACTAATACAAAATAATTATTGTAACGTTTATTGATGGATTGGTACCAGGAGGTCAGTAAATAGTTATTATGATTTGTTTTCTGGTTTTTAAAAAATCCCGGAGAATTGATCAGGCGATACTGAAATAAACCATTCCAGTTTGGCTTAATATTCTGCGTATGGGTTACTTCAATTATTTGTTCAGTTCTTCCGCCCAATAAATAGGCTAATTCTGTAAAAGGCCTGCTGGTATTAAAAAAACGAACTGATTCCGGCTTCCAGCGATATACATCAAAAGCATGAAAGCCGGGATCCCATCCACTTTTAAAATTTGGTGCAAATAATATTGAGCGGGTAGCGGTTCCATTATTTCCAAGAAAAACATGATTTGCCGGAATAGGAAATCTTTTGGTAAAATCTGAAACAGAAGAATCCAGTTTATTTTGTTGAGCAGATAGCGGTAGCTGAAAGGAAATTGAAATAGAATCTTCAAACGGATCCCGGCGTTCCAGGCTATCAATTGACTGACCACCTCCCCGCAAACTACCAGCTAGTCCCTGAAGATTACCGGGCAGGTTTGTACCGGGTCTTCCGGGTAAGCCTCCTGGCCTGTTTTGAGCATTAAGCAAAAATGATAAAGACAGGAAAAATAATAAATATGTAAGTTTTATTTTCAGCGCCTGGATTATGAACTTCAAAATTACTGGTACAGGTTTAATATTGAAAAGTATAAAAGTTAAAGTACTGCTATCAGTTCTTTGAAAATGGTTGCCAGTTTTGGCTCTGCTTGTTTTGCAAAATGCAAGACTTCCTCATGTGTAATAACATTTTCATCATCCCGGATGCCAAGATCAGTAATAACGCTTGCTGCAAAAACCGGGATGCCCATATGATTGGCAATAATACATTCCTGCACGGTACTCATACCTACCGCATCGCCGCCCATTACCTGAACCATCCTGTATTCTGCCCTTGTTTCATAAGTGGGGCCTGTTACTCCAAAATAAACTCCCTCTTTTATATCGTAGTTTAATTTTTTTGCAATTGCTTTTGCTTTTTCAATCAGTTCCTTTTTATAGGGTTCGCTCATATCCGGAAAACGGGGACCTAATTCATCTATATTTTTCCCGATCAGCGGGTTGGTCATATCAATTCCTATGTGATCGGTGATCAGCATGATATCGCCAACTTTGAAAGCAGGGTTTACGCCACCGGCAGCATTTGACAATAAAAGTGTTTTAATCCCCAGCATACCAAGTACACGGATAGGAAAAACAACTTCGGGGGCAGTATATCCTTCGTAATAATGAAAACGTCCGCCCATACAGACTACTTTTTTACCGGAAAGATTCCCGAAAATCAACCTGCCTTTATGCCCCTTCACAGTAGAAACAGGAAAATTCGGAATGTCGCTGTAATTAATTTCTTTTTCAATTTCAATTTCGTCTGCAAACCTGCCCAGTCCGCTTCCCAATACAATCGCCACTTCAGGTGTTTGTTTATATTGTTTATGTATGTATTTTACCGCTTCATTTAATTTCCTCAAAGTCTTCTTAGCCATAAATAGTATTGTGAGTCTGCAAATATAGAGGATGTTATTCAATAGTTATACCTGTAAAAGTCGCACCACTCTTCATCGCAAAGCAAATGTTTAAGCCCGTTTTGTTTCAGCAGATCAGTATAATCCATCCATTTGTTATTCACTTTAATTTTTTTATACACCAGCCGTATACCCTGGCTGTAATCCACGTACCAGTTTACATGGCCGGTATATAAAGGCTGAATGGGTTTACCACCTGGTTGATGCCATCCATAAATTGCCACCCGGTTGAGTTTGGGATCCCTGGAAATTTTTCCGCTGATCACCACATCTTTTTTTATCCCGGCAATCAATCCTTTTTTGTTTTTCCGCTGGCTTTCAATAATCAGGTGATGCTGGTACATAGTGGGTGAGCTGTCACGAAAAGCATACATGGGCACCGGCTGCAGTTTTACTTTTGCATTTTTATAAATGTCATCTACCATTTTCCTGGTGGGTAAAAAACAATGGAAACTGTCTGCAATCATTTGAGCAGCCATGGGGGTTATATTAATCCGGGCCCAATCCTGATCAGATCCAATACTTAAATAATCCGGCGATACAAAATAAGTAAGGTGAATAATTTTTCCGGATACGGAATCAATTCCCGAAATTTTAACCGGAATAAATTTTTTTAAAAAAAAAGGAAGGCTGCCTGAAAGTATTTCTTTCACGGCAAATGAATCTCTTTCCTTCCAGTTCATGGCTGCAGCCTGCCGGTAAAATTCTGTGCCGCTGATGGGAGAATCTCTCCGGATCCAGTGCATCTTTTTAGCGGACTGGCAGGATATAAGAATTAAAACTAACAGAAGACAAAACCCTCTCATTCATGAAAGATAGAAAAAATAATTGCCGGTATTGCAAAGTTGTTACTGAAATAAGAAGAATAGAAATACACTTCTAGATAACTTCTATATGAATGTTTTATTTTCTAAATCCTGTGCAGTAGTAATTAAATTGAACAGCCGACAGAACCCTGACCGGACCAAAGAGCCAAAGGTCTTCTTCGGAGTAATTTTTGACTCATTGCAGCAGATACGCCGGCTATAAAAACTTCCTGTTTCAAATTTAATCCTCATGCCAACATCTTATCTTCGCGGCTCCAAAGAAGTATTTTTGGAAAAAAATTTCAACATATGAATCTTCACGAATTCCAGGCAAAAGAACTTTTGAAAAAATATGATGTGCCGGTGCAGGAAGGCATTGCCTGCGGTACGGTGCATGACGCAGAAGATGCTTACCGCCAGATTAAAACTCAGTTTGATAGCCCATTCGCCGTGGTAAAAGCACAAATACATGCGGGCGGAAGAGGTAAAGGAAAAATAAAAGAAACCGGTATTAATGGAGTGAAAGTGGGAAAAAACCTGGATGAGATCATTGAATTTGCAAAAGGAATTTTAGGCGGCACACTGGTTACTCTGCAAACCGGCCCTGCCGGTAAAGTAGTAAACAAAATACTGGTGGCGCAGGATATGTATTATGACGGGCATTCGGGAAGAAAAGAATTTTATTTATCCATCCTGCTTGACCGTACAAAGGGTCAAAATGTAATTATGTACAGCACAGAAGGAGGAATGAATATTGAAGAAGTGGCTCATGAAACTCCCGAAAAAATTTTTAAAGAATGGATAAACCCTGCAGGAGCCTTACATGCGTTCCAGGCCAGGAAGATTGCCTTTAATTTAGGATTGAGTGGCACAGCATTTAAGAACTGCGTAAAATTTGTCACCAATCTTTATAACGCTTATGTGGGTTTGGATTGCAGCATGCTCGAAATCAATCCGCTTTTAAAAGCATCCGATGATAAAATTGTAGCGGTTGATTGTAAAATGAACCTGGATGAAAATGCATTAATGCGTCATCCGGATCTTTCTGCGATGCGTGATGTGACGGAAGAAGATCCTACGGAAGTGGAAGCCGGACAGTATAACCTGAATTTTGTAAAACTGGATGGAAATGTTGGCTGCATGGTGAATGGCGCCGGACTTGCCATGGCCACCATGGACATGATCAAACTCAGCGGTGGTGAACCTGCCAATTTCCTGGATGTGGGTGGTACGGCCAATGCACAAACAGTGGAAGCCGGATTTAAAATTATTTTAAAAGACCCGGCTGTAAAAGCCATCCTGATAAATATTTTTGGAGGTATTGTTCGTTGCGACCGGGTGGCACAAGGGGTAATAGATGCTTACAATAACATGGGAAATATTACCGTGCCAATTATTGTGAGGTTGCAGGGAACCAATGCGGAAGAAGCTAAAAAACTAATTGATGAAAGCGGATTGAAAGTGAAGAGTGCCATTTTATTGAGTGAGGCGGCAGAACTGGTGAAGAAGGCGGTGGCGTATGAGAGTTAGGAATTCTTAGTTTTGTGTAAGAAAATTGTATCCTGTAATAAAACAGGATTTTTGTTTTAAAAAAAATGTATTTATGATAATAAATAAAATAATTGTAGTTTTTCTTTTTGCCTTTCTTGCATTTATTATCTCCTGCACTTCTGATACAGTTAGTACTGAAATACCTTCCGTAAAATATACGCCGGTTTCCCGGGAACTTTTTGATACTATTCTACATATGGATCGTATTTTATTTGATGCAGTAAATACAAAAGATTTTGAAAAACTGAAAACCTTATTTTCAGATAGTCTTGAATTTTATCATGACAAAGACGGCCTCCAGGGATACTCAAAAACTATGGAAAATTTTAAATTGATTTTTGAAAACAAAAACCTGGCAGATTTAAGAAGAGAAGCAGTACCCGGTAGTATGGAAGTTTATCCCATTCATAATTATGGTGCTGTGCAAACAGGTAGCCATACTTTTTGTCATACTGAAAACGGGAAACCTGATTGTGGTACTTTTAAGTTTGTTCATGTATGGCAGAAAAAAGACGGACAATGGAAACTGTCAAGGGTGATTAGTTTTGATCATAAATAAATTTAAATGAAAATAATCCCCTCTCTTATTTCTATCTACCCATACAAATTTAAATTTGCGAAATGTCAGAAGACCTCTTAATATCAAAAGGAACAAAAGAAGAACAATACGAATCTTTGCTGCCACAGATCAAAGGATTGCTGGAAGGTGAGACAGATACTATTGCTAATATGGCCAATATGGCGGCTGCCCTGAAAGAACAATTCAACTGGCTGTGGGTTGGTTTCTACCTGGTAAAAAATGATGAATTAGTGTTGGGACCTTTTCAGGGACCAGTTGCTTGTACAAGAATAAAAAAAGGAAGAGGTGTGTGTGGCAGTTGTTGGGAAAAAGCAGTAACGTTAATAATACCCGATGTTGAAAAATTTCCCGGTCACATTGCCTGCAGCAGTTTATCCAGATCAGAAATTGTAGTCCCGGTTTTTAAAAACAAAGACGTAGTAGCCGTGCTTGATGTGGATAGCTCCCAGCCCGATCAATATGATTCTACTGACCAGTTTTATCTTGAAAAAATTATATCCATGCTGTCTTTTTAAAACTGATTGCTTATTCATTACACAATAATTTTACGTTTTTAGTTTTCAGAGAAAAAATAAAACTGATTACCTCATATAAATTCGTTACATTCGTTAGTCTCAAAACGCACAATCAGCCTGATAAAGGCACCCTAACTAAATGAAGCAACTCAGTATACTTCTCGATCCTGTTTACAGCCAGCCGGAAAAATTTAATTCATATGAAAGATTCTGGCTACGGTTTATCAATGATAAAAGAGACCTTCCTTTTATTCATTTACTTACGTTGATTCATTTAACCGTTATCCCGCTGGGTATTATTTTATTTTTCCCTTTGTTTACCGGTGCCTGGTGGTGGCTTGCTTTTGCCGTCTGGTTTTTTATCGGACATGTAAAATTAAGAGGCCCTTTTGGTTTAATGCTGCACAATGCAACACACCGCAGGCTGTTTAAAAAGAAATATAATTTCCTCAACAAATATCTTATCTGGTTTGTTTGTCCTTTTTTCGGACATACTCCTGAAACTTATTTTGTGCATCATGTGGGTATGCATCACGAAGAAAATAATATGGAAGACGACGCCAGCAGTACGCTGCCTTATCAGCGGGATTCCCTTTTGGATTTCCTGAAGTACTATACAAACTTCCTTTTCCTGGGTTTTACTGAAACCTTCATGTACATGTTCAACAGGAAAAAGAAAAAATACTATGTGCGGCTGACAGCCGGTGAAATTTCATTTTATCTTTTCTGCATGGGGATGTGTTTTGTAAATCTGAAAGCTGCCATTTTTGTACTCATAATTCCCTTTATACTTTCCCGCCTGGTGATGATGCTGGGCAACTGGACACAGCATGCATTTGTAGATCCGAATGACCCGGAGAATATGTATAAAAGTTGTTATACCTGCATCAATACTTCTTACAATACGAAATGCTGGAATGACGGCTACCATCTCATGCATCATTTGCGTCCCGGGGCACATTATACGGAGATGCCGGTTTTATTTGTAAAAGAAAAAGAAAAAATTTCGCAGGAAAAATCTTTCGTGTTTGAGGGCATTCATTACCTGCATCTTTTTTATTTTCTGATGACAAAGCGATATGATAAAATGGCGGACCATCTTGTTAATATCAATAATAGCTTTTCATCAAAAGAAGAAGCTATCAGCGTTCTGAAACAACGGACGGCAAAATTTACCTGTCGCAAAGCAGCCTGATTCCTGTTCCCCTTTATCTTTACAGCATGCAGCAGTTTACCATCAGAAATATCCGGAAGGAGGATAATCTCATTTTGGCAAAAGTTGTCCGTGATACACTTGCTGAATTTGGCGCTAATTATGCGGGAACGGTTTTCTTTGATCCCACAACCGATGCCTTGTATGAATTATTTCAAAAAGAAAGAGCTGTTTATTTTGTTGCGGAAATGGATGGTAAAATTATTGGAGGTGGAGGCATTTACCCAACAGATGGATTGCCGCCGGACACCTGTGAGCTGGTAAAAATGTACCTGTTGCCGGAAGGAAGAGGAATTGGTTTGGGAAAAATTTTAATTGAAAAATGTATAACTGCCGCCAGGGAAAAAGAATTTAAAAATATTTACCTGGAAACTATGCCCGAACTGAAACAAGCACTGAACGTTTATCAAAAATTCGGCTTTGAATATTTAAAAGGCCCCATAGGAAACAGCGGACATACCGGTTGTAGTTTATGGATGCTGAAAAAGCTGGATGTCGAAGGGTTGAAAAGTTGAAATGATAAGCTTCAAATCTTAAACCTACACCCTAAACCTTACACCTCAAACTAACTCCACCTCATACACAGGGCTGAATAAATAAATTTTCCGGGAGCTTACTTCAAGACATTTATATCTTTTCCGCAGCTTCTCTCCCATTTTAAACACCCGTCCGTCTGTCAATCTGAATAATGTATCAACGGGCACTTCTTCCACCAGTTTATGACCGTTTTTTATTTTGTCATACTTTCTTAACTCCCTGATTAATCCATCTTCTGCACAACTACTGGCTGCCGGCTTTTTTAAAGATTTTATCAGGGCAGTTTCAATATTTTCCGGAAATAGTTTTTGTTCCAAAAACTGTTGCAGCAAATTGGAGTAAACAAGTTTCCATTCTTTACCATGGGAGGCAATCCGCTTACCATATTGCTCAAAGGCAAGCAGGTGAGCAATTTCATGCAATAGTGTTATGAGAAATGCAAATGGGTTCAGGTTTCCATTGATACTGATCCGGTGATTCCTGGATACAGTCTGGTGGCGGTAATCACCCAATATACTTTGACGCTGCCTGGTAATGGTTAAATGAATTTTATACCTATGCAGGTAAGCTGATACAACAGGGAAAGTAGCGGGAGGTAAAAAATCACTCAGCTGCTGAATTGGCGCTTCTTGCTTAGGCATGGGGCTTTTGCTTTCCTGATTTCATTAAAGCTGTTACTTCTAAAATGGTGTAAATAATATAAAGTGCCATACATAAAAATAAAGCCGGCTTATTTACTTCTTTTTTCATGGTCATGATATAGGCAAACGCAATACCAGCCAGCAAAAATAGTTTTAAAATAAAACTGCCATACATCATCCGGAAAAACTCATGGTTGTTTTTTGAACGCTGTCCTTTGGCTACCATCATGAATGAAGTAAGAAAGAGGGTAAATAAAATGAAATTCCCATAAACCAATACCTGCTGATCAATTCCCTTTTCTGTTAACCTGTTTTGCATGGTGAAAAAACCAAGATTCAGGAAAAAGAAAATAATAATTGCCGGTCTGAAATACCTGATGGCCTGCCAGTTCATGTAATTACTTTTTCGAAGTGTCTTTAAATACTTTATAAAAAAAAGCTCCCAGTATGATCAGGGGAGCCAGCCAGATCAGCAAAGGAAAGGAAAGTTTCATGA
>DATDPZ010000057.1:0-7160 GCA_035292525.1 Chitinophagaceae bacterium
CCGGGACGGCGAAAGCCTTTATCGCCACCAATTAAGTCGCTGGAAGGAATGCCTTCTATTCTTAGTCCACCGGAAAATGTCAATTTATTTGCCATAAAATTTGCACCGGCTCTTACCATAAACTGGTCGGGCACACTCATGGTATTGGAAAAATATCTTATGTTGGTTGAAGAGGTGGCGCCACCCCGGGATGTAGACACTCCATTCTGTTCTCTTGGATTAATGAGATAGTAAAAATTTCCATAAACACCCCATTGATGATTGAAACTTTTATAACCATTCAGTTCAACTGTAATGCCGGTTCCGCCATCACCTAATTGTATTGACTGATCAACCGGGCCCAATATGGAACTATCACCAGTTACACCAGGTTTATGAAAAAAATCCTGGTATTTGTAATCACCGGTGGGTAGTTTAATGCCAAGTCCGGCCTGTAGATTTCCATTGGTTGATTTAGCCGGATCAAAGATCCATCTGTATGCAGAAACCCGTAGGTCACCAATACCAAATGAACGGGTACTGTTTCTTGCATTCGGGCTGCTACTGCTATTGCCATAATGCTCGTACATAGATGAACGGGTATTGGAAAGAACGGGGAGGTTCACTGAATAGGACCAGTACTTATTCACCGTTCTTATCAATGTAAAATCCCAGCTGAATGAGTAGTTGATCACTTCAGTGCCGGCTTCCACTCTTTCTTTTCGTTCTGCTGTTCCTACAAAATGCTTATAAGATCTGAAATAACGATTATTGAAATTCAATTGCCATCCCCGGGCTTCACCTGCTTTTGCGCTGCTGCAGGTATTGCCATTACTCCTGATGGCTACGCAACCCTGGGTATTTGCTTTTTGTGAAACAAATAAAATGAATGCAGTAAAAACTATACTATGAATGTGTTTCATGATTTAAAATTTTGGTTTTCGTTTCAAAAATTATTTTTTCTCCGTAAGGTCGCGAGGGACTCCTTTGGATAGTCCTTTGGACATTTTAATGCGGGAAACTATAAACTCTCCCAGTTTTTTTCCGGCTTTGTTCCCTTCATCATTATCAAACCGGTAATGTATGCCACCGTATAAACGGGACATGGCTGCTTCTTTTGCTGCTTCCCGAAACGATTTTATTTCACGGTTTGCAATGCCAAATTCAAGCAAAGAAGTATCGGTGAATGATAATTGATCGCCAAACCAATGGGTCATCACTTCTGCGGCAGCAGCTGAATTGGTAGCATGCCCGCTGGTATAGGAAGGAAAAGGCGGTGTTTGAATATAGGGCTGCCAGTTTTCATTCGTAAACAATCTATTGATAACTGTTTCAGGACGCACATAATTACTCCTGTATTTTTCATCCCAGCAACTGATGAAGGCATCAAACAATGCAATGGAGGTATGTGCATAAGCGGCAACCGTTTTATTAAAATCAGCGTTTGCTGTTTTAGCCCCGATGCCTACAATATTCATCCAATGGCCCGGTGGTGAAAATTTCTTGGTGGCAAACATTACATGACCAGCCACATGCATGACAAAGGGATTGTCATCCCAGAAATCAGCAATATGTTTTTGTTCGTCTGTTAAGCTATCCCCAAAAGATTTTACTTCCAGCATGGCTTTATAAAATACACTGTTTTTGTTTAGCACATCATACTTGGTTGGTCTTGGCGGCATAAATTGTGATGCAGAGTCCAGTACCATTGTTCTGATTTCCCTCCAGTGCGGCTCAACGGCAGATGCGTATTGTGGCGGAGTAGGCACATAACGTTCCGGAACATCATTTAACACTGTATATCTTTCGGCTGTTCTTGTTTGGGCATAATTATCTTCTTTACTCCATTTAAGAATTGCTGAAACAACAGAGTCGGAAAAAGCAATGGTATTTTTTAAAACAGGAGAAGATATTCCAATACTATCTGCCATTTTTTTCAATTGATCGTAATAGCCCATCATGCTGCCTTCAGGAAAAGTAACTGCATTGCCTACTTTGCAAAATGCAAATAAAGCTGCCAGGGAAAAATCAATCTCTTTTCCGGCCGGTGGCTTGGGTAAGAGGGGCAGATGTTTTATCTGTCCTGCCAGGCTGATATAATTGCTGTCACCTGCTGCTACACATTCGTAAGCCGCAATAGTGGCATAGGTATAATTGCGGCAGGCGATCATGGGCGGAAAATTATTTTCCAATACTACATTGTTCAGGTTTTTTACTGTCTTACAAAACAATATGGGGTCATTAAAAGCATTTGTGTTACCGGTATCATTTCCCTGGTTGCAGCCCAAGAGGAAAGTCATTGCCAAAACTGGCAATACATTTATTATTTTCATTTCTGAGAATTAAAAAAAATTAAAAAAATTGATTCTTTAGGTCGGAATTTTTAAACTACTCTTTCTTTTGGCGGCTCGAAGGGTGCCTTGGGATCAAATTGCGAGTACAAACCTGAATTGAAGAAAAAATATTTTACCGGTTGATTGATCAGCAACGAAAACTGAATGCTATTTTCCCGGGAAATGAAATCGCTTAACAAAATTTTGAAAAAAGAAGATGGCTGTTTTGAAGGAACATTGTTCTGTGGCGAATCGGATATTCCTTTTTTTGTAAAATCATTTTTTGCAAAAATGATTTGATTCTTTTCGCTATTCGGAATACAGAGCAGGTATAAAATATTTCCGCTGATCTTTCTTTTTACAAAGCGGTAATGGTTGCCGTTCCAGTCAGTTTCACCATAAACTGTTTCAAAATCTTTATCACTGTAGTAAGGCATATTCAGCGGAATTTGTATTTCCACCAATTGTTCCTCTGTATAATTACCACTATCAATAACTCTCTCTAAAATAGCAGTTGCATTTTTTTCAAGGAAGGAGTAGGCCCAGCGATAGCCCGCTATATTAAAGAGCATTATGCCCAATATCAATATGGCGCTGATTTTTTTCAAGCAGTTCAATTGCAGCGACAAGTTACCCTGAATCTTTGAAAAATGAGCCAATTGCTTTAAAAAAAATCAGGGGCAGGTAAACGATTAATTTTTTACTATAAATGTTTTCTTTTCTGGCCCAATTCCTTTAAGGGTCAGGCTTTTCCAGTGTTTGGGCAACGATGATTTGATCTGAACCAAACCAGATGATGTAATATCCAGACCTCCAAATCCCATCAGCATGGATTGTAAAACACCGCCGGCACCGGTAGCAAAATATGGATTTGTTCCTCCCTTCGTTTCGGCAATTACCCGGAAGGGTGGATTCAGATTTGGTGTATAGGCATCTTTAAACCAATGCCAGGCTTTTTCCCCGTCACCTAACCGTGCATAGAGTAAGGAAAAAATAGCCTGTGTCATAGCAGGTGTTCCTTCATTTGGAATTCTTGTTTCGTAATAAGCAAGGTCTTTTTTTACCTGGTTGACATCTGTAATCTGTTTTAAGGGGTAAGGCAGGAGATTCACATCAGCCTGTTTAATTCCCTCCCCGTTATAAGTGGCATGTTCTCTTGTAACACCATCGGCCATTTTTAAAATGGGAATGTTGGATGCCACAATCAACCAGTCAGCATCCGGAGTAATTCCTAAAACTTTTGCCGCTTCTGTTGCATATTGAAGATTTGATTTTGCGGCTGCATTAGTGAATGCGTTGTTGTCAACATTCTCGGCCCACTCATCAGCAGCCACCACATTATTTATATCAAATTTTCCCGGGCCATTTCTTTCTACCCGGCTGGCCCAGAAATCTGCCGTGGCAGAAAGTATCGGGAAGCCTTTTTCTTTCAACCAGTTCTTATCCTGCGTTACACAATAATAATTCCAGGCAGCAATGCCCACACAGGCAGTAATATGGTGTTCGAAAGGACCGCTCAATGCCCATACGGGAGTTTCTTCTACTCCGGTTTCTGCACTTTCCCAGGGATACATGGCGCCTTTATATCCTTTACTGAATGCATTTCTTTTTGCTGCTTCTAACCGCTGGTAGCGGTATTCAATCATACTTTTTGCAAGCCCTGGATGTAATACAAGTACAGCCGGATACATCCACAGTTCCGTATCCCAGAATACATGTCCATTATAGCCAAGTCCGCTTAATCCCATGGGTGAAGGTGATAAAGCCGTTCCTTCTCTTGTAAAAGAATAAAGATGGTAGAGCATGCTGTGTACATCCTGCTGTGACTGCGGATCTCCTTCAATGATGATATCACTTTTCCATAATTCTTCCCAGGCTTTATGATGAAAATTCAACAGCCTGTCTTTTCCTTCCAGCTTTGCATAAATAGTTAACCGCTCAGCTTCATTTAATGGATCATCATGGTGAGCAGAAGTGATGGACGAACCGGCAATTGAAAACCGGTAGGTTTCACCTGCTTTGATCTTTTTTGAAAATTTCATCAGGTGCATATTGTTGTCCCACATTTCATGTATTACTCTTGGTTCATGGCCATGTAGTTCATTAAATAAAAATGTATTACTGGCGCACATTAACAATTTACCGGTGGGACTTTTTGCTGAAGAAGTCAATAAACTGATAACCACATGCGGCCGGTCAATTTCATTATAATAATTCTGAACGTCTTTCAAGGCATCGGGTGCTTCCATAATACTGGCACTGGTCAGGTTGAAATCCTTTTTTGCTGTAATCGACACATCCATCAAAACAGTATAGGGCAAATGGCGAAGTGAATAATAGGTATAAGAAACGGCAGCTTTATCGCCATAAGTAAATGAAGTAGTAAAAGAGGCTTTTTTCATATCCAGTTCCTGCTGCAAATCATCAGCTGCTTTTGCATCCATTCTTCTTCCGTCTATTTCCAGGTACATATTGAGTAAGTTAAAACTCCGGAGAAAGTTGCTTACCCTGCCCCGGCCATAAAGGTCATAGGCCCCCGCCAGTATCACATCTTTTATTTTAAATGGTTCCGGCGAGGAAACGATACCGATCATTCCGTTTGCTACGGTAATACCATAATAATTACCCGGATCAATTTTATCGGTTTTTAACTTCCAGGGATCTTGTGCAACAGAAATATTGAGTATCATTGCAAAGCTTGAAAAGAGGAATAGTCGAATCATAATCATTGATATTTGTATTCCTGAAATTAACCCAAATTGATATAAACCCGTGCATGAAAAAAATATTTTTTATACTGTTGTCAGTTGTTGTATTGGCAATAGTAGCCATCTTTATTTTTATTCCGTCTGAAATCAAAATTTCCTCTGTTACCAGCAGTTCTGTGAACCAGCTGGCGGCACAGCGGGTGCTGATGAATGACGCTGTTTGGAGACAATGGTGGCCCGGTGAAGAAAAATTTGCTTATCAGGGAACCCAATTCAGTTTAACTAAAAAAATGCTGTATGCATTTGAACTTTCCATCATCCAACGTGGTGATACAATATCCGGCTTATTACAACTCATCCCTGTGAATACAGATACAACGAGGTTAAACTGGGTTTGTACATTAACTGCCGGCAGTAATCCACTATACAGGTTTATAAAATACCTGGAGGCTATAGCGCTTAAAAAGAATTTAGATTTTTTACTTAATAGTTTAAGCAACTTCCTGGGGAAAAAAGAAAATATTTATGGGTTTACCGTAAAAAATTCAATTGTTACAGATTCGGTTCTTATTTCCACCCGGAAACAATTCAATCATTACCCGGATGAATTTGAGATTGATTCGCTGATTCAAAAATTAAGATCCTACATCAGGTCAAATAATGCAAAAGAAATGAATTATCCGATGCTGCATATAAGACGGATAGACAGCCTGCATTTTGAAGCGATGACCGCTATAGCAACAGACACCAAATTACCAGATACCCATGAATTTGCTTATAAAATGTTATTAAAAGGCGGCAACCTGCTTGAAGCCGAAATAACCGGCGGGTATGCTACCATCAGAAAGGCTTTTAGTGAATACAATAACTATGTGAGGGATTATAATTATACTTCTCCTGCCATACCTTACGAACTAATGATTACCGACAGAACAAAAGAAAGGGATACGCTGAAATGGGTAACCAGATTATGCTATCCTGTCTTTTAATTAGTTTACCCGTATAACGATTGTACTGTCGTTATTTCTTGCCAAAATAATTATTTCCCCGGAAGAAGTATTTATTTTCCGTATATGACGCACTTCACCTTTTATCAATGTGGTGTTCAGGTTTTCACAACTGAAATTTCCGGCACCATTATTTATCAGTACTGTCCCCCGATCGGCATTATATTTTCCCATCTGGATATTATTATGATAAAAATTACCAGCCAGTAAAATATCCGGCCTGTTATCATTATTGGCATTAATAATAATTGCATCACGATAAGGTGCAAGCTGTGCCAGCCATGGCAGGGGGTTAAGTGTGAAAGTCCAGTTGCCTTCATTTATAAGTATTGCATTATAAAAATAATCGGCCGATAAAACTCCGGATTTTCTTAGTCTTTCACTGCCAAATAGTTCCTGTAAAGTTGCTTTTGCAAAATCTTCAGCATAAAGAAATTTCTTTTTCATGCCCGGAAGTTGCTTTTGCAATTCATCTTTATTTGAAAATGGTATTTCTTTATTGCCCAGGTAATAGGTAAGTATCTGTTCTTTTTTACCGTTATCATCAAAATCATTATAGTATAGGCTTACCGGATGCACTGCAGATGCTTTCAGGCGATTGTTCATCCCTGCATTTCCAACTATCAGATCCAGATCACCATCCCCGTCAATATCAACAGGCAAGGAAAAATTCCACCAACCTTTTTTTTCAGTAAGGTCCTTTCTTGTCCATTTGTTTTTGTCATTGATAAATGCAGTAACGGGCCCCCACTCCAGGGCAAGTACCAGATCAGCGTCTCCGTCGTTATCCAAATCTGCCCAATCGGCATCTTTTACAAATCCAATTAATGAAAGCTCTTTATTCATTTCATTTGTTACATCTGTAAATTTTCCGGTGCCGTCATTTTTTAATAAATAAGATGCCGGAATTTTTCCATATTCCCAGGGCACTGCTCTTCCTCCGATAAACAGATCAATAAACCCATCTCGGTTAAAATCATACGGCGCTATGCAGGATGCGGTCATCATGATATCTCCAAATGCACCGGTGAGTTTTTGAAGTTTTCCTTTCCCGTCGTTCAGAAAGACTCTTGATTTCAGGTATTCGCTATTGCCATAATATTCATTGCCACCGCTGGCAAGAATTAAATCCA
>DATDPZ010000058.1:0-3203 GCA_035292525.1 Chitinophagaceae bacterium
AACCTGTTGAAAAAAACCGGCAATGGCATTGTATATATAATAAAAAAAATCCTGGCCAATAAATTTTTATTTGGCATCATCGTCCTGCTGATTTCTGCTGGAGGTTATTCACTCAGGTATTTTATTCAGCCCGCCTATCAAACAGATGGAATTTTTGTATCCAGTGTTTTACCTGCCAAATACTGTGGCATGTTGTTGAAAAATTTAAATAAATTAAAAGGCGAAGAGAACAAACCTTTGCTGGCCCGCCAATTGAAAATTTCAGAGGACGCCAGTGATGATATACGGTCCATCAGCATGTTACCGATCAGGGATACTTTTTACCTGGATAAACGGGATACCGCCTTATCCTTATTCAGGATAAAACTTATTTTAAAAAAAATGGATAACCTGGATACCATTCAATGGGGATTGATGAATTACCTGGAGAATAATGCTTATGCCATTAAAAGAAAAGAGGCCAGGAGAAAATCACTTGAATCGTTGAAAGCAACATTAATCACCAAACTGGAAAGCCTTGACAGCCTGAAAAAAATTGTGAACAGCAGTATCATTCCAAGAAGTGAAGGGCAAGGGATTATCCTGGGAGAACCGGTAAATCCAATAGTTGTTTATCAGGCAGAAGTGGCCTATTACAGGGAACAATTAAATATTGACCAGGCACTGGCTACTATTGATAATATAGAAGTAGTTCAACCTTTCCTGAAACTCAACCGGCAAAATTATCCACGATTTAACCGGATTTTCATTTATTTCTTTTTGGCTTCCGGACTGATTGCTGGTTTTATAGTTTTAGTTGCCGGAAGAAATCCAGATTAACTTTAGCCTTAAATTAAACCAAGATTGAAAATTGATGAGAGTATACTGAAAGTACTGCTGTATTTCGATATGTTTGATTATCCGCTGACAATGGAAGAAATTCATCAGTTTATTGAACAGCCCGTGACAAGAGAAGATTTAAGTACTGCACTTACAGATTGCAAATCCAAAAACCAGGTATTTCAACTGGACAATTTTTTTTCCCTTCATAATAATTATTCATTAGCAGAAAGAAGAAGAACCGGGAATCAAAAGGCTGATATTCTACTAAATCATGCTATAAATATTTCCAGGCGACTGTATAAATTCCCTTATGTAAGAGCCATTGGTGTGACGGGTTCGGTTTCAAAATATTTTGCTGATGAAGATGCCGATATTGATTATTTCATCATCACCAAAGCCAACCGGTTGTGGATGGCAAGAACACTCATGCATTTATATAAAAAACTTCCTTTCCTTAAAAAAAGAAATAAATGGTACTGCATGAATTATTATGTGGATGAAGCTGTTTTACAGATAGAAGAAAAAAATATTTACACTGCTACAGAACTTATTACTTTAATACCCATGCAGGGAGTAACAGATTTCATTAAATTTTTTGATGCTAATAAATGGGCCAATGATTATTTTCCGAATTATAAATTCAATCATCCTGTCAAAGAAGAGCCTCCGGTCTTCTACCCCCTGAAAATGTTTTTTGAATTCCTGTTCAATAATAAATTGGGTAACTGGCTGGATGATTATTTTTTAAAACTGACTACCAGAAGATGGAAATTAAAAGAAATACAGGGACGCCTGAATACAAAAGGTGAAAATATGGGTTTAAAAACCAGCAAGCATTGTTCTAAACCCAATCCTGTATTTTTTCATGACCAATTCCTTAATAAATACAGGAGCAGGCTGAAAGAAGAAATAACCAGATGGAATTTATAATTTTCATCCATAAAAACTAAGGCTTAATTTACTTTAATCTTTTTTCTCCAATGAAATAATATAATAATCTCCTGTCATTCTCCATGGCCACTTACTTTTCCACCGATTTTCCAATTTCATCAGCTTTGAATAGAGCCCCGGATATTTTATTGGGAAATTTTCTAAATAAGATGGCGGAACCACTGTACAAAGTCCTTCAATAGAAAGGAATCTAAACTCATTTTTTAATGCTCTTATAATAAAAGACGGATTATAATACCAGCAGGTAAAATATTTCCCTTCTATATGAGCAGGTGCACCGTTTTTACTAAAGAAACGGCGGAAGGCTGTTTTAAATTTCCCCTTAAATAACAATAGCGTTTCCCAAAGACAGAATGCTGGCAATATAACCAGTGTGATTTTACCACCGGGTTTTAATAACCCGGAAAAAGATTTTAGTACTTTTTCCAATTCACCTGTACAATTCAATCCCGCAAAATTTGAAAAAATATAATCATAAGGCCCCCTGTTTTGTAATCCTTCCAATGCGGTATAAGAACAACGTTCACTGGTTATTTTACCTGATAAACCAGCACTGTCAATTTTCTTTTTTAATTGGAGCAACATTACTTCTGAAATATCAGTTGCGTGAACTGAATAGCCATGCTGTGCAAACCAAACAGCATCTTCTCCCGTACCAGAATTTAATTCCAGTATGTTACCCGCTGGCGGAAGGTATTGCATTACATGATCTCTTACCCGTTGTCTTTTATATTGGATGATTATATTAGAAGAATAAAGTTCATCAAAGATGGAAGCTTGTTTATCAAATGCTTTTCCTGCTGCCTGTTCATTTTTGCTATGTATAACCGGATTCACGATTGAGGAAATTTTTCAAGCTTATTCAGTTTCCATTTTTCAATAATACTGGCCGGGAAATAATAAAGAAATGATATGGCTTTTTTCAGAGAGAAAAAACCAGTCGTACCCGGTTTTGAAAATATTTTTTTCAAATTATATAAGCCGATATGTGCTCGGTGGCTTTTATGAACATAACGGTACAATTGTTTATAAAAAGCCGGCTGGAAAGTATTGCGAAACATCAAAGCCAATTCATCTGAATCTGTCCAATTGGTTTTTTCTGTAAGTTCCGTTTTTACTTTTTCATAAAACCCCGTGCCGGGTAATGGATAAGAAACGGAAATGCCAATTTCAAAAGGAACCAGCTTATTGATCATTTTAATTGTCTTCTTAATATCTTCCCTTGTTTCACCGGGATAACCAAACTGGATAAAAAAAGAAGGTTTCATCCCATATTTCCTGATCAGTTGTGTTGATTCATATATCTGTTCCACTTTAGTTCCTTTTTCCATTGCATCTAAAATATGTTGTGATCCGCTTTCCGCTCCCATCCAGATATTTTCGCATCCGGCCCTGGCAAGATCCCGGATATAATTTTCCTGTAAAAGTAA
>DATDPZ010000059.1:0-9576 GCA_035292525.1 Chitinophagaceae bacterium
CCTTATATTGACTCATCGCCGGGAAGCATTTCTCAAATACGTGAAAGCGCCGCCGAGTTTCAGCGTTTTGCCAAAGAAACAAATACCCCGGTATTCCTGATCGGTCATATTACAAAAGATGGAAGTATTGCTGGTCCAAAAATATTAGAACACATGGTAGATGCTGTTTTGCAATTTGAAGGCGACCGTCATTATGCATACAGGATTCTTCGTACACTTAAAAACCGGTATGGCAGTACTTCTGAATTGGGTATTTATGAAATGACCGATGAAGGCATGAGAGGTGTTATTAATCCAAGCGAAATACTGATCACTCAAAAAGAAGACCAGCTGAGTGGCATTGCCATTGCTGCCACTATTGAAGGCATCAGGCCTTTGTTAATAGAAGTGCAGGCATTGGTTACTCAGTCTGTTTATGGTACACCTCAACGAACCGTCAGTGGTTTTGATCTGAAACGATCGCAGTTGTTATTAGCCGTGCTGGAAAAAAGAGGTGGTTTTCATTTTGGTGTAAAAGATGTTTTCATCAATATCGCCGGGGGATTAAAAATTGAAGACCCCTCAATTGACCTGGCAGTTTTATGTGCTTTGCTTTCTTCCTACGAAGATTCTCCAATTCCTCATCATGTTTGTTTTGCCGGAGAAGTGGGACTAAGTGGAGAGATCAGGGCGGTAAACAGGATTGATCAGCGGATAGCTGAAGCAGAGAAGCTGGGATTTGAAAAAATAATAGTTTCTAAATACAACCAGAAAGGATTAGCCAAACAGAAATTTAACCTGCCTGACCGGCAGGCAGGTATTGAAGTAATAACGATGGGAAGAGTTGAAGAGGTTTACAAGTATTTGTTTTAATAATCAAAAAGTTAAAGGGTTAAATTGACAGTACTATAATTTATAAACCATTTGACAGTTCAACCATTTATCAATTTCGTAATTAATGATTCGCCTAAAAGAAATAAAAGACTCCTTGCTCCAGCTTGTTTTTCCTCATGTATGCGACGGATGTGGAAGTGATTTGTTAAGTAAAGAAAGTAGTCTCTGTCTCCGTTGTTTAACAGCCATGCCAGAAACAAATTTTGAAAAACATGCCGGCAATCCTATAGAAAAAATGTTTTGGGGCAGGTTGTCACTGGTTCATGCCACCGCCCAATTTTATTTCACAAAAGAATCTTTAATGCAAAGACTCATGCACCAGCTTAAGTACAGGGGCAATAAAGAACTTGGTTTGCAACTGGGCCGGTTAATGGGTATTTCAATCAGCGAATCAGGACGGTTTGATGATATTGATGCCCTCATCCCGCTGCCGCTGTTTCCTTCCAAAGAAAAAAAACGAGGATATAACCAGGCAACTGTACTGTGTAATGGTATGGCTGAAATTTTAACGGTACCGGTTTTAAATTACGTCATCACCAGACCACAGCATACCGATACCCAAACTAAAAAAGGGAGAATAGAAAGATGGAAAAATATTGAAGGAAAATTTGAACTCGTAAACCCGGCAGCCATTCAAAACAAACACCTGCTTTTAATAGATGATGTAGTA
Source organism: Chitinophagaceae bacterium (assembly GCA_035292525.1). Lineage (GTDB taxonomy): Bacteria > Bacteroidota > Bacteroidia > Chitinophagales > Chitinophagaceae > VBAS01. The sequence goes on from DATDPZ010000059.1 coordinate 1,544, forward strand.
ACCACTGGCGCCACCCTTGAATCCTGTGGAAATGAATTGCTGAAAGCAGATAATGTCCGCTTAAGTATTGCCACCCTTTGCCAGGCTTCCCGTTAAGCTTAGAGAATAAAAAAGAAAAAAGTTTTTATATTTCATTTAAAGCAAAAAAATGAACAAGCTGCAAAATTTAAAGTAGTTTAAATTTGAAATACACCCAATCTCTTTTCCTCCTTTGCCCTCTTAGTTTTATTTTTGACCTCAATGAAAACCCTGGGAATACTTTCAATATCCATCTTCCTTATTTTCTTTTCCTGTAAAAAAGAAAGCTTTATCACTTCTGCTGATGCCCGGGTGTCTTTTTCTGCAGATACCCTGAAGTTTGATACCGTATTTACAACCTCCGGTTCGGTATCCCGGTCTTTTAAAATTTTTAATGATAATGACCAAAAACTCCGCTTGTCATCAGTAAGCATCATGGGTGGAAGCAATTCTGCTTTTAAGATCAATGTGGATGGCATTACCGGTCCGGCAGTAAATAATATTGAAATAGAAGCCAACGACAGTGTTTATGTTTTTGTATCGGTCACTATTAATCCCAATGCAAACAATATTCCCTTTGTGATCCGCGACAGTATCCTGGTAAATTATAATGGTATTGATAAACTGATCCGGTTAGAAGCCTGGGGACAGAATGCTCATTTCTTTCGTAATAAAATAATTTCAGTGGATGAAAGCTGGAACAACGATCTGCCTTATGTAATCCTTGGTTCTTTAATTATAAATCCCGATAAAACACTTACCATTAATAAAGGTTGCCGCATTTTTGTTCATGCCGATGCACCTATTATTGTTGATGGCACGTTGCTGGTAAATGGATTAAAAGATTCAGCGGACCGGGTTTATTTCCGTGGCGACCGGCTGGATGAACCTTATAGCAATTTTCCGGCAGGATGGCCGGGCATTTTTTTTCGCAGTACCAGCAAAGACAATATTTTTAATTACGCAGTTATTAAAAATGCTTACCAGGCTTGTGCCCTGGTGGAGCCTTCTCCGAATGCAAATCCCAAACTGGTATTGAATGAATGTATCATTGACAATGCTTATGATGCAGGCGTGATAGCTATTAATAGTAGCGTCAGAGCAAGAAATTGTTTAATCAGTAATTGTGGTAAAAATGTTGTGCTGGCCAAAGGCGGCAATTACCAGTTTACCCATTGTACTGTTGTCAGCATTTCCAATTCTTATATTTTTCACAGAGATCCGGTTTTGTTTGTTAGTAATTATATTACAGTAAACAATGTACCTGTTGTCGAAAATCTGAATGCTGTCTTCCGCAACTGTATTTTCTGGGGCGAAAACGGAACGGCAGAAGATGAAGTAGTTGTTTCAAAAAGCGGCAGCGGAATTTTCAATGTAAGCTTTGATAATAATCTCTGGAAAGTTAAAACGGATCCGCTCAATATTACTTCTAACCTGATCATCAATAATCAAAATCCCATTTTTGACAGCATCCATGTTTCAAAAAGATTTTTCAATTTCCGGTTAAAAGAAAATTCTCCTGCCATTAACAAAGCAACCAATGCAGGTGTTACTCTCGATCTGGATGGAAAACCAAGGCCTGTCGGTATTCCTGACCTGGGATGTTATGAAAGACAATAATACCCCCAACCGCCCGTCCGACCGGATCATCCGGGCGGGCCTAAAGGGTGCTTGCCAGCACGCAATGCCAGCTTATTTGAAACGAATAACTCTGCTTTAAATTTTTTTCTCAAACAGAGGCTTGCGTCTTCTTTTTGGTAACTTTGATGTTCTCTAAAAAAATAAGATCATGAAAACGCTGTTACTTGCAATCGTCTTATCGCTTACTTTAAGTGGTCCTTCCATTTATGATTTTAAAGTGCCGGGGCTGGAAGGAAATCAAATTGATTTTTCTTCTTACAAAGGCAAAAAGATCATGATCGTGAACACTGCTTCCAAATGCGGCAATACTCCGCAGTATGCCGACCTGGAAAAATTATATGAAAAATATAAAGGCAAACTGGTGATCATTGGTTTTCCGGCCAACAATTTTGGCGGACAGGAACCGGGATCAAATGAAGACATAAAAGAATTTTGTAAAAAAAATTATGGAGTTTCTTTCCCCATGGCAGAAAAGATTTCTGTGAGAGGAGATGATATTCATCCTTTGTACAAATGGCTGGTGGATGAATCCAAAGAGCTGGCTAAAAAAGAAACAGGCGACACTTCAAAAGACCTTGTATGGAAAAGATTTCTCCAGGATCCAGTTATCTGGAATTTTACCAAATTCTTGGTGAACGAAAAAGGAGAACTGGAAGCCGTATTTCATAATAAAGTAAGCCCGATGAGTGAAGAGATCACAAAGTATTTGAACTAGAAGCCCCACCAATTTTAATAAAGCGTACCGGAATTTTCTGTACGCTTTATTATTTAGAGAAGTTTTACTTTCGCCTTCCATGCAATTCCAATCCATCATAGCCCAGGACGAAATAAAAAAACAACTGGTAGAGCTGGTGCAGCACAACCGGCTCAGCCATGCGTTGCTTTTTTTAAGTAAGGAAGGAAGCGGGGCTCTTTCTTTGGCCATTGCGCTTGCTCAATACATCACCTGTGAAAGGGCAAATCTGAAATCACAAATTCCAAATTCCAACGCCTTACTTTTCGGGGAAGAACTCACGACTCTAACTGATTCCTGTGGCATTTGCCCCTCCTGCATTAAAGCCAATCAGCTTATTCACCCCGATATTCATTTCAGCTTTCCTGTAATTATAAAAAAATCAGGCACTCCACCGATGAGTGCAGATTATATAACCGGGTGGCGGAAGTTTGTAATTGAAACTCCTTATGGAAATGTGTACGACTGGCTGCAATCTATCCATGCAGAAAATAAACAGGGTAATATCACTGCCAATGAATGTAACGACATTATCCGCAAGCTGAGTCTGAAAAGTTTTGAAAGCGAATACAAGATCCTCATCATGTGGATGCCGGAATACCTCGGCAATGAAGGAAACAAACTACTCAAACTGATAGAAGAACCTCCGCCCAATACTTTATTTATACTGGTAGCAGAAAACGAATCCCTGTTGTTGCCTACCCTGGTCAGCCGCTGCCAGCTGATAAAAATACCTGCACTGCAAACCAGCGATATTGAAAATGCACTCATCGAAAAAAATATTACCACCCCTGAAACTGCCAGGCAATTGGCCGCTACATCAGATGGAAATTACAGGGAGGCTTTAGCGCTTTTACAAAATGCCGGGGAAGATCTGCAGAGCCTGTTGCGTGAATGGTTAAATTCAATTTTAAAAACCGGGCCGGTAGCCCAAACCAAATGGGTAGAAGAAATAAGCAGGCTGGGTCGTGAAAAACAAAAACAATTTCTACGATATTTCAATCATTTACTGGAGCAGTCCATCCGTTCGCGGATAATGGGCAGCAGCATACAACTACCCGATAACGAAAAAGATTTTACCGGCCGGCTGAATAAATTAGCCGACATCAGCCAGCAGCAGGCCATTATAGAAGAACTGGACCGGGCCAGTTATTATATTGAGCGCAACGCCAATGCTAAAATCCTCTTTCATGCCCTCAGCATAAAGCTTTACCACATCATTCAGGACAAAATTGTATTTTTGGCTACTTGAGAGTTTTGTGAGAAAGGGATACCGGTTTTACCGGTAGTGAAAATGAATAGAGTGAGTGATAATTATTGAGTCATCGTCCGTCTATATATTAAGCTTCCGTTGCCCGTCCGAATGGATTTATCCGGGCGGACGTCGCACACTTCAACGCCAGGAATTCTGCTCAGCATGCTGAGTTTGTACCCCGGGCCTGCTGAAGGGAGTTGAATAGCGATATGGAAGTACAAGTGAGTGACACAACCGGTGCCAGATAGAATTACAAAAGCCGGCATCATAATTATCCCTCCACCATTATTAATTTTTAATTCTAAACTGAATTATGAGTTGCGATAGTTGTGGCACGGGTAAACCAAACGGATGTAAAAGCAATGGTGGATGCAGCACCGGCGGATGCAACCGGCTGAATACGTATGACTGGTTGCGGAACTTTCCTCTTGCAAATATTGCCGATGAATGCAAAATCATTGAAGTATCTTTTAATAAAGGAAGCCGTAAAGATTTTTTTCGCAATACCACCTTACAGCATTTTGAAAAAGGAGACCTGGTTTGCCTGGAAGGAGTAAGCGGGTTTGATGTGGGTGAAGTATCACTCACCGGGGAAATTGTTCGCCTGCAGATGAAAAAGAAGGGATTAAAAGAAGATAATAGCGAAATAAAAAAAGTACTGCGTCCTGCCAGCAACCGTGATATAGATACCTGGCTGCACAGCAAAAGCAGGGAAAAAGAAGCATTGATCCGCAGCCGTGCCATTACAAAGCAGTTAAAGCTGGATATGAAAATAAGCCAGGTAGAAATGCAAGCCGACAGCAGAAAGGCCACTTTCTTTTACATAGCTGAGGGCCGTGTTGATTTTCGTGAGCTGATCAAAGTTTTTGCCAGTGAGTTTAAACTGAAAGTGGAGATGCGCCAGATTGGTGCAAGACAAGAGAGTGCCAAAGTGGGTGGCATCGGCAGTTGTGGTCGTGAACTCTGCTGCAGCACCTGGCTGACAGATTTCAAATCGGTAAATACTGCAGCCGCCCGTTACCAGAATTTATCTATCAATCAAACAAAACTAAGTGGTCAGTGCGGACGATTAAAGTGCTGCCTGAATTATGAACTGGATACATATCTTGATGCGCTTCAGCATTTCCCGGATCGTTGCGAAACGATACAGGTTGCGAAAGGAAATGCCACCCTGATTAAAAAAGATATTTTTAAAAACCTGATGTGGTATATTTTACCTGACAGCAACAAACAATATCCATTAACTATTGACCGGGTTAAAAAAATAAAAACGCTGAATGCACAGGGTGTCATCCCGGAAGAACTGGAAGCCGTAGATATAACTACTTCTAAAAACAAAGAAACAGAACCGGAATTTGTAGAACTGGTCGGGCAGATCAGTTTGCGAACTTTAGAAAAAGCTGATAGAAAAAGAAAACACAAACAACAAGATCAAAGGGGCCAGCAAAGAGGGCAACAGTCAAGAGGAACCCAACATCAACAACGGGGACCACAACAACAAAGAGGATCCAATCAACAAGGAAATCAACAGCAACATCCCAATCAACGGCAAGGCCCGAAAAGAAAAGGACCCAACAGAGGGCCGCAACATCCCAATCAGCAGGGAGGAAAAAAATAATTTTTTGCTGTGAAACCACGGAAGAAAAATCTCCGTGGATTCCGTGCCTCCGGATTTATTTATCTGTGACAATTATTCTGAAATTAATTTGTTTGCCACGGAGGAGGAACACGGAAGAAAGTTCACCGTGGATTCCATGCCTCCGTGGCTATTTATCTTAATTGATGACGTAAAATGTTTCATCGTATTGCTTCATAAAGCACATCCTGCACTTTCCCTCTTACCAAAAGTTGTGAGATTTTGTTATTATTCCTGCTGGGGTTTACCCGGTTGGAAAGAAAAACATAAACAAGATTATATTCAGGATCTACCCAAACACAGGTGCCTGTGAAGCCCGTGTGGCCAAAAGTTTGTGGCGATGCCAATAAGGATGGATAGGGTTCCCTTCTTATAGCATTATCTTTTTCTGGTTTATCAAAGCCCAAAGCTCTGCGGCTGTTCTTTGCCCCGTAAGTCGTAAATTTTTTGATAGTTTCAGCATCAAAATAATGTTCGTTGTTAAATTCACCTCCGTTCAGCAGCATCTGGTACAGCATGGCCAGATCATAAGCATCAGAAAATAAACCGGCATGACCAGCCACCCCGCCAAACATGCTGGCGCCTTCATCATGCACATCGCCCTGAATCAATTGCCGCCGGAAATGTGTTTCTTCTTCTGTTGGAATGATTTTATTTACATCAAATCGTTCCCTGGGTTTGAAGCCGATAGTCTTTAATCCCATCGGGGTATAAAAATTCTTTCTTACATACTGATCAAGCGTTAACCCCGAAACCTGCTCTACTATTTTGGCAAGAAAGATAAAATCATTGTCGCTATACACATAACGGCCTGTTCTGCTTAAGGGACTTTTAAGAATCCTGTTGATCATGGTGTCCTGCCAGTCATTACGCATAAATAAATTTTCTGCTACCCTTACTGAATATCCTGATCTGGGTTTTTCTGAATATATCCGGGGGAATGGAATGCCTGCCGGTGAATCAACCGTTTCTTTGTAAAAAGGAATAAAAGGTACAAGGCCGGCCTGGTGAAGCAGAATATCTTCAATTACAAGATTGGCTTTATCCGTTCCTTTTACCCAGGGTAAATAATCCCCCAGTCTTTTCTTTAAATTGATTTTGCCCTGCTCATAAAGTTTCATAACAGAAATGGTAGTAGCGGAGATTTTGGTAACGGAAGCAAGGTCAAAAATATCATCTACTTTAACTGGTTTATGACTATCAAAAGTTGTAGTCCCAAAAGATTTATGATAAATAATTTCTCCATCCTTTGCTGCCAGCACCACACAGCCCGGAAAAGCTTTTTGATTAATAGCGTCATTAATAATTGAATCTATGGACAGAAGCTTTTTCTCTCTGAAAGTTTGAGCTGCCTGATTTTTTGGAGGAACTATTTCTAATCCGTAACCGGGAAGAAAATTACAAACCCTTACCGGTAATTTTCCCATCGCTCCAATTTTTCCCTGAAGTAAATCTGCAGCTGCCTGTTGTGTTATATTGTCATCCTGGTAGCAGGCTACCAGCGCATTTGCATTGCAATAGTTTGCAGCTGCCAGTACATTTCCAAAAACAAACGTGATGCTGTTTGATAGATTCAGTTTTCTCCAAAAAGCAAATGAGGCGTTGCTGATCGAATAATTATTAGCTGGCCTGTTATTAAAATCATGGATGCCGATCACCACAGCATCATATTTTCCGGTAATGGCTTCAAAAATTGTTTCTGATCTTTTATCACCGTCTTTCCAGGAAAACAAAAAAGTATCCGCTGCAAAATCATTTATCATTCTGTTCCCAAAATCATTCAGCGTTGAACTCCCAATTGCCACATATGCAATTTTTTTCTCCTTCTTCAAAGGCAATTGCACTTTATCATTAGTTGATTTTTTCAAAACAGTAATACTTTGTTTAGCTACCCTTTTTCTGATCTCATCAGTTTTTGCATTCAGATCGGCCAGCAGGTTGCTGGTATCAATGGGTTTCATCTGGCTCATCCCAAGTTGATATTTTGCGGAAAGAACTTTTTTAACTTTGGTATCTATTTCCGCCCAGCTCAACCTGTTTTCGTCAATGGCTTTTTTAATAGCGTCAATTGCTTTGCCAACATCTTCTGGCAAACAAAGCATGTCGTTCCCGGCAATTAATGCTTCTACTGAAGCTTCGCCTGAAGGAAAAAATTTTGAAACACCTTTCATTTCTAATGCGTCGGTAAATGTGAGCCCCTGGTAACCCAGGCTGATGCGCAACAAATCGGTTACATTGTTTTTTGATAAAGAAGTGGCCCGGTTAGCCCTGTTATCTATGGAAGGAATGTATAGGTGAGCAATCATCACACTTCCTACACCGGCTTCAAATATTTGTTGGAAAGGCATTAACTCCAAAGAATCTAATTGCTTTCTTGTTTTATTAATTAGCGGTAAGTCATAATGCGAATCAACTTCCGTATCACCATGTCCCGGAAAATGTTTGGCACATGCCATGATACCAGCATCTTGCATGCCTTTCATGTATGCTACCCCAAAAGAACCAACTTTGTTTTTATCCTCACCAAAAGAACGATACCCTATAACAGGATTATTGGGATTATTATTAATGTCCACCACCGGCGCATAATTTACATGTACACCCAATCGCTTACATTGTTCACCAACCGCCAATCCCATTTCATAAACTAATCGCTGATCACTTCCGGAAAATGGTCCTTCAGACAGTGCTCCTAACGTCAGTTGAAATGGAAATTTTGTAACACTATCCAGCCGCATACCCAATCCCCA
>DATDPZ010000060.1:0-9799 GCA_035292525.1 Chitinophagaceae bacterium
AGAGATCACTGAAAACATAAGTAATCATAAGGCTCTTGTTTTCTCACAGTTCTTAGGAATGCTGGCGTTAATCAAAGAAAAGCTGAATCAGCTGGGTGTGAAGTATGAATATTTTGATGGCAGCACTTCGGCGCCGGACAGAGAAAAAGCGATTCAGAGCTTCCAGAATGATGAAAGTGTAAGAGTGTTTTTAATTTCTTTAAAAGCCGGTGGCGTTGGATTAAATCTTACGGCGGCAGACTACGTTTATATTGTTGATCCCTGGTGGAACCCGGCAGTTGAACAGCAAGCTATTGACCGTACTCACCGTATCGGCCAGGAGAAAAATATTTTTGCCTACCGTATGATCTGCAAAGACAGCATTGAAGACAAGATCATGCAACTACAGGAAAAGAAAAGAGCATTGGCTAAAGACCTGATTGCCGACGACTCTTCGTTTGTAAAATCCCTCTCAAGAGAAGATGTGGAGTATTTGTTTAGCTAAGGATGTACGTTTTATTAATAGTTTTAAACTTCATCATTATCATAAAGTATTTCAACTCTTGAACCTCCCTGATTTTTATAACCCAATTTTTTCAACGTGTCTTTCAGCATCAGTTTAATTGCTTTTTTGCCCATTGTTGTTTTAAAATATATTTCTCTTTTCCTTGAATATAGCCCTAAAGCAGACTTCATTCCCAGTCGCTATGGTACACGGTGAAGTTAAAAAAGCCAATAAAAAACCTGATGCAAGTTTAAACGCATCAGGCCTTTCTGCTTCACCGTGGTGTGGGGCGGGATTGAACCGCCGACACAAGGATTTTCAGTCCTTTGCTCTACCAACTGAGCTACCGCACCTTTTAATCCCGAACCACTTTCGGGAATCCCTTTCGGGGCAGCAAAAATAACAGTTCTGCCCCAAAGGGTAAAAATTTTGCTGTTCTTATTTATAAAAGTGATGATGGCGTTTCTCAGCCCTTTATTTCAATATTATCCGGCTTTATCATTAACTCTCCCTGTATTTTTAAAAAAACCTGCGCTACCGTTACCACATCTTTCTGGCAATAAGTTACTATACGGTCTATATCCTTATCGTTCCAGTACACCGTCCATACTTTACTGCCATCAATATCATCTTTGGGAGTAGGAATACCCAGACAATTGGCCAACAGGTTTAAGGATGTAAAACTTTTAAAATCGCCAAACTTCCAAAGTTCCAGTGTATCAAAATGATTAACCTCCCAGGGTTTTTTACCGCTGCTGTTTAAAATGGAGGGGATGGCAATTTCATTTATAATAAGTCTTCTGCACAAGTAAGGAAAATCAAACTCTTTTCCATTGTGGGCACAGAGAAATTTTTGTTCATTTGACGACCACTTCTTCAGCATTTCACAAAATTCAGCCAGCACTATCTTTTCGTTATCGCCATAAAATGATTTCAGGTGTAATTTTTTTTCTGAGCCGGCTCCCTGGATAAATCCACAGCTTATACAGATTACTTTTCCAAATTCGGCATAAATCCCGGCACGGGAATAAAGGGATTCTGTTGTTTCCTCCGTATGAAATTTTAAAAGGGACGTGGATTTTTTATCCCACAGCTCTTTCCATCCTGGAGGTAAAGAAAGATAATCTGCATATTGAGGTACTGTTTCAATATCAAGAAATAAAATGTTGTTTAAATTCATAATGAGAAAGTTTGCGGATTAGTAAATGTGCACATTACAAATACTTGTCCCCTTTATTTCTTTTTATTTCCGCTACAAATTCTTTTATTTCCTGCTCCTGTTCTCTTTTACAGATTAACAGTGCATCGGGAGAGTCCACCACTATAAACCCATCAAGGCCCTGTAACACCAGCAGTTTATGATCGGGAGCATGCACCATGCAGCGGGTGGCATCCATGATCATTACATTTTTTCCGCCAACCGCATTTCCAAAATAATCTTTCTCCATATTTTCCCATGCACTGTTCCAGGTGCCCAGGTCGCTCCAGCCAAAAGTGGAGGGAATGATATAAACATTGTCTGCCTTTTCCATAATTCCAAAGTCAATAGAAACACTGGTACACTGCGGATAAATTTCCGCGATGGCTGCTGCTTCTTCTTCTGTATTGAATTTTTCTTTTTCAGCCACAAATACTTCATACATCTCCGGAAGATATTTTTCAAATGCAGTGTGTATGTTTTTTACACTCCAGATAAAAATTCCGGCATTCCATAAAAAATCCCCGCTGCTGATAAATGTTTTTGCCAGCTCAGCGGTAGGTTTTTCAGTAAATGTTTTAACCTTGTAAATGTCGGTTGTTGTTTCTGTTGTTTCGTGTTGTATATAACCATACCCTGTATTGGGATAGGTGGGCTTTATTCCTAAAGTAACAATAGCATCGCTGTTGCTGACAAAACTTAATCCCTTTTTTGCAGTTTTAATAAAGTCTTCTGTTTCCAGGATCAGGTGATCAGAAGGCGCTACTATTAAATTTGCCTGTGGGTCTTTTTCCAAAAGTTTAAATGAAACATAGGCCACACATGGCGCCGTGTTTTTTCTTGAAGGTTCACCTAATATATTATCAACCGCCACATGCGGCAATTGCTTTTTTACAATGGGGATGTATTCTGAAGATGTAATTATGTAAATGTTTTCCCGGGGCACCAGTTTGCTGTATCGTTCGTATGTATGCTGAATTAAAGTTTTGCCGATATTGAGTACATCCAGGAATTGCTTGGGAAAATCAGTCCGGCTCATGGGCCAGAACCGGCTGCCAATACCTCCGGCCATGATGGCTACGTAGTTGTGTTTGTTCATTTTTATTTCTTAAATCAATCCTTCGCGGATCAGGTCATGTAAATGAATAAATCCCAGGTATTTTCCTTTATCAGCTACCACCAGTTGGGTGATTGATTTTTTTCTCATGATATCCAGTGCTTCTACTGCCAGCGCCCCTGGTGTAATCAGTTTCGGTTTCCTGGTCATTACTTTTGATGCGGTTATTTTTTCAATGGAAATATTTTTTTCAAGCATTCTTCTCAGGTCGCCATCAGTGATAACCCCCAAGAGTTTTTTCTTAGCATCTACAACTGCTGTAGCTCCCAGTCGTTTTGCTGATATTTCAATAATTACTTCTTTTAACGATTGTTCAGGAAGTACCATGGGTTTTTCATTGTTCAGGTAAAGATCTTCCACCCTCAGGTATAATTTTTTTCCCAAGGTGCCCCCCGGATGAAATTTTGCAAAATCATTTCCTGTAAACCCGTTTAATTTGATAAGACAAATGGCGAGTGCATCACCCATTACTAATTGTGCAGTGGTACTGCTGGTGGGGGCCAGGTTATTGGGACAGGCCTCTTTAGATACGGTTGTGTTTAAAATAATATCTGCCTGCCTGGCCAGGTAAGAATCCACATTACCCACCATGCCAATCAATGTGTTTTTAAAATTTTTGATAAGGGGTACAAGTATTTTTATTTCCGGGCTTTCTCCGCTTTTACTGATAATCATCACCACGTCATCCAGTTGAACAATTCCAAGATCGCCATGAATGGCATCTGCTGCATGCATAAATATGGCCGGTGTTCCCGTAGAGTTCAGCGTAGCTACAATTTTTTGTGCGATGACTGCACTTTTTCCAATTCCACTTATCACCAGCCGTCCACGGGAATTATTAATACTGTTTACTGCTTTTTCAAAGTCTGCATTAATGTAGCGGGCCAGTCCGCTGATGGACCGGGACTCTAACTCAATAGTTTTTATAGCAAGCTTTTGAAGAGTAGTAGTCATTTTGAAGCGCCAAAATTATAGGATTTGTTATGAACTATAATACCGCTATACAAGATAAAAGTACATTTAACTTTTAGTGGTTGGGAAGAAACTTATTTTGTAAATTCGCAAACCTTGGTAGTATAGCCAAAACAGGCAGCATACCGCTTAAGGCCGGTTTGGTTATTAAAGTGATATAAAGTAAGCCCCCTCAAATCATTGACCGCTACTCCTTTTCATAAAATAAGTTACAGCCGTGAAATAAAATTAAACCTCATCATAAACAGTACATTGGTATAAATTCAGTATCTTAAGCAGATATCCTTTTTACAAGAAGAAGAAAATGTTTTGATTAATGGCTAAGGCAACAGTAAAAAAACCGACTAAGAATCCATCCGGGTACAAGACAGCAGATAAAAAAACTGATCTGCATAATGCATTGCAGCAGCATTTTGGATTTAATAAATTCAAAGGCAACCAGGAAAAAATAATTGAGGCCCTGATGGCCGGGCAGGACACTTTTGTTATAAAACCAACCGGGGGAGGAAAAAGCCTCTGTTACCAATTACCTGCACATGTGAGTGAAGGTGTAGCGATCATCGTGTCGCCACTTATTGCTTTAATGAAAAACCAGGTGGACCTGGTGAGGGGCTATAGCAGCAATGATGATGTAGCACACTTTCTCAATTCAACCCTTACCAAAAAAGAAATAAGAGAAGTGCATGATGATTTGCTGACCGGCAAAACAAAAATGCTTTATGTGGCACCTGAAACACTGACCAAGAAAGAGAATCTTGATTTTTTCAGTGACCTGAAAATATCCTTCTTTGCCATAGATGAAGCACATTGCATTTCTGAGTGGGGTCATGATTTCAGACCGGAATACAGGCGGCTTCGGGAAATGATTATCCAGATCAATCCGGATATACCGATGATTGCTTTAACTGCAACTGCCACACCAAAAGTGCAAAGTGATATTGTGGAAAACCTGGACCTTAGAAATCCCAAAATTTTTATTTCCTCTTTTAACCGCCCCAATCTTTATTACGAGGTCATACCAAAAATCAATAAAGATGATACGCTGAAGAATATGGCCAAGTTTATTGTGAAAAATAAAGGGAAAAGCGGAATTGTTTATACCACCAACAGGAAAACAACCGAAGAACTTGCCGGGATGCTGGTGGCAAATGGAATAAAAGCAGTGGCTTACCACGCCGGGCTGGACAGTAAATTAAGAACAGACCGGCAGGATATGTTTATGAATGAAGAAGTGCAGGTCATGGTAGCTACCATTGCTTTCGGTATGGGCATTGACAAACCGGATATCCGGTTTGTTATACATTATAATATTCCAAAAAGCATCGAAAACTATTACCAGGAAACCGGCCGGGCAGGCAGAGACGGACTGGAAGGGAAATGTATTCTCTATTATTCACATAAAGATGTATCTAAGCTGGAGCACCTGATGCGGGACAAACCCCTTAGTGAAAGAGAAGTAGGAATACAACTGATCAGCGAAACGGTAGCTTTCGCAGAAAGTGGCGTCTGCAGAAGAAAAATGCTGATGAATTATTTCGGGGAAACATATGAACAGGAAAATTGTGGTCATTGTGATAACTGTCTGCATCCAAAAGAAAAAATTGAAGTAAAAGAAGAAGTGGTAAATGCCTTAAAAACCATTAAAGCCCTTAAAGAAAGTTTCGCAGCCAATTATGTCGTCAATATTATTGTGGGAAGAATGACGCCGCAGACTGCAATGTACCGCCATGAGGGATTGGCTGTTTTTGCCTGTGGTAATGATAAAGATGATCATTTCTGGAATTCACTGATTCGACAGATGCTGCTGGAAGGATTGCTGCAAAAAGATATTGAAGAATATGGTGTACTAAAGATTACTAAAAAGGGTTCCGATTTTCTAAAGAAACCAAAATCATTCAAAATTGTACTGAATAATCAATATGAAGAAGCAAATGCAGATGATGATGAAGGGGTTGAAACAGAAGAAGAATCTGTTTTAGATGAAAAATTAAATGAATTACTGAAAGAGCTGCGTCAAAAAGAAGCAAAGAAAAAAGGGTTGCCCCCTTTTGTTATTTTTTTAGAAAGCTCTCTGCAGGATATGGCTACTTTGTACCCGGTGACGATGGCCGATCTTGAAAAATGCCAGGGCGTAAGTAAAGGGAAGGCCTTACGATATGGAAAACCCTTTATTGACCTGATCGCAAAATATGTAACCGACAACAATATTATACGGCCCGATGATTTCGTAATGAAAAGTGTAGTGAACAAAAGCGGTAACAAAGTTTTTATTATTCAAAATATAGATAAAAAAATCCCGCTGGAGTCCATTGCTAAAAACAGGGGATGGACCATGGAAGAATTACTGGAAGAAATGGAAACCATAGCCGGGAGCGGCACCAAGCTCAATCTTGACTATGCCCTTGAACAAATGCTGGATGAATACGATCAGGAAGAAATCATTGAATACTTCAAGGGATGTGAAACTTCTTCACTACAGGTGGCGCAAACCGAATTAGCAGAAAACGATTTCAGTTGGGAGCAGCTGAAGCTGATGCGAATAAAATTTTTGAGTCAGTATGGAATGTAGGCGGGCAGCGTTGAGCTGATTGACGTAAGCAATAAACAAAAGCAATCTCTTTTTTTCTCCTTTAATTTCTCAATCATGCAAAGAACCAATTATTCCTCCGGTGCCAAATGGGAAGATATTGTTGGCTATAGCCGGGCGGTTAAAACCGGAAATACAATTGAAGTAACCGGAACCGTTTCGGTTGACGAAAACAATAACCTGGTTGGTGACAACGACGCATACGGACAAACCAGGTTTATACTTCAGAAAATAGATGCGGTTTTGCAAAAAGCCGGTGCCTCATTAAAAGATGTAGTAAGAACAAGAATGTTTGTAACGGATATTTCCCGCTGGGAAGAATATGGAAAAGCTCACAGTGAATTTTTTAAAGACATCAGGCCCTGCACAACCATGGTGGAAATAAGTAAACTGATCGCTCCCGGATACCTGATAGAAATTGAAGCTACTGCTGTTATTGGCTGATTTTAAATTTCTGATTCCGGGTTAAGGTTATTGCCCTTAATTTTACCTGCTATGAATCTTGCTTTGCAATCCAAACTCCCTTCTGTCGGCACTTCCATCTTCACTGTAATGAGCGGACTGGCCAACGAACACAACGCCATCAACCTTGGCCAGGGTTTTCCTGATTATAATATGAGCGAAGAATTGATAAGCCTGGTAAACCAGGTTATGCAAAAAGGATTTAACCAATATGTGCCCATGCAGGGTTATTTGCCACTGCGTGAATCACTGGCAGAAAAAGTGGAATATTTATATAAAACAAAAATCAACCCCGACACACAGATTACTATTACTCCCGGTGGTACTTATGCTATTTACACAGCCCTGACCACCATCTTACAGCCGGGTGACGAAGTCATCATTTTTGAACCTGCTTATGATAGCTATATCCCCAATGTAGAAATTAATGGCGCTATTCCCGTGTTGATTGATTTAAAATTTCCAGAATATAAAATTGACTGGGAAGCGGTAAAGAAAAAAATTTCTGCTAAAACAAGAGTTATCCTGCTCAACAGTCCGCACAACCCAACTGGTGCAGTACTGAAAATGGATGACATTAAGGAATTGAGAGCAATTGTAAAAGACAGCAAGATCATCATTGTAAGTGACGAAGTGTATGAACACCTGATCTTTGACAATATCCCTCATCAGTCCATGCTTCACTATCCGGACCTGATGGAAAGAAGCTTTGTGTGTTTTTCTTTTGGTAAAACCTATAACTGCACTGGTTGGAAACTTGGCTATTGCATCTCGTCATCCGGATTAATGAAAGAGTTCAGGAAAGTACACCAGTATAATTGTTTTTGTTGTCATACCCCATCACAGGTGGCGCTGGCAGAATATATAAAAAATAAAGAAGCTTATTTATCACTGTCGGGCCTTATGCAGGGAAAAAGAGATTACTTTATTGAATTAATGAAGAGCACAAGATTTTCTATGCTGGATAGCCATGGCAGCTATTTTATTTGTGCAAAATATAACCTTATAAGCGATGAGGGAGACCTGGCATTCGCAACAAGGATTACAAAAGAATACGGAGTGGCTACCATTCCTGTTTCTTCCTTTTACAAAGCAGGGACTGATAACAAAGTAATTCGTTTTTGTTTTTCAAAAAAAAGTGAAACGCTGGAAATGGCGGTTGAAAGACTGGTAACTATTTCATGATAAAAGATGCCCGATACAGAGGAATACTCTTCATGCTGATTGCAGCATTGGGGTTTTCTGTCATGGGGGGTGCCGCAAAAGCATTAAAAGAAAGTTTTAATGCCGGTCAATTGGTTTTTTACAGAAATGCGGTGGGATTACTCTTTTTGCTTCCCGGTTTATATTTCAAACCACCCGTTCAGCAAGGCGGGAAACTGACCCGGCTCATCTTCCGCGGATTTATGGGAACACTTGCTCTCTATTCCTTATTATATTGTATTCTTCATATTCCGCTGGGTACGGCCATGAGTTATAATCTTACATCCGCTTTGTTTATTGCCATCTTTGCTTTTTTTCTTTTTGGAGAATATCATGGCAAAAGGGTGGTGCTGGCTGTTGTCCTGGGATTTACAGGCATGTTGCTTATTTATAAACCAGCCATGCATTTCCCCTGGTATTATCATTTAGCCGGATTGATATCGGGTATTACTTCGGCCATTGCTTATTTAACAGTTGGCCGGCTCGCAAAATATTATGATCCCCGTATTATTGTTTTGTCTTTTCTACTTAGTGGATTTATTGTACCATTGGTGATGATGATAATTCAGTCAGTAACCGGCGCCCAGACAGATGGATTGCTGATGATTGGTTTCCGATGGCCACAGGGACTGGAGTGGCTGGTTATTTTATTAATGGGATTAGCCGCATTATTCGGTCAGTACTTTGTAACAAAAGCCTATGGTGCAGATAAAGCCGGTATTGTTTCTGTTTTTGGTTATTCAAATATTATTTATTCCGTTTTTATAGGTATGCTCCTGGGAGATGCATTCCCTGATCTGATGAGCTGGTCCGGTATCTTTTGCATCATTGGTAGCGGTGTACTTATTTCCCGGGTAAAACAAAAACAGGCGGCATTGCACTGAAATACAATTTTTATTACCGAAAAAATGCAGTTGTTATGAAAAAAATTATTTGCTTCCTTTTCCTGATCATTGTTGTTGTTTCTTCAAAGTCACAAGTCCTCTCTCCAAGAGAACAGGCTAAAGTGGTGGATGAAATTCTTGCTGAAAGATTCAATAAGCTGTTGCCACAGCTGATGGAAAGAAATAAAATTGATATGTGGGTGATCATCAGCCGTGAGTATAATGAAGATCCGGTTCTGAAAACCATGTTGCCAGCCACCTGGCTTTCTGCAAGAAGAAGAACCATCCTTGTTTTTTATAATGATCCGGCAAAAAAGATTTATGAAAAGCTGGCTATCGCAAGATATAGTGTAGGGGAAAATATTAAAGCTTCATGGGATATGACAAAATTTCCCAATCAGTGGGATGCACTAGCAGATATTATTAAAACAAAAAATCCAAACAAGATTGGCATCAACACATCAAAGAATTTTGGATTGGCTGATGGACTTGATCATACCGAGTATACAGAGTTTATGGAAAAACTTCCTGCTGTTTATAAAAACAAAGTTGTTTCTGCAGAAACACTTGCTGTGAATTGGCTGGAGACAAGAACCGAAAGAGAGATGAACATTTATCCACAGTTGGTATCCATCACACATAAAATTATTGAAGAAGGATTTTCTGAAAAAGTAATCACTCCAGGCATCACAACTACAGATGATGTAGTATGGTGGTTTCGAAAAAAAGTAAGCGATCTTGGTTTGGACACCTGGTTTCATCCTTCCGTTTCGGTGCAAAGAAGCGATAGTGTAAATTTTGAACACCTGAGAAGTTTTTCTGACCGGCCAAAAGATGATATAATCAGGCCTGGTGATCTGCTGCATGTTGATTTCGGAATTACTTATTTACG
>DATDPZ010000061.1:0-4464 GCA_035292525.1 Chitinophagaceae bacterium
TAAAGAAAACCTGATCATTAAAATTGAATTTTCCGGTTCCCATTCCGGCATTGCTTATTTTACAGGAATGCCGGCCTATAACGAAAAAGAAAGAGTAATTGAAATACAGCACCTGGATTTTGACATCTGGACAAAAAATATTTTATTGAAAAATGCCGAATGGATGTTTAACAGGCGCATTATTAATGAAATTTCCCGCCGCAGCCGTTTTGATCTTTCTGCATATATGGATACGGCTATGACTTTAATAAACTCCCGGCTGAACCATGAGTGGATAAGTGGAGTAAAAAATACAGGAGTTATCCATGAATTAAAAATTGCAGGATTTTTCCCTCTTTTACAACATTTGGTCATCCGGAGTAATGCCATCGGTAACATGGAAATAAAAATGAATTTACCCGATCCGGGTTTTTAGTCATTTTGTTTCCGGAAGGCAAATTTTTTTTGGGAAAAATAACTAAAGGTAACTACTACCACGGTAGTAGCAAGTTTTGCAGGCAGGGGCCACCAACCAATAATTTCCACAAAAAATTTAAGGAACACATAATTCAGGACAATGCAGATCATAACAATGAGGAGATATTTTGATAATTGAATTCTTTTTTTTGTTCCGGAAGCTTCAGGAAATACCACGTAACGGGCCAATAGAAAACCGGTGACAAAAGTAATTGGAAACGTAAATAAGAATGCGGCTATATAAGGACTGATGGCAAGCGAACCCAAATGAATTATTTCTTTATGAAGAATAAAATTATGAGTGATGGAATAAAGCAGGATATCAAACAGGGTATTGCTGCCACCAGCTGCCGCATAACGAAAGGTTCGTTTGTCCATCATTTTATTAAACGGTGGATAAAAAAAATCAATCAGGGCAATGATCTTGTCTTTTACAAAATGTAACTTCTCCTTCATAAGCTTCAAAGATAAGGGTGCGGAAGATTGCCAGTAAAGAAACTACTATTTTTGTGGGCCTCCGGCAACTGTGTGATGGAAAATGAATAACATAATTACAAAGATGATAACTGAACAAATAAGACAGGCAGCAAAACAGGCGATTGAAAGTCTTTATAACATTTCACTTACTTATAAAGACATTCAGATCAATGACACTAAACCTGAATTTGAAGGCGATTATACCCTGGTGCTTTTTGCATTTATCAGGCAACTGAAAAAATCACCGGAACAACTGGGAAATGAAATCGGCGAATACCTGATCAGCCATCATCCCGGATTATTTTCTTCTTATAATATTATTAAGGGCTTTCTGAATATGACGGTGCACACCCATTACTGGGTTGATTTTCTTCAAAAAAATTTTTCAAACCCGGCATTTGGTAAAAAACAACCTTCGGGTGAAAAAGTAATGGTGGAGTATTCCTCTCCAAACACAAACAAACCCCTTCACCTTGGGCATTTAAGAAATATTTTTCTTGGATGGAGTATTGCAGAAATTTTAAAAGCAAACGGCCACGAAGTAGTAAAAACCTGCATTGTGAATGACCGGGGTATTCATATCTGCAAAAGCATGATTGCCTGGCAAATTTTTTCCAATGGTGAAACTCCTTCCGGTTCGGGAAAAAAGGGGGATCATTTAGTGGGTGAGTATTATGTGAAATTCAATGATGAATATAAAAAGCAGGTGAAAGAATTGATGGCATCTGGAATTTCGAAAGAAGAAGCAGAAAAAAATGCGCCGGTGATGAAAGCAGCCCAGCAGATGCTGCTGGACTGGGAAGCCGGTAAGCCCGGAGTCATAGAATTATGGAAGAAAATGAATAGTTGGGTGTATGAAGGATTTGAAGTCACGTATAAAAGAATCGGGAGTGATTTTGCAAAAACTTATTACGAAAGCGATACTTATTTGCTGGGTAAAAAATTTGTGGAAGATGGATTAAAGCAAGATGTTTTTTTTAAAAAAGATGATGGCAGTGTATGGATTGACCTGACAGAAGATGGGCTGGACGAAAAGCTGGTGTTAAGAGCTGATGGCACTTCTGTTTACATCACACAGGACCTGGGACTGGCACAGCAAAAATATGATGACCTGCACTATAACCAGAGTATATATGTGGTGGGTGATGAACAGAATTATCATTTCAAAGTGCTGAAACTGATTCTTCAGAAATTAAAAAAACCTTATGCGTCCGGCCTATATCACCTGAGTTATGGAATGGTAGAGCTGCCTGCCGGCAGGATGAAAAGCCGGGAAGGCAACGTGGTGGATGCAGATGAAATGATTGATGAGATGGTTTCTATTTCGGCAAAGCATACTGAAGAACTGGGAAAAGTTAAAGATTTTTCTGAAGAAGAGCTGAACGAACTCTATGATACAATTGGATTAGGCGCCCTGAAATTTTTTCTGCTCCGTGTAGATCCTAAAAAAAGAATGATCTTTAACCCGGAAGAGTCGATCGACTTTCATGGATTTACCGGGCCGTTTATTCAATATACTCATGCAAGAATAAAATCAATTTTGAGAAAAGAGAAAGCGGATCAATCATACAGGATAAAGGAATCAGGATTGTTAAAGCTTGAAAAAGACCTGCTTTTCAAAATGGAACAATATTCAACTATAGTTGAACAGGCGGCTACCGAACATAACCCTTCTGTACTGGCTATTTATGCATTTGAAGTTGCCAAAACATTTAATTCATTTTATACTGAACATTCGGTGATGAATGCCGAAAGCGGAGAAAAAAAACAACTCCGGCTGCAATTATGTGAGTTAACTGCCCATGTGATTGCTTCCTCGATGGGTATGCTGGGAATAAAAGTTCCGGAAAGAATGTAATGTTAATTTGGTTGCTTATTTATTGAACACTTTTTGTCGTTGGTGGGCTTGACACACTTTATACGCCTCACACCAACGATAACGTGCTGCTTTCTTGATGCTTCTACCAACAAAGGCAAAAAAAAAATCACATTTTTGCTGCCACATCCCCATCATGATTTTTTTTGCCATAAAATATAAAATTGAAAAGGGTTTCAATTTACTCAATTAAAACCCTTTTCTATCCAGCGTTTCAGTTGTTTTTACCAACTATTTTTGGCAACATTCTCAAAATAAAAGTTTCGGAAAGAATGTAGTGTTTCCGATCATTATATAAATGAAAAAAATCCTCTGACAACGCAGAGGATTTTTTAATGACATAGTATTTTTTTGATTAAAGTCCCATCATTGATTTCTTTTGCTTGTAAATTGCCAGGCTGGGATCTAACTCAATCGCTTTATCGCAAAGAGCTATACCCTTGTCTTTTTCGCCTTTCTTCTGATAACTCATTCCAATCATATATAGGGATTGAGCATTTGTTTTATCATAAGTAAGTACCTGGTCCCAATGGTCTATAGCTTCCTGGAATTTTGCGGCATAGTAATAGGCTTCCGCAATCATGTTAAGTATATTCAGGTCACTTGGTTTTTTAGCCAGAATTTCTTTCAGGATTTTTATGCCTTCTGCCAGGTTGCCCACGTTCAGGTAGGCAATCCCAAGATTTTCCAGGTAATCTGAATCCCGTTTATATCCTCTTTCAGCTGCCAGTAGCATATATTTCAGGGCATCTTTATCAGCATGCATTGCATAACAGATGAGCCCTAATTCATAAATCCAGTTGCTTTTTGAAGGATCAATTGCAATGGCTTTTTCAAAATAGGGGATACAGATTTTATAATTGGTCATATCTGCATAGCTACGGGCAATCAGGTAGGGAATTTCTGCATTTTGAGGTTCATCTGCTTCTGCTGCCTGCAGGTATTTGATTGCTTCTCCATAATTGTCGCGGTCATAATGAATTTTACCAATGAAGAAATTTACTTTTTCTGACGGATCGCCTTTCTTCAGCTTAGCAGCATAAACAAGTGCATCGTCAAATTGTTTGGTGTTATAGGACAGATTCAGGATTTGTTTTAAAACAGTTGGCGAATTGTCACCCAGCTTTTCCAGGTTCTTAAACATTTCTTTTGCCTGGGAATATTTACGTAATTCCAGCAGTACATTAGCCAGTTCAGTTACAATTGCTTTATCGCCGGGATTAAATTGATAAGCCTTGTCAATATTTTTCCAGACTTCCAGTTTGCGACCTGCTTCTTTTTCTTTCATTGCTTTTTGAAAATAAAAATCAGCGCTGTCGTTCTGGCCAAATGATGCGAATGAAAAAGCAAGAAATACGGGGAGGAGTAAATTAGACTTCATAGGGTTTTTTTTAGGATGATACTTTATACGGATTCCTTTCAAAATTAATTTCTAATTCTGGTATCTCATAGACTTTAACAGTATTTTTTTAGTAATTCAGATAAGGTGTAATTTATTTCAAGACGAGTGCAGCAAGTGGAGGTAAATTTACGGTGAGTTTAAAAAGTTTTTGATCGCTATCAATTAATTTACAAGTCAATTCAGGATTTAAAACATCTCCGGTACCCCAGTACTTTTTGTCATCTGAATTGAAAATCTCCTTAGTAAATTTTTT
>DATDPZ010000062.1:0-5128 GCA_035292525.1 Chitinophagaceae bacterium
ATACTGATAGCTAATGCAATTATATTAACACCGATTGTTGTCTTTCTCCATTGAATACAGGTTCTGATAACCGGTTCATAAATTTTTTCCAGAATACGGTTTACAGGGTTTTTTGTTTCGGGCCGGAACCTGCCTTTCATAAAAAAGGAAATCAGTACCGGGGCGAGTGTTAAAACCAGTAAAGCATCTACAACCATTATGAATGTTTTTGTAAATGCAAGCGGATGAAATAATTTTCCTTCCTGGCCAGTGAGCAAAAAGACGGGTAAGAACGATGTAATGATAATTATTGTAGAAAAGAATACTCCCCTTGATACCTGGTGACAGGCTTTTTCAATCAGCCGCATCCGTTCCAGTTCCGGTATCCGGTTGTAATTGTCCTTTCCGGTTAGTTTATTAAATAGTTTTTTCATGGCTTACGATTTTGGATTTGGATTATTTTGCCAATCGGATAAATGGCGATAAGCATTCTCACTCATGATAATTCCATTGTCCACGATAACACCGATTGCAAGTGCAATTCCTGTCAGGGACATTATGTTGGATGAAATACCAAACATGTTAAGTAAAATAAAACTGATCGCAATCGTAATCGGGATCTGGATGATAATACTCAGTGCACTGCGCCAATGAAATAAAAAGATGATAACAATCAGCGCAACGATTGCCATTTCCTCTATCAGTTTAAATTTTATATTATCAATCGCCGCTTCTATTAATTCACTTCTGTCATAAGCTGTTTTAAAAGCCACTCCTTCCGGTAATCCTTTCTGCACATCTGCCATTTTTTCTTTTACAGCATTGATGACTTTATCAGCATTTTCACCATAGCGCATCACTACAATTCCGCCGACCACTTCCCCTTCACCGTTATCATCAAAAATGCCGAGCCTTAAATCGCCACCCATCTGCACCGTTCCTATATCTTTTACTCTTACCGGAATACCATTATAATTTCCCAGCGCAATAGATTCCAGGTCAGCTTTGTTTTTTATATATCCCAATCCACGAATGATATAAGCCATATCACTCATTTCAAATTTTCTTCCGCCCACATCATTATTATTAGCTTTTACTTTGTTCATCACGTCCATCAGGGATACATTATAAAACTGGAGTTTTACAGGATCAATAATTAGCTGGTATTGTTTTTCAAAACCTCCAAAAGAAGCCACTTCAGCAACTCCGGGTACAGTTTGCAAAGCCAGTTTTATATACCAATCCTGAAGGGCTCTTTGTTCTCCCAGATCCATATTCTTTGCATCCAGGATGTACCAGAACACATGCCCAACTCCGGTTCCGTCTGGTCCTAAAGTTGGTGTAACACTATTGGGTAACAGCCGCTGGGCATAATTCAAACGTTCCAACACCCTTGTACGGGCCCAATACACATCCACATCATCTTCAAAAATTACATAGACAAAACTCATCCCGAACATAGAAGTGCCACGGATGTTTTTTACCTTAGGAATGCCCTGCAGGTTACTGACCAGCGGATAAGTTACCTGGTCTTCCATAATCTGAGGACCACGGCCCATCCATTCTGTAAAAACAATCACCTGGTTTTCGCTGAGATCAGGAATCGCATCAATCGGATTTTTCTGCACATTAAAAATTCCCCAGACAAATAATCCTGCTGCAATCAATAAGACGATGTAGCGGTTTTTTAATGCCCATGAAATTAATTTTGGAATCATTATATTTTATTTTAACCCGTGAATTAAAAAAACATTTCTTCCACACTGCCACTTAGCTCCACTGTTATTATTGGCCTTAATGTTTATGATTAGTATGATCCAATTTCTTTTCCTTATTTTCTTTCAGATCCATCCCGCATTTGGAACATTTTCCCGGTTTATCACTTGTAATTTCCGTGTGCATCGGGCAGGAAAAAGATGCCATTTCTTTTTCTGATTCTTTCAGATTCATTCTGCATTTAGAGCATTTCCCGGGTTTGTCACTGGTAATTTCCGGGTGCATCGGGCAGGTATATATTTTTACCATTTTCTTTTCCATTTGGTCTTTCTTTGATTTTACCAGATCCATTCCGCATTTGGAACATTTACCCGGTTTATCACTTGTCACCTCCGGATGCATGGGACAAGTGTAAATTGTTTTAGTTTTAACCACCGTTTTATTTTCTTTTGAATTGCTGTTTCCTTTTTGCGCAAATGTTGCAGATAATGTAACTACTGCAATTGCCAGAAAAATAATTTTTTTCATGTGCGTATAATTTATTGTTTTTTAATCGTCACAAGGAATTCGCCAATTATTATTTTGATTGGTATTCAAAAATTATTATGGCTTATTTCATATGAATGGTTTATTGTTTAGAACATTTGGAATGACCGGTATGTAGTCATTATTTCATTTAGTAAAGAATTAAAATAGAAAAAAACAAAAGAACACGAATGTTCATTTCCGGAAGAGTACCAGATAGTAAGTCAGGAAAGGAAAATCAAATACGAAAATTACAAATAAACAGGAAGACGGGAACAACCTTGTATCCAGGCGGAGCGTTGTTAAAAAGATTTGCTCCGGACAGGCATGAAAATTCCTGTGAAATTATTTCCAAACAGGAATCGTTTAAAATTTTAACTCCGGGCTTTATAATCTGCAATGCAGATTCAGTAATTTTTTGATCTGAACTGCTTTTGAAAAACTTATACTCATCATGACAACATTCGTTATGCTCTTTATCTGATTTTTCCATGCCGCAAACTTTACAGGTTCTGGAATCTGAATGCCCTAATCCCATATCTGCCAGTTTGCCCATACAATAATGGAAATGTACCATTGCCCCTGTAGAAGAACTGAAATATAAAAGGGCTAATATGAAAGCAAGGAAATTTTTCATGCAATAAAGGATGTAAAATTATACATTATTGTTTTGATTTTTCTGAATTATCATTCCATTATCAATAAATCACAGCTTGCAGAATCATTTAAAATCCAAGCAATTCTTTTACCCTTTTCTCCAATTCATTTTTTTCAGGATCAATGGCAACCACATCACCAGATTGATTGACCAGGAAAGAGGCGGGTATCGCTTCAATATTCCATTTTATAGCTGCCTCAGCATCCCATCCTCCCAGGCTGATCAATTGAGGCCAGGTGACCTTATCTTTTCCAATTGCTTTCACCCAATCTTTTTTTTCATCGTCCAGTGAAACCCCAAGTATTTCAAAGCCTTTGTCTTTATATTTATTGTACAACTTTATTAACTGTCGGTTTGATACACGGCATGGGCCGCACCAGGAGGCCCAGAAATCCAGCAGAAAAACTTTGCCTTTAAAAGATGATAGTTGAACTGAATCTCCATTCACATCCTGTGCAGTAAAATTCAACCGCGGATCAGCGATGTTAGGTATTGTTTGCTGGGCCTTAGCCAAAGTAAAAAATAACATACTCACTATAAAAACAATTACCAGCCGGGTGTATTTCATTTTATTTAAATGAATTTTTTAAAATTTTTCAAACAGCATGATTTATAAATCATGCTGTTTGAAAAATGAAACAGTTTAATTAAGATTTTTTACAACAATCTTTCCCACTGTGTCCTTCCATGGTGCATTTGCCATCTTTGCAGCAGTCCGTCTTATCGCTCCCTTTTTTGCAACAGTCTTTCCCCTCATGACCCTCCATGGTGCATTTGCCATCTTTGCAGCAATCCATCTTCATTGTGTTTGTTTGTATAGATGCAGTTCTGTCGTATTTGCAGCAGGAAGGTAATTTATCATACGATTCACCGGTTGCCAGGGCTCCTTCATTATCATAACCAACATCAGCAATGCTTTTCTGGATTTTAGACAGGTTGGAACTCTTCGAACTATACTTAACCGTCATCGTTTTATTGTCCTTATCCCAGTCTGCAAAGCTGGCACCCGCATCTTTAGCAGCTTTTTCAATTTTGTTTTCACACATTCCGCAATTGCCGTTTACTTTAAATGTTTCTGTTGTTGTTTTCTGGGCAACAGCAACGAATGATAAAGTAGCCACACATGTTGTCAGGAATAATAATTTAATCGTTTTCATGATTTATAATTTTTAATATTTAATTTAAATAAGAAGTTCAGCAATACGACAACTAATGCCGTCCGATAACATAAATACCAATAGCCGTCAGGCGACAGCTAAAAAAATCTCAAATTCTGAAAACGCAGTTAACAAGCCAGATGTCTTGTTTGCTAATGGGGGGAGAGTGATTATTTACAAACGAAAAATTGTCAACTGAAGCTAATAGTTCATTAAATATTACTGATGGACGATCCGCAAGTATTTTGAAAGTGCTAAAATTATAATTCAGTTCACTTAGTTTCTGTACATCCTGTATTTTTATGACCTTCACTTCGCTATGACAACATTTATTGCCCTCTTTTGTTGACATACCGCATTTGCTGCACACTTCGCTTTTAACAATCCCCATTTTAGCAGTAGTTAACCGGTTCATGCAATAATGCAGGTTAATAACAATGCCGCTACTTGTAGTTATATATAGCAGGAGCAATATGGGAGCAAGAACCTTTTTCATTTGATTACTCACAAAGATAATACGCTATGTCTGTAAACAAAGCTTGTCAGTATAAAAGAATAAAGCTAATTATAAGAAATTGTCAATCAGTTAACAAAATTCCAAAAAACACCCACCCTGATCACCAATCCGGGGTAAGGATAGCCCGGGGCTGCAAAATTGTGATGGCGAAATCCAAAACTATTGGTTGTGGTAAGTGAATTTAAATTTTCAAACCTGAGAAAAGCCCGGAAGTTCCGGATGCGGAAATGAAAATAAGCAGAGATTTCCGGCCGGTTACTGATGGATGTGCTATCCTGGTAATAAAAAATACCCAGTGGCGGAGAATAACCATCCGCTTTATAAGCGGTGTGATACCGTATTTCTAATCCTGTGGATAAAGTCAGATTTTTATAACCCAGTTTCCCCTCATACCCGATTCTGTTCCTGGTAAAAATCAAGGGTACATTCAAGGGTACAGACCCGGTTTTCTTTTGTAAATAAATATCGGTGTACCAGACAAAATTTTTGCCTATACTGAATTTCTTTTCCAATGACACAATCAGCAGATTAAACAAAGCTTCTTCCTGCTCTGGTTTTATAAATTCTTTAAAATAG
>DATDPZ010000063.1:0-9355 GCA_035292525.1 Chitinophagaceae bacterium
AAAAGAAGTTCTTTTAAAAACACAAATTCCTTATCTCGATCTGATTCCTTCTCATATCGACCTGGTTGGTGCTGAAATTGAAATGATCAACCACCCCAACAGGGAAATGGTTTTAAAAAACATTCTTGACTCTGTAAAAAATGATTACGAATTTATTATTGTTGATTGTTCGCCTTCGCTTGGTTTGATCACTGTAAATGCGCTGACAGCTGCTGACTCGGTAATCGTTCCGGTACAATGTGAATTTTTTGCTTTAGAAGGACTGGGAAAATTATTGAATACGATAAAAATTGTTCAAAGCCGGTTGAATACCACCCTGGAAATTGAAGGTATCCTGATGACCATGTATGATGGCCGTCTTAGATTATGTAACCAGGTGGTGAGTGAAGTAAGACGTCATTTTGAAGATATAGTTTTTAATACGATCATTCATCGCAATTCAAAACTTAGCGAAGCTCCCAGTGTAGGGAAACCCGTAGTATTGTACGATGGGAACAGTAAAGGGGCAATGAACTACCTGAATCTTGCAAAAGAAGTGCTGCAGAAAAATGATATGACGAAGATTAAACAGGAGGAGAGGATTCTTGAGTTGTGAGAAAAAAGTTGATTTCAGATTACAGAAATTTTCTTCAATCTGAAATCCTAAATCTGAAATCTAAAATTAAATGACCGCTCCAAAACAAAATAAAGAAGCCCTCGGAAAAGGAATTCGTTCCCTGCTTCAAAGTATTGACTCCGATCTGAAAACCGGAAGTGGCAACCTGAAAACAAGTGTGATGGAATCTGTTACGGGTGTTATCCGGATTCCCCTGGATCAAATAGATGTTAATCCGAAACAACCCCGTCGTCATTTTGATGAACAAGGACTAAACGACCTTGCAGAATCTATAAAAACACATGATATCATTCAGCCCGTTACAGTTTCAAAAATTTCTTCCGGACGTTACCGGCTTGTTTCCGGTGAACGGAGAATAAGAGCTTCCAGGATTGCCGGACTACAGGACATTCCTGCCTATATCCGGCAAACAAATGATCACCAGCTACTGGAATTGGCATTACTGGAAAATTTACAAAGGGAAGATCTGAATGCCATGGAGATCGCCTTTAGCTATAAAAGAATGATGGAAGAACTCGATTTTACCCAGGAGCAGGTAGCCGAAAGGATGAGTAAAGACAGAAGCACTATTGCCAACTTCATCCGGCTGCTAAAACTTCCGCCAGATATTCAGGTTGCGGTTCGCATGGGAGAAATCAGCATGGGACATGCACGGGCATTGATCAATGTAGACTCCATTGACAAACAACTTTTCATCTTTGATGAAATTAAGGAAAAAGGATTGTCCGTAAGGCAAACAGAAGCACTGGTCAGAAACCTTTATAAAGAAAGTGGTGGCGTTAAAAAACATACAAAAAGTTCTTTGCCACAGGGATTTCAGAGAATTGAAGATAAATTAGCATCTCATTTCAGCACACGGGTAAAGCTAAAGCATAACAAAAATAATAATGGTAGCATCACTTTTGAATATTACTCACTGGATGAATTCAATAAACTTCTCGGGCAGCTGAATGTTCAGATAGACTAAAATGATTTTCAAATTTATATTTCCGGCAGCCATTTTATTTTTATTCGTTATCCCAGTTTCGGGTATAGCTCAGGATTCTCTTGCAAAGACTGAAACTATTTCTTCAAAAAAAGAAAAAAAGAAAGCCCAGGATAAAATTGATACAACAATTAATTACCCGAAAATTGCTGCCACCCGTTCTGCTATTCTGCCTGGTCTTGGGCAGATTTACAATAAAAAATACTGGAAACTTCCTTTTGTTTACGGAGGTTTAGGAATCACTGCTCTTGTATTTAATTATAACCTTAAAAATTATAAAGATCTGAAACAGGCATATATTGGAAAATTTAATGCCAGGCAAAACCCGCCTGATTCAACAGAATATTTTAAAATAAACCCCAAGCTGCTTCCTTTATCTGAAGAGTCTTTACGATTTAACCGGGATCAATTCAGGCGAAACGCTGATTATTCTGTTCTTATTTTTGCTATAATTTGGGGACTGAATATCCTGGATGCCGCCGTTGATGCTCATTTAAAAACTTTTGATGTCAGCGAAGATCTTTCGCTGAAAATTAAACCGGGCCATAGTAGTATGGCAGGTACAAATGGTATAAGCCTGGTACTTACCATCGGCAAATAACGGCATGAACTTCATTAGGAGCATTATTAATTACATTTGTATAAAGTAACCCTTCCGGTTATTAATCTAACATTTGACACCATTTAAAAAGAAACCAGGTATGAATATTGCGCTGATAGGTTATGGAAAAATGGGAAAAGCAATTGAAGAAATAGCCCTGCAACGAGGCCATACCATCGTGTTGAAAATAGATATTGATAATGCCGGGGAATTCACAAAAGAAAATATTTCCAAGGCGGATGTTGCTATTGAATTTACAGGGCCGCACAGCGCTTATGAAAATGTAAAAAAACTGATGGATTTTGGTATTGCAACTATTTGCGGATCCACCGGCTGGCTGGAAAAAATGGAACTAATAAATCAAATTTGCAAACAAAATGATGCGGCATTTTTATATGCCAGTAATTTCAGTATAGGGGTTAATTTATTTTTTGAAATAAATAAAAAGCTGGCTGCAATGATGGCAGCTAATAGTGATTACCAGGTGCAGTTAACAGAAATTCATCATACCCAGAAAAAAGATGCACCAAGTGGCACTGCCATTACTTTAGCAGAGCAGATTCTGGATAATATTCCCGGAAAAAAGAGTTGGGTAAACCAGCATACTAATAACCCCGAAGAACTTGAAATACTTAGCGAACGCAGGGATCCTGCACCAGGTACTCACAAAGTCAAATACTCATCTGCAAATGACACAATTGAAATAACACATACAGCACATAACCGAACCGGCTTTGCACTGGGAGCCGTGCTTGCAGCAGAATTTATTAACGGTAAAAAAGGAATTTACTCTATGAAAGATGTACTCGGCTTTTAGTTTTATATGATCTCTGTTTAGAATCATTCTTTTTCTGCTACAAAACCCTTCTCATATCGCTTTCATGTCTAATCCCTTACCTTTGGTTCAATTTTTTTATAACCAACTATTCATTAATTATGGCGGATATTTTTGAGCGATTAATTAAGAATTATGGCCCCTTGGGGCAACATCGCGAAAGGGCACATGGCTATTTCGTATTTCCTAAACTGGAAGGAGAAATTGGTAGCAGAATGAATTTTCGTGGCAAAGAAGTAATTGTTTGGAGTTTAAATAATTACCTCGGTCTTGCCAATCATCCCGAAGTACGTAAAGCAGATGCAGATGCAGCAACCGAATTTGGCCTTGCCATGCCAATGGGTGCCCGTATGATGAGTGGTAACAGCAACCAACATGAACAACTGGAAAAAGAACTGGCAGATTTTGTAGCTAAAGAAGATTGTGCCTTACTTAATTACGGATACCAGGGCATGTTTAGTTTAATAGACACCCTATGCAGCCGTCATGATGTGATTGTTTACGATGCAGAAAGCCATGCCTGCATTATTGATGGATTAAGATTACATCCGGGACATCGTTATGTTTTTAAACATAATGATATGGAAGATTGCGAAAAACAACTTCAAAGAGCTACAGCACTCATAGAAAAACAAGGAGCTGGCGGAATACTGGTAATTACGGAAGGGGTTTTTGGAATGGCAGGCGACCAGGGAAAGCTGAAGGAAATCGGAGCGTTAAAAGACAAATATGAATTCAGGCTTTTGGTTGATGATGCCCACGGATTTGGTACATTAGGTAAAACCGGCGCCGGTGCCGGTGAAGAACAAAACTGCCAGGATAAGATTGATCTGTACTTTTCCACTTTTGCAAAATCAATGGCTTCTATTGGCGCATTTATAGCCGGGCCATTTAAAATCATTGATTATATACGATACAATATCCGTTCTCAAATATTTGCAAAAAGTTTACCCATGCCGCTCGTAATTGGGAATCTTAAACGACTGGAATTATTGAAAACCCGTCCTGAGTTTAAAGAAAAACTGTGGAATAACGCTAAAAAATTACAGGACGGATTAAAAGAAAAAGGGTTTGATATTGGGAATACCGAATCGCCGGTTACTCCAGTTTATATGAAAGGAGGAGTGGAAGAAGCTACCGCCATGGTAATGGATCTTAGAGAAAATTATGGAATTTTTGCTTCCATCGTAGTTTACCCTGTTATTCCAAAAGGGCATATCATTTACAGGCTAATCCCATCGGCCATTCATACCGATGAAGACATTGAACTTACACTTAATGCTTTTGAAGCAACCAAAAAGAAACTGGATGCCGGACTTTACAAAGCTGAAGCAATACCGGATATGGCAGAATATAGTGGAAAAAGATTTGAGTATATGATGGACAATCCAAAGAATAAAAAACTACAAAAAAAATAATCAGTTAGAAGCCGCCTCATTGATAAAATGAGGCGGTTTTTTATGCCCCTGTTCGATCAAAAAAATGAACCCCCGATGAAAATCGGGGGTCCCTAATCAAAAACCATTAACCATTAAACCTTATCCTATGAAAATTCGTTGCTAAAGTCGGGATTAATTTTAAACAAAAGCAAATTTTTTTCACTTTTTTTTGAACATTGACGTTGCAACTATGAAATATTGACTATTATCAAGCATTATTAATCTAGACGGTTTTTTTGTAGAATTTACACTACATACCAGCCTAACATTAGTTGACAAATTTTTAAATCGTTAAATTCGAATATGAATAAAATAGTAATAGCAATTGCCGGCGCCAGTGGCTCTATCTATGCAAAAATTTTAATAGAAAAACTTTTGAAATTAAAAGACCAATGGCAGGATCTGGCTATCGTGATGAGTGATAATGCCAAAGAAATATGGCATACAGAGTTGGAAAATTCAGATTATCAGAATTACCCGGTCACTCATTATACCGGTAATGATTTTTCAGCACCATTTGCTTCGGGTTCGGGCCAATACAATACCATGATTATTGTTCCCTGCTCCATGGGCACCCTGGCAAGAATTGCAACTGGTATTTCAAACGACCTGGTTACCCGTGCTGCTGATGTTATTTTAAAAGAAAGAAGAAAACTGATTTGTATTGTTCGTGATACACCGTATAGCCTTGTTCATATCCGCAACATGGAAACTATCACCCTTGCCGGAGGAATTATTTGCCCGGCATCCCCTTCTTTTTACAGTAAACCAAAAACAATTGAAGCACTGGTATCTACGGTAGTGGACAGGTCATTAGACCTGGCAGGATTCGATATTAAAACTTTTCGCTGGGGAAACTAAGTTCAACGGAGATCAATCACTTCTACTCCGGGATATTTTTTTGCATCAAATACAAATTGACTATCCGCAATGGTACTGTTTGGCGCCAGGGAGTTGACTATATAAGAATACCGGCTGCCTGATTTTTCCAACACTTTAGTACTACTGATTGTTTTACCGGCTTTATCAATATAAATATATACTTTATGAAATGGCCTTGATTTATCAGTGGGTGTCATTTCAATTTCCTGGATGGTTTTAGTTCCCTGTTTTTTTTCGCCATTCAATTTATAAAGGAAGTCATGGTCGTAAAAATTGGTAAAAAGTTTCTGGGGGGTTAATGTTGAACCTTCTGTATCAAAAGTAGTGATGGTAACTTCATTTGCAGACTTATCAAATGTCCAGATATTCTGACCATCACAAAATATTTCCTGTCCTACTATGCTCACCTGGTATTTTACCCCTTTCATAAAAACTGTTCCGTTTTTTGAAGAAAGTACTTTCCCGGATGAATTTTCCACTTTATAGGTAAAATTGGCTTTGGCCGATTTAAATCCTTTGAATTTAGCACTGACCCTATCTAAAATAGTCTTGGCATCCGGATCATTTTTAGTGGTAGTTTGGGCCGAAGAAATCAGGATAGTTGTAACAAATAGTATTAAAAAATAAACTTTCTTCATATATTCTGAATTTTTTAAACGACCTGAATTTTGTCTGTTCAAGCCGTCAAAGGTAAGTGAATTACCCTGAGAGGATGATGACCAGAGCTGTTGAGTTGCCTGTCGGGGATATCTTAACAACTTATAAACTTAAATTGGAAAGATGCTGGTTCAATTCTGATTCTGTTTTAATCAATACATCCCTGGCCTTACTACCCTGGTTAGGACCAACAACTCCAGCAGATTCCAGTTGATCCATCAATCTTCCGGCACGGTTATATCCAAGTTTCATTCTTCTTTGCAATAAAGATGTAGAACCAACCTGGTTTTGTACAATTAACCTGGCTGCATCTTCAAACAATGAATCTCTTTCATTCATGTCGAAATCTTTCCCTTCCAGTTCTTTTTCATCAATATACTCCGGCAACAGGAAAGCCTGCGGATAGCCTCTTTGTTTGTGAATAAAACTTACGATTTTATCCACTTCCGGTGTATCCACAAACACACATTGCAGACGTGTTATTTCTCCATGATGGGAAATAAGCATATCTCCTTTTCCTATTAACTGCTCAGCGCCACCAGTATCAAGAATGGTTCTGGAGTCAATTTTAGAAGAAACTTTAAAAGCAATCCGCGATGGAAAATTTGCTTTAATCGTACCGGTAATAATATTTACAGATGGCCGTTGAGTAGCAATGATCAGGTGTATGCCTACGGCTCTTGCCAACTGGGCCAGTCGTGCAATAGGCAGTTCAATTTCCTTACCCGCCGTCATGATCAGATCTGCAAATTCATCAATAACTAAAACAATGAAGGGTAGAAACTGGTGTCCTTTCAGGGGGCTTAATCTCCTTTTAATAAATTTCTCATTGTATTCCCTGATATTCCGTGCACCGGCTTCTTTAAGCAGGTCATATCGATTGTCCATTTCAATACATAAGGCATTCAGGGTATGCACCACTTTTTTTGTATCGGTAATAATTGCATCTTCTTCTCCCGGCAATTTTGCCAGGAAATGGTTTTCAATAACCTTATATAAACTAAGCTCCACTTTTTTAGGATCAATCAGCACAAATTTCAGTTGTGAAGGATGTTTTTTATATAACAATGAAACCAGGATGGCATTGATGCCCACTGATTTTCCCTGGCCCGTAGCCCCCGCCATAAGAAGGTGGGGCATACTGGCAAGGTCAACAATGAAATTTTCATTATCAATTTTCTTTCCGATCGCTATCGGAAGACTGTAATTATTTTTTTGAAATTTCTCCGAGCCAAGCAGGGTTTTCATTCCAACAATACTCTTCTTTACATTAGGTACTTCAATACCTATCGTTCCTTTACCCGGAATGGGTGCTATGATCCTGATACCCAGAGCAGCAAGACTTAATGCCACATCATCTTCGAGGTTTTTGATCCTGGAAATACGGACACCTGCTGCCGGTACTATTTCATAAAGTGTAACAGTGGGCCCCACAGTTGCCATGATTTTTTGAATCTCAATATCGTAATTGCTTAAAGTGGAAATGATCTGGTTTTTATTATTCTCCAGTTCATTGGCATCCTGAACAATCTTATCGCTGCCATGTGTATCTAAAAGATCCAGTGTTGGATAACGATAATCTCTGAGGTCCAGTGTAGGTTCATAGGGAGGTAAATGTTCATATCCTTTTTCTTCTTCTGAAATTTCAGCAGCGGATTCTTTTATTTCCAGTTCAATAGGCGTGGAATCACGTTCCGCTTTGGATTTCCTTTCTGTAATATTTTCCGTATCCACAATTATTTCATCTTCATTAAACCCGGCATTTTCAGATTCTTTTAAAAAAACAGTTGGAGAATCCTCGTCTTCTTCCTGCTCCTTTTCAATTATTTTAAATTCAGGTTGATTTGTTTCATCTTCCGGTTTCGGTGATAATATTAAAGTGCCCCCGTTATTTTTCAGAAGATTCCCTTTGGCAGATTCAGATTCGTCTTCATTATAAACATCATTGATCGTTTTCCCGTTACCCTGTAACGGATTCTCTTCTGATTTTTCTTCATTCAATAATGCACTTTCGTTTTTCTTTTTCCCCGGCATTTTAAAAGAAGGATTAAACTGCCAGATGATATAAGACAATGCCAACACAAAAAGTAAAGCCCCGGTACCCAATGAACCCATGAATTTTACCAACCAGGTTACAATCATTTCACCCACTGCCCCGCCGTAGGAGAAATAGGCATCGGTAAATATAAACGCCAGGCAAACAGACAATACCAGCATCCCTATGGTTACGTAACGAACATTTCTCCAAACTGACCATACTTTCCGGTTGAAAAGTAAATTGACACCCACTATAAAAAAGAAAGTACAGATCAGCAAGGAAGCAACACCAAAACCTTTAGAAATAAAAAAATTAGAAACAAAAGCGCCTAAAACACCCAGCAGGTTCTGCACATTGATATCCTCATTAAAAAAGGAAAATCCTTTCCGGATTTCGCTTTGGTCATTTTCCCAGGTAAAAAAATATGAAATAAATGAAGTGAAAAGAAACAGGGATACAAAAAGTGAAACGGCACCGGAAATTTTCCAGGTACGTTCATCCTTTACCAGTTCTTTTAAACTTACGTTCTCTTCTTTTTCAGGTTTTAGTTTATCAGAACTGGTTTTTCCCGGTTTTTCCTCAGGATTTTTAGTGGAAACTTTCTTTAGCTTATTAGCCATGTTTACAAAGATAATAAGAAGCAATTGACGATTTGAAATCAATGTTCCCAAAAGTACAAATCCTTTCCTGTGCAATCAACTCAGCTTCCTGTTAAAATTGAGATACTGAAACTGGTGTTGTATAAAAATTTTGATTATTCTTTGCGCCAGTATGATAAAAACAAACATCCCCAGCCAAAGATGAATGAAAGACCGCCAAATGGAGTAATCAACCCCAGCCTGGTTAACCCCACCGTTTCCGTAGCTTTTAGCAGGGTAAGCAGGTAAAGAGATCCGGAAAATAAAATGATACCCGAAATAAAAAACCACGCGGCATAATGAAGCAGTTTTGATGAATGTCTTTCATAAAGTATGCCGGTAAAAATAATAGCCAGCGCATGGTAAAGTTGGTATTGAACGCCGGTTTGAAATGTTTTTACTGTTTCTTCCTCAACAATATTTTTAAGCCCATGTGCGCCAAAAGCGCCAAATGCCACTGCAAAAGCGGCAAGTAAAGCGCCTAAAGCAATAAATTTTTTATGCATGAAATATTTTTTCTATTATTTTTTCTACGTTTTTATGTTCTTCTTCAATAGTGATCCGCGACATTTCGTAATAGATTTTTCTATCAGCATATTTTTTAAGAATAAATTTTTTTAATTCATCGTCATCAAAATCTTTTATCAGCGGCCGGTGATTTTTT
>DATDPZ010000064.1:0-2596 GCA_035292525.1 Chitinophagaceae bacterium
ATGGGGAAAAAGAGATATTGTTTATTCAGTTCAATAATAAAAAAATCCGGGTTCATGTTTATAATTATGACAACCTGCAGGCAATAGAAGAAATATTTATTAACCAGGTTTACGATTTTCATTCAAACGAAAGTTATGTGGTTTGT
Source organism: Chitinophagaceae bacterium (assembly GCA_035292525.1). Taxonomy (GTDB): domain Bacteria; phylum Bacteroidota; class Bacteroidia; order Chitinophagales; family Chitinophagaceae; genus VBAS01. The sequence continues at coordinate 147 of DATDPZ010000064.1, forward strand.
GATGTGGGAATGAATATAGGTCTTGCCAGTTTATATTTTGCAAGTTTTGAAAATGTTGAAAAAGTGTATAGCTACGAACCGTTTTTGAAAACTTATGACCAGGCAAAAGAGAACCTTGCCTTAAACAATGAATTGTCACAGAAAATTGAAATTTTCCCATATGGGTTAGGAAATAAAAATGAGCAGGTAGAAGTACCAGAGCCAGCTAACGGATTTCTTGGCGGAAGCACAACGGCTGATTTCATTAATGAACTGCCTGATGAATTGAAAAGGGAAAATACTTCAGTGGAAATACAAGATATCTGTGAGATAATTTTACAAATAAGGCAAAATCATCCCGGCAGAAAACTTATTCTGAAACTGGACTGTGAAGGTGCGGAATATGAAATCATGAAAAAATTAGACCGGGAAAACAAGATTGGTGAAGTAGCAGTTTTTATGGTGGAATTTCATTTCAAAGGGAAAAAAGATATACTAGACATACTGGTCAAACAGCATTATTTTATCATGTCGCCTGTAAGTGACGAACTAAACCAATTTGGAATGCTTTATGCAATCAAGATAAACTAATGAGTGAAATGATTCCCAAAATATCTGTAATTAGCCCTTCATTTAACCAGGGACAATTTATTGAACAAACCATTCTTTCTGTGATTTCACAGGGATATCCACGCCTGGAGTATATCATCATGGATGGCGGAAGTACAGACAACAGCGTGGAGATTATTAAAAAATATGAAAAGCATTTAACACATTGGCAAAGTAAAAAAGATACAGGGCAGGCTGCTGCTATCAATGAAGGGTTTTCGATAGCCACCGGGGAAATTCTTTGCTGGTTAAATTCTGATGATGCTTATATGCCCGGCATATTCCGGAAAATTGCACATTTGTTTTCCGATATCAATATTGCAGAAATAATTTTTGGAAACTGTCTGCATTTTAATGATCAGAGCAAAAAAACAAGAGGAAGCGATGTGGTAAAAGCTCATCAGCGGTTTGAACTTTCCTTATGCGATTATATCATTCAGCCCTCCACATTTTTTACAAGGTCTGCCTGGTTACAAACTGGCCTTCTTAATGAAAAGTTGCATTTCACATTTGACTGGGACTGGTTTATCAGGGCGCAGAAATCTTCTGTTAGGCTTACACCCATACAGGAATATTTTTCTTTGTACCGGATTCATGATACACATAAAAGCGGGGCTGGTGGAAATAAACGGGCAGCTGAACTGAAACAAATTGCAGCAATCTATAATGAACCGGGATTATCAGCTGCCTTTAATAAATGGATTGATATGTATGGTCGGAAGAATTTAATAGCTAAAACCATTGATGCCAGTCAGCGGTTAGAAATTTCTTTTTTAAATGCCATCTGCCGGTTATTATTTTTTCCCCGTTTAAGTAAAAAAGAATATTTGAATATCGTAGCAATGAATTAAAGAATTTGTTTTTTCCTGTTCTTTAGACTAAACCAATTCTTTCCCAATCCCGTTTGCATGAAAAAATGGAGCATTCGCTGGCGCCATTGCCAGGTAACCTGTTTTACATCCGTGCCAATATGTTTTCGATAACTGTTTCTTACTTCCTGCAAACCCCGAATGAATTGTTTATCACTGGCGCCACCGGGAGCAAAACAAACCAAAGGGATGTCCAGAAAAATAAATTTTTCGTCACGGATCCGCAACAGGAAATCATAATCCATGGCAATTTTCAGTTCGGTATCAAAAAAGCCATAACGATCATACAATTCTTTTTTAATAAACATGGAAGGGTGAGCCACCTGCCTCATACCTTTCCATAATTTTTTTTTATCAAAAGGTAATCCGCTGATCACATGGATACCTCCCCTGTACTGCACATACTTTGAATGTAACCACATTAAAGCCGGATCATTTTCAAAACAGGCTGAAACAGTTTTTATTGCACCGGGATCATAATAGCTGTCACCTGAATTGAGAAAGTGTATCAGATGACCTGTCGCATTTTTTATTCCTTTGTTAAAAGCGTCAGCAATGCCTTTATCTTCTTCATGTATCCATTTTCTGTAAGGAGGCTGGGCCGTATTGTTAAGCCAGTTGATAATATGGTTATCAGCAGAACCATCAATGATCAGGTGTTCATCAGGCAGCCGTGATTGTTTATCTACCGAATTACAGGTGCTGATCAGTTCATCAGGATTTTGATAGCAGATGGTAATGACAGATAAAGTGGTTTCCATAATGACTAAGAATGTAGCATGAGCATGATTTCATTTCAGGTCAATAATTCCGGGTTTTATTTTTTCTCCATTCAATAATAAAGGTGAAGGCAAACAGCAGCAATAAGAAAATACTTGCTATCATGGTTATTTTTCTGCCCATGATATATCCCTTTGGTTCAAACCTGAATTCAATAGTATGGTTGCCCGCAGGAACGGCCAGGCCTCTCAATGCATAATTTGTTTTGACGAT
>DATDPZ010000065.1:0-6013 GCA_035292525.1 Chitinophagaceae bacterium
AATTCAAGCGAAACAGCAATTTTATTAAAAGCTGGCATGGGTATAGACCCCAGTTCGCCGGTTTCTGTATGCATCTGTAAAGCTGCTGCAGTTTTCTTTTTACTAAGAAAAGGATATACTGCTGACACAACCAGGAGAGTAAGAAAAAGTATACCCGCTACTATAATAACTGCTTTCCATATTAGATTTTCGGGGCTTGTAAAAAAGGAAGTTGCCTGTTCTACTACCATCCGGATATTAAGGTAAACCAGTACAACCGTTATTAACGTTGCCAGGAATATAATAAAAGGTTTGATAACAAACTGTCCCATTGTTTTTTTATCACTGGTAAAATGGATTAGCGGAATGATGGCAAAACCTAATTGTAAGCTAAGAATTACCTGGCTTAGTACAAGCAGGCTGTCAATATTTTCTTCGCCATTAATAAGTATAACAATTATGGTAGGAATGACTGCAAGTAACCTGGTCATCAACCGGCGTACCCAAGGGCTGATGCGCAGGCGGAGATAACCTTCCATTACAATCTGGCCGGCTAGTGTGCCGGTTATGGTAGAACTTTGCCCGGAAGCTATCAGGGCAACAGCAAAAAGCAAAGGTGCAAGACTGGAACCCAGCATTGGTTCTAATAATTCATGTGCCACTTTTAATTCTGCAACATCAGTTCGCCCTGTTTTATAAAAAACAGTAGCTGCCAGAACCAGTATGGCGGCATTTACAAAAAAGGCAAGGTTCAGTGCTATAGCACTGTCAATAAAATTTAATTTCAATGCTTTTTTTATTCCTTTAGTGTCTCTTTTAATTTTCCTGGTTTGTACCAGGGCAGAGTGTAAATAAAGATTATGCGGCATAACAGTGGCGCCTATAATGCCAATAGCAATATACAAAGCCGTTTGACTGGGTATGGAGGGAATAAATCCGCCAGCTACCTCATTTAAATCCGGTTTAGCCATTATAATTACTGTAAGAAAGGAAAACCCTATAATGGCAATAAGTCCGATAATAAAAGCTTCCATTTTCCTGATGCCCAGCCGAAGCAATAATAAAAAAAGAAGCGTATCAAGTACAGTAATTGAGACGCCATAAATCAACGGAAGTCCGGTGAGCAACTGTATGCCTATAGCCATACCGAGTATTTCGGCAAGATCAGTGGCCACAATTGCAATTTCTGCCAGCCCGTATAATGCATAATTGATATACCGGGGATAAGTTTCCCTGTTGGCTTGTGCCAGGTCTCTTCCTCTTACAATTCCCAGCCTGGCAGATAAACTTTGTAATAACAAAGCCATCAGGTTGCTCATAAGTAAAACCCAGATCAGTTTATACCCAAACTGGCTGCCCCCAGCTAGGTCGGTGGCCCAGTTTCCCGGATCCATATAACCAACACTCACCATATAAGCAGGCCCGAAAAAAGCCAGAATTTTTCGCCAGGCCGGTCGCCGGGTACTGGTAGTATCTACACTTTGGTTTACTTCACTTAAAGAAGAATAGGAGTGGTTTTTTTCAAACATGATTTACAAAAATAGTTTTTGCCAGTTGAGCACTGATCGTCATGGGTAATTGTCTTTGAATTTTAATTTCCAGCGATTCATCATAGTTAAATTTTTTCTTCACTTCCAGTTTGGTGCCGATGTTTATTTTTTTATGATTAATCAATTCCAGTAACCCGGATGATTGATTGGTTACCTGGCAAACGATAGCCGGTTTATTCATTGGCCAATCTGCCAGGCAGATATGCTTTGTGCTTTCCATTTTGCCATGAACATCCGGAATAGGATCTCCATGCGGATCAAATTTTGGAAAATCCAGATATTCATCTAGCTTTTCAATCAGTTTTTTACTGCTCACATGCTCCAGGTGTTCGGCCACCTCATGCACTTCATCCCAATTGAATTTTAATTTTTCAGATAAAAAAAACTCCCATAGCCGGTGTCTTCTTATAATGCCCAACGCCACTTTATTACCTTCCGTTGATAGCCTGAAGCCCCGGTATCGTTGGTAATGAACCAACTTGCGGGACTTTAATTTTTTCATCATATCCGTAATGGAAGCCGGTTTTGCATTCAGGCGGTCTGCCAGTTCATTGGTGGTCACATTTCCATCTTCGCTTTGTAAGTGGAAAATGGTTTTTATATAATTTTCTTCACTGGTGGTAAAATTCAACACGTCTAAAAATAAATTTAGTCAAACCTAAAAAATATCTATGATACATCCAAGAAATATTTCCTGTTACATTCTGTGGAAAGATTTATTTTCGAACCTGAATCTGATGACAATGTTTAAAAAACTGGCACTAATAGCCGTAGCAGGATTAATCCTGGCTGCCTGTAAGGAGAAAAAAAAGCCTTCATTATCTGGAGAGGAACCGGTGGCAATCGATGATTTTATCAGAGCCTTTGAACTGGTAAAACCCACTTATGAAATTGCAGACAGTATACTTTTTAGAAAAGAGCCTGACTCTTTACAGATCAGTTATAAAATATTCACACAGTTTATTCCGGATTCTGTTCCGGCAAAAGATTTCGGGAAAAAAATTAAACCAAAGTTTTATATGCTTAAAAGGGTGGCAGTGGAAAAACGGGAAACCTATCTTTTTGTAAAGGCAATTCAGGCAGATAAAAAACTGGTATATATTATTTGTTTTGATAAAGAAAATAATTTTACTAAGGCCATGCCATTACTGAAAGATGATGGTAAATCTTCTACAAAACAGGTTGCAGGAATCGATAATAAATATTCAATTTTCAGAAACACTTCCCAGAAAATGAACGATGGTTCTATGGCAGAAGGAAAAGAAGTGTATGTGTATAATGCAGATGCAAAACAATTTATGCTGATCATGACAGATGCACTGGATGACCGGGTAAAAGAAGTGATCAACCCGATTGATACAATGAACAGGAAACATAAATTTTCTGCAGATTATGTAAAAGACAAAATGAACATCGTGTCAATAAGAGATGCGGCTAATCCGGGGAAACTAAATTTCTTTATACATTTTGATCGTACCGGAGGGGAATGTACCGGTGAACTGAAAGGATTGGCTACTTTGATAAAATCAAATGTGGCAGAATACAGGCAGCCCGGGGATATTTGTATTTTACAATTCACATTTACTTCTTCTACTGTTTCTGTTAAGGAGTTGGGCCCCTGCGGCACCCACCGTGGAGTTAAATGTTCTTTCGACGGAAATTACCCTCGTAGAAAAATAACAAATAAAAAAACGGTAAAGGATTAATAGAAAGTAATTATCAATAAGATATTTTTTCTTAAAGGATTTATTGTTTATAAACAACTAATCAACACTATTCAGAAATTATACAGTTCGTTTTGAGTTTTTACATTTAAATTGCGCCCTTGTGTAAAAATCACACATTATGAGATTCAAAAATTTCAAAGTTCCTTACCCGTTTGATGAACGTTATTCAAAAAAAGTGGCTTATTTCTCTATGGAGTTTGCTACGCACCAGCCTTTAAAAATTTATAGCGGTGGTCTGGGTTTTTTATCAGGCTCACATTTGCGAAGTGCTTATGAGTTAAAACAGAACATGATTGGTATTGGCATTTTATGGAAGTATGGATATTACGATCAGACCCGGAACCAGGATCAAACGCTGCAGGTAAGCTGGATGGAAAAAAAATATAGTTTTTTAAAAGATACCGGTATCAAATTCCAGTTGACAGTTCATGAACACCCGGTATGGGTAAAAGCCTGGTACCTGGATCCGGAAATTTTTAAAACAGCTCCTTTGTTTCTGCTGTGCACGGACCTGCCAGAGAATGATTATGTTTCTCAAACAATTTCTCATCGTCTCTATGATGCAAATGTTGCCACGAAAGTGGCACAGTTTATTTTACTGGGGGTTGGCGGAGCAAAATTGCTGGAAGAAATAGGTTTTAATCCGGACCGTTATCATTTAAATGAGGCGCATGGATTGCCAGCTGCTTTTTATTTGTATAATAAATTCAAAAATAATATTGATGAAGTGAAAAAACGACTGGTATTTACCACGCATACACCGGAGGAAGCAGGGAATGAGAAACATGATATCTACCTGTGTCATAAAATGAGTTATTTCTGCGGGTTGAGTGTGGAGGAAGTGAAAAAACTGACCGGGAATACCGAAGATAAATTTAATCATTCACTGGTTGCGCTGCGGTTTGCCAATCTTGCCAATGCTGTTTCTCAATTGCATGGTCATGTGTCCAGAGCAATGTGGAAAAAATATGAGAACATTTGTCCGATCATTTCGATAACCAATTCACAAAACTGGAAATACTGGTCCGATAAGCAGTTGTACAAGTTTATGGAAGAAGGTAATGACTGGGCATTTGACGACCGGAAAAAATACCTGAAGAAAAGAGCATTTGAAATAGTGGCAGATCAAACTGGAAAAATCTTTGATCCAAATGTGTTCACCATCGTGTGGGCCCGCCGTTTTGCAGGTTACAAAAGAGCCAACCTGCTTACCACCGATGAAAAAAGATTTGAAAAACTTTTAAACAGTTCCAAATATCCTGTACAGATCATCTGGGCCGGCAAACCTTACCCGGTAGATTATCCTGCCATTTCTGAATTTAATAACCTGGTGCATCTGAGTAAAAAATATTCCAATGTAGCAGTACTGATCGGCTATGAACTCGGACTTTCAAAAAGGATGAAACAGGCATCAGATGTTTGGTTGAATAATCCCCGGGTGCCCAGGGAAGCTTCCGGCACCAGCGGGATGACTGCTGCCATGAACGGAGCTGTAAATTTTTCAACTGATGACGGCTGGATACCAGAATTTATAAATCATCGTCACAATGGATTTGTTGTACCAAAAGCAGACTATGCAAACATGGCCGAACAGGAACAGGATGAATATGACCTGGATAAACTTTATGAATTACTGGAAGATGAAATTCTCCCTTTGTATTATGATAATTATGATACTTGGCGTTCTATTGTCAAAAATGGTATGAGGGATGTCCGTTTTCAGTTTGACAGCAATCGTATGGCACATGAATATTACGAATTATTATACGGCCCGTCTTTTACGTCCTGTTGGGAAGAGAACAGCATCATAGAAAATCAAAAGGTTTGACTGAATTAATTAATTTGAACTTATTCGAAAGCTACCTGTGCCGGTTTATTTTTTTTTGATCGGAATTTTAATAGTTCAAAATTAATTCATTAATTGATTTTGATGAGGGAAAGAAGCAAGCCAGTTTATTAATGATCCTTTCCACTATTGCGTCGGGGCAGGAGGCACCACTGGTGATCAGAATTTTTACCGTTTCTTTTACCGGCAAGTAACCTGTTGTAAGCCGTTCTTCTTTTTTTAATAAACTGTAATGCAGAATTTCTTTTTCTGAAATAATCTTTTCTTCATTATTGATAAAGTAAGTAGGTAATTTTTCCTCACACAGTTCCACCAGGTGCGAAGTGTTGGAAGAATTATACCCGCCTGCAACAATGGCAATATCTGCTTTCGTCTCCAGCATTCCCGTAACTGCATTTTGATTTTCCAGCGTTGCATAACAAAGAGTATCCCTGGTATCCGCAAAACGTTCTTCCGAAGTTTCCTCGCTTAATTGGTATTTAGTGATCATCACCTGCTTCAGGTAATCTGCAATGGCTTGTGTATCGCTGGCCAGCATAGTAGTTTGGTTGACGACACCAATCCGCTGCAGATCTTTTTCCACGATGAATCCATCTGAGTACTGGCCATGGAACTCCACATAAAATCCGGCGGGTATTTTTCCGCCGGTTATATATTTCGCCAGCTTTTCCGCTTCGTTCATATCTTTTATCACCACGGAAGCTGCATATGCGGCTGCATGGGAAAAAGTAGCCCTGGTCTCTTCATGCCGTGGTTTACCGTGAATAACGATGGTATAATTTTTCTGTGCTATCTGTTCACTGCGGTTCCACACTTTTTCTACAAAAGGGCAGGTGGTATTGTATTTTTCAGTCTGAATGCCGATCTCTTTAAGTTTCTTTTCTTGTTGCAGTGTTGTTCCAAATGCAGGG
>DATDPZ010000066.1:0-23038 GCA_035292525.1 Chitinophagaceae bacterium
ACCGATTGACAACACAAAGATGATAGTGGCGAAAAGCGGTAGCCGGTTCTTATCCGTTTACTTGTGAAGCTAAACGGGTAAAAACGTTTGCACACGGATAATTTTCTGTATCTTGATTGCCTGAAATCTTTACTATGCCTGTATCTGGAGCTAAAACCTGTCTTGCCTGCGGAGAAACATTGAAAGGAAGAATTGATAAGAAATTCTGCAATGATTATTGCCGCAATAACTACAACAACCAGCAAAAAGCCAAAGGAAGTCATAGCGGTTATTTAAGAAATATTAATAACACACTGATGAAAAACAGGAAAATCCTGGAAAGCATTTTACCCGGGGGAGAAGAAACTGCCAAAGCAAATAAAGACAAACTACAGCGGCTCGGGTTTCATTTCAAATACCTTACACATACTTACACTACCAAAACCGGTAAAACTTATTTCTATTGCTATGATTATGGTTATTTGCCATTGGAAAATGACTGGTTTCTGATAGTGAAGAAAAAGGGAGAATAAAAAACTGTTGTATACGAACTGATTGAAAAAATTAAGCAGAAACTGAGTTCAGGTACTTTTTAAAAAAGAATTACCGCAAAAACAATAATTTAATAATCAGGTAAGAGAGTAAATAGAATACTGGTAAAAATGTAAAAATCAGAATTGTATCTGACGATAAACAAAATCCGGAAAATTTATTTTCTTCTGTAAAAATGCCTGCTCACACCCTGTGTCTGCCCCGAAATAAATACACCGGCTATTGTTCTCAGGAATCTCAGCAGGTTAAGAGAGGGCCGGTAATACTGTTTATATATCAATGCTTCTTCCAGGCGGATGGCGATAACTTTCTTTTTCATAAAGTATTTTTTTAGATAACGGAATAGTTTTTGGAAAAGTATTCTCAGTGTTCTGATTTTCCCCATTATTTTGCAAAAGAAATTATAAATAAGCCCTTCTTATGAAAAAATGCTGCATTACTACTGCCCTGTTACTTACCTGTTTGCTTTTTTGGGGGCAGGCCATTCCTGTAAAAAACAGCTTTCGTTCAGATCTTTCAAAAGTTGTTGGCGATTATTCCAACCAGTTCAGGAGCTTCCTCGGCGAACTACTTGTGGAAAATCCTCAATCCGCTGATTACCGGTCCTTGCTCAACATCAGCGGTGCAGAAGAATGTATTATTACAAAATACAGTGCTGTGGGTAAAAGCATTTTTTCCTGGCAGGCTTTAATGTTCAGAACTGGCGACTGGGATGCAGCAGTTAAAAAATATAAGTCCTTATTTGGCTCCATAAACAATCTTTCTGTTTCTTTAGAGCAAACAAACCTTGTTTTCAAAGGAGCCTATTCAAAACCTGCTGAAGAATTGAAATTTTCAAGTATTATTTTTAGTCCCGGGAGGAAATCTGCTAATAAATTAAGAGTAGAACTTTTATTAGAAACAGAATTGATGAATTGGATCGTAAAAATTCTGATTTATGAAAAAGAAAAAGAAGATGATGAAAGAGGCAAAATCATAGAACACTGATCAGTAAAAATGAATTTAAATTAACCTTCATTAACATTAATTCAACGCAACTTAACCACATAGCATTATCAACAGTAATATTTTCGTAGCTCAATCTCAGGCTTTACCGGGAAAAATCAAAAATATGATGAGAAGCGTTTTGTTTGTTTTTATTCTTGTATATGCCTCAACGGTTGTATTTGCACAAAAAAGCGGAAGTGTAAAAGGAATTGTCTTTGACACGATCTCCAAACAACCCGTAAGCGCTGCCACCATTACTGTTTTACAACAAAAAGACTCTTCCCTGGTAACATTTACTATGACTTCGGGCAATGGCTCTTTTTCTTTAACCAATTTAAGTTATGGCGACTACCGCCTGCTGATTACCCATGTGGGATATCATAATTCAAATAAATATTTTTCTATAGCTGAAAATAATAAAAATATTGACCTGGGAAATATAGCGTTAAGCGATAAAACAAAAGTACTGGAAGAATTGGTGCTGATAGCCGAGGCGCCACCGGTTACTTTAATTGGAGATACAATTCAATACAATGCCGGTTCTTTTAAAACAAAACCAAATGCCGTGGTGGAAGATCTTCTGAAAAAAATGCCCGGCATAGAGGTAGAAAAAGATGGAACAGTGAAGGCCCAGGGCCAGGCGGTAAACAAAGTGCTGGTGGATGGAAAAGAATTTTTTGGCAATGATCCTAAGATGGCAACAAAAAACCTGCCTGCAGATGCAGTAGATAAAGTACAGGTATATGATAAACCAAGCGACATTGCTCAACTCACCGGTTTTGATGACGGTCAAAGTGAAAAAACCATCAACCTGAAACTGAAACAGGATAAGAAGAAAGGTGTTTTTGGAAAAGTGAATGCAGGAGGAGGAACAGATAGCCGCTACCAGGGAAGGTTAAATATTAATTCTTTCAAAGGCGCCCGGCAAATGTCAGTAATAGGAATGGGTAACAATACCAATGCGGAAGGATTTTCATTCATGGATATTTTAAGCTTTACCGGCTCTATGCGGCAGATACAGAGTGGCGGTGGCAATATTGATATCAATATCAGGGCAGATGATCCCAATGCAGCTTTGATGGGAGGTGGAAATGCCAATGCAATCAATACTTCATGGGCAGGTGGCGCCAACTATAATAATATTATTGGAAAAAAAATGGAACTGCAGAGCAACTATTTCTATAGTCGCATAAACCCGGTAACGAATCAACAACTCAGCCGGCAGTACATTCTGCCGGACTCCACTTATTTCTATAATCAAAACGCTCTTTCCGATAACCGCAGCATAACAAATCGTTTCAATCTTACTTATGATTATGTGATTGATTCGCTGCACTCTTTAAAGTTTACGCCCAGCCTGAGTATACAGGATTCAAAAAATCATTCTTTAAGTGATTATGAAACCCTGTCAAAACAATTACTGCGCAGTAACCGGGGTATCAGTGATTATCTTTCCGCCAGCGAGGGATATAATTTCAATGGCACCTTATTGTTCCGGAAAAAATTCAATAAAAGAGGAAGAACATTTTCTTTAAGTATCGGCAGCACACTCAACGAAAGTGATGGAACCGGAGAGCTGGTGTCGGTCAACCAGTTTTACAATCGCCAGGGTATATTGGTAAAAACAGATTCAATAAACCAGAAAAACATTACCACGGGTGACACGAGGAGTTATAACAGCCGTGTGGTTTATACAGAACCGCTTTTTAAAAGATCTTTGATGGAATTCAGTGTTTCCAGAAATAATAGTTTGTCAGTTTCAGAAAAACAAACTTTTGATTACAATCGGATTTCCGGTAAACATGATATGGCAAACCAGCTATTGACCAACAATTTTGAAAATACTTATGGCACCACTTCCGCAGGTTTCCGTGTCCGTACACAAAGAAAAAAAATTAATTATTCTGTAGGCGTCAGCTGGCAGCAGGCTGATCTGGAAGGAACAATTAAAACCGGAATAAAAGATTCAGTGATCAGCAAATCATTCAGCAACCTGTTGCCCAATGCAAGATTCCAGTATAATTTTACCAGGTATAAAAATATCCGTCTTGATTACAGAGCTAGCACCAATCCGCCTTCCGTTTCGCAGTTACAGCCTGTGCCGGACGTCAGTAATCCGCTTAATATCAAAGAAGGAAATCCTGATCTGAAACAGGAATATACACAGCGGTTTAATGTCAGCTACACCGGCATGAATCCGTTTCGGGGTAAAAGCCTCTTCCTGTTCAGCAATTATTCATTTACCAATAACAAGATTGTAAATTTTGATATCATAGATTCTTTTGGAAGAAAAACAACGAAGCCCGTGAATGTGGATGGGGTTTATAATTTGTTCAATGACCTGAGCCTGGGATGGCCATTACGATTTATAAAGGCCACAATGAATTTTAATACCGGTGTCAACTTCAGCAAAACCATTCAGTTTATCAACACGGAAAGAAATGATATCCGAAATCTGGCAATTGACCCCAATCTCGAAATTTCAAAGACCATCAACAATAAATTTGATTTTACCGTCGCTGGCGGATTCACCTATAGTAAGGCAACCTATTCGCTTCAATCTACACTTAATAATAGTTATTTCACACAGGATTACCGGGTGGATGTGGGCTGGGAGCTCCCCAAAAACTTTTATTTTTCTACTGATTTCCGCTATACCATCAGTACACAGCGCAGTGCGGGGTTCAATGCAAAAGTTCCTTTGTGGAATTCTTCATTCAGTAAGCAGTTCCTGAAATTCAACCGGGGAGAAATAAAGTTAAGTGTATTTGATCTGCTAAATGAGAACCAGGCCATCGTTCGAAATACAAATCAGAATTATATTGAAGACCAGAACAACCGGGTGTTACGTCGCTTCTTTTTACTCAGTTTTACCTATAACCTGAATAAACTGGGCGCCGGTAACGACTCTCACAGAAGAGGAACAATAATGATCAGGCGGTAGTTTTATGATTCGGCTGGTTAACAATACTGCGTCTTTTTATTTTAAGATTTGCTTTAAGATCAGGATTAAGCACCCATCGCTGATCAGCAAAATACATTCGCATAGAAAAATCAGAAGAACAAAAAATTGATGAGGCAATGAAGAATATTCCAAATTCAAACAGCCTTCTTTTTGTGGGCATCATACCCGGCATAGCCGGGTTACCATTTTCAAAAAACCAGATCAATAACCAGGAAATGGCCAGTTGAACAATAATGCCAGCCATATTTTTAATTATTATTTTTTAGGATGACTTATGCTGATTCTGAAAATGAAATATGGTGCTGGGTCAGGAATTCTTTTATCCTGTCAACATGTACACAAAGCCCAACGTGTAAAAAAGGATAGTTTGAAACTTTGCTTTTCTTTCCATCATGTACCACTTCTTTATCCTTGATATCAAAACCCAGGTGAAGGTGATTGGTGGCGTATTGCATGCCATAAATGGTTCCGTTTATATCAAACAAAGGTCCGCCGCTTTGGCCACGTAGCCCGGGGGTACTCATTTCTATTCCTATTATGCCGCCGTCATTCGGTTGGCCGACAAATCTTGTTACGATGCCATCAATCGGAAAAGATGGTGAATTGGGATTGCCAGTATTTGTCCATTCTATATCATCAGTGGTGTCATTATGTTTAAAATTATTGAACTCGGGAAAAGGAAAGCCTGTACGGCACAAATACCTTCCCTGTTTTATTGTTTTACTGTCTTTGATAAACACCGCATGAGATTGATAAAGAGTTTTATTGAACCCCTTAAATTCAATAATGGCCAGGTCAAGGGTTGGGTGAGTATGGCAGGTGATCTGTTCAATTTTATCAAAACAATTTATAAAATTATTTTTTAACTGTACCGTTGTTTCCTTGTTGTATTTGTATTTTGTTTCCAGACCCTGTAAGTTTTTTCTGAATTTATTGTCTTTGGCGAGCTTATCTCTTTCGGCTTTAAATTTTAAAAAATGCTGATTCATGTTTTCGGCTGTAGGGATCAGGTTGGCTACATGCTTGCAGGTAACAGCCACGCCGGAATCATTTACAAAAAAGAATGTAGCGGAGCCGGGAGATAATAGCCCGCCATAGGTTCTGGTAATGGTATGCAGGGGTCTTGTAAACTGCAATACTTTTTCAAGGGCTGCTTCAAACATGGTTTTTGTGATTTGATGAAAGTTGTTGTTCCGGGAACTGACTTTCTGAATATTTTACTGATGAAGTTATGAACTAATCCTGAGTCTGTTTTTCTTACAAGATAGCAGGAGCTTTTATTTTAGCAGCTTGTTGAAATCAATTGAATCAAAATCCAATTCTCCTTGTTTGTCAGTTATACAATAATTTACGATGACAGGGAAAAGATTTGCTTTCTTGCTATCAACCATCAGATGGTACCATCTATCGGATTTTTGCCCGGTAAAGGTAAACACAGCAATTCCTTTTTGCTTATCAATAATTTTAATTGAAACTTCCCGGCTCTCCCAGGGATGTTCCCGTTCAATTGTGCAATTGATATCATCATCGAATTTTATACGCTTTATTTTACCGGGTATAGGGCCTTCCATGGTGTAGTCAATGGTGGCGCTGTCAGTGAGTTCAAATTTGAAGTGGTATCCTGCCTCAGACGGACGATATAAATAATATTCTCCTTTGTATTGATTTAAAGTAATCCATTTTACCGGGAACCCTGCTTTTATATTTTGAATTTTATTTAGCGGCAATAAAAGATTTATTATTTCGTAGTAACTGGCAGAATCAAAACTGTTGAATTTAAAATCAATGAGCTTTTTCCGATGCTCCGAATCCGGACTACTGTCAATAAAAATAGCATGATAAAAAGGATAGGGGCTGTCCGATATGGTTCTTTTTATAAAAACAGTGTCCTTTAATTGAGCATTCAGGTTTATTGAAATGAAACAGAATAAAATCAAAAATATTTTTTTCATAATTACGTTTTCTGATTTTGTAACGAAAAATATCGTTTTCAGATTATCTTATCAGTAATAATTGTTGCCAGATTTACACTGGTGATGTCATAATTGCGTATGATAGTGATTTTACTTCAGTTTTTAATTTGCTTCTTTATCAATTAATAAAGCAAAACCGGTAATTCATACTGGCGGCTTCCGTCTTTAGGGCTGGATTCAAACAAAATTAATAGTAAGGTTGAATTTGTTCGTTTTTTTTGAACTTCAATTGTGAAACTGAACTTACCCCATTCGGGTGCACCGGCATCAGTCATTTCAAATCCCTTTTTCAATTCTTCGTGGCCGTCTTCTACCACCCAACTAAAGCTGGCTTCAAAAATTTGTGCTTTGCCCTGTATAAGAAAACTGTAATCACCGGTTTTTTTCACCGTTACTTCTTTAAACCGGTCATTGGAATAAATTGTTGCTGCCGGTATTTCCTTTTTTGCTTTGGCTGAATCACTATCACGAATGTCAATTGTATCGGGATAAACAATTGTTTTGTTTTGCTGATCACCGCTATTACACCCAGCCAGCATAATAGCTGACACAAAAAGGAAGGATTTCATGGTTAAAATATTTTTATTAATGGTCATAGGTAAAGATTTTTTTAATTATGCTTGTTCAATTTATATTAAAATTATGAGCGAATGTATTTTTAAACATGAATCCCGGGCTTTATTTTCATTTTACCGTGTTTTTAGTAACGGGAGTATAATATAGCGAAGTAGATAAAACCAACCGCTGTGTTTCATAATGATTTTCAAAGTGATTTTGTTTTTCTTCCCCCATCTTCCTAACTTGTACTATTACTTACTACCTCATCTAATTTTCCTATTGAATCTTATTACTACTGATTAATTATTTATTTGTAAAAATTAATTTTATGAAATCAAGATTGCTACTTGTTGTAATTTTCATTTTTCCTCTTTTAATTATTGCTCAAAAAAACTGGACTCCCGAACAAGCACTGAAAATCAAAAACATTACGTCCGTTTTGGCCTCACCGGATGGAAGTAAAGTGCTTTATACTGTTAGGGAAGCCGTAATGACAGATGATCGCAGTGAATATATAAACCAGGTATGGCTTTGTAATGCTGACGGCAGTAATACTATTCAGTTAACCAAAGGAGAAAAAAATTCTTCCAATCTAAAATGGAGCCCTGATGGGAAATGGATTGCGTTCACTTCATCAAGAGACAGCAAGAATAATTTATATATACTGCCAGTGGGTGGTGGCGAAGCAGAGAAAGTAACGGATGTAAAAACCAGTGTGGGTAATTATGACTGGAGCCGCGACGGGAAAATGATTGCTTTTACCATGCAGGATGCAGCGGAAGAAAGAGAAGATAAAAATAAAAAAGCAAAAAACGACTGGTATTTTACGGATGAGGAAATAAAACAAAACCGGCTTTATGTATTATGGCCCGGTAAAAAAGATACTGCCGGAAAATATGTGCAGAAAAAAATCACAAAGGAAAATTATAATGTGAACGGATTTGACTGGAGTGCTGATGGGAAAAGCATTGTTTTCAGTCATGGCAAGTCGCCTGAAGTAAATGATAATGTGTACAGCGATATTTCTTTAATTGATATTGAAAGCGGGAATTTAAAATCAATAGCCAATACTGCAGCCGGTGAAACCAATCCGCAGTTCAGCCCGGACGGAAAGCAAATAGTTTATTATAGTACAGCAGATCCAGTTGACTGGCCGGGCCCAAGAAATGTCAGGGTCTATTCATTGGCAGATGCCCGCCCGGATGACCCGTTCGGACGGGGGAAAAGCTGGCCACTGAAAGCAACACCCAATGAAAGCGGAGGTATCATTGGCTGGACACCCGACGGGAAAAACATTATTTACAGTGAACCCAATAAAACATTGAACAGTGTTTACCTGCTCAGCGTGGATGGCAAATCCATCAGCGAATGGAATAAGGGATCGAAAGAATATCTGAGCGGTGCCACATTAAATTCTACTGGTACACATCTTACTTTCACTTTACAGAATCCATCGCAATTACCGGAAGCCTATATCAGCACGGTCAGTAATTTTTCTCCGCAAAAAGTAACCAACCTGAATGCAGAACATGCAGGTAAACCCTTACCAAAAACAGAAGTAGTAAAATGGAAAGGCGCCGATGGAAGAGAAATTGAAGGATTACTTACTTATCCGCTCAATTATAAACCCGGAGAAAAAGTACCCTTTATTTTAAATGTACACGGAGGCCCTGCTGGAGTTTTTCAGCAAACCTGTGTCGTGGGCAATTCCGGTACATATCCTATTGCTGCTTTTGCAGAAATGGGTGTAGCTGTGTTACGTCCCAATCCGAGAGGTTCTACCGGCTATGGTGCTGAATTCCGCATGGCCAACCGTGCAGACTGGGGCGGCAAAGACTTTTTAGATTTAATGGCAGGCGTAGATCATGTAATAAAAATGGGAGTGGCCGATGAAAAAAATATGGGAGTGATGGGTTGGAGCTATGGCGGATTTATGAGCAGCTGGATTGTTGGGCATACCGATCGTTTCAAAGCAGCTTCCATCGGTGCGCCGGTGGTGGATCTGGCACATCAGAATCTTACAGATGATATTGAAGGATTTCTTCCATCTTATTTTAAAGCAAATCCCTGGGATGACTGGAGCAAGTATGATGCACACTCACCATTGCGTTTTGTACAAAATGTAAAAACACCGGTGTTGCTGCAGCATTGCGAAGGTGACCAACGGGTACCAATCAGTAATTCCATTATGTATTACAATGCACTGCGAAGAAGAAAAGTGCAGGTAAGAATGCTCACCATGCCCCGGCAGGGTCATGGACCGGTAGAACCTACTATGGTTTTAAAAACCATGCAGACAAATGTGGAGTGGTTTGAAAAACATATTGGAGACAAGAAAGGATTTTGATCATGAATGGTTAATTTAAATTTCATCATAAAACAAATTAAAAATGAAAAAGAAAACCAACGCAAGTATATTTCTTGCACTGCTTATTCCTTTTTTTCTTATTGCCTGCAACAATGAAAAAAAAGCGGATGAACCAGAAGCAACTGAGGCTACCACTACCACTGCCATGCCTGTTTACGACCCGGCTATGGATCCGGTGAACGTGGAAGCTCCTTTTCTTACTCTTCATAAGGATACATTGGGTATAAAACTGTATGAAGTAGCCCTTCAACCCGGCGATTCGGTCGGGTTGCACACGCATCCGGATTATGTGCTTTATGTTTTACAAGGTGGCACAGCCAGGCTTTATTCAAAAGACGGAACAGCACAGGTAGCTGAATTACCAACGGGGGCGGCAATAGTGATTCCCACAGAAACACATTCAGGTATCAACATGGGTACTACAACTATTAAACTGCTGGTGGCTGATATTTACCGGCCGAGAAGCTAACAATATTTTAAACCGGTATTGAGATTAATTTGATTTCAATACCGGTTTTTATTTTTCATGTTTATAATTATAATTCACCATCGCCTCTATTTCTGCTTTATCAATCAAATCAGAATGCAACAGCAATTAGAATCTTTATTCTGTTTTTAGGAAGCTTAGTATAGATATAGCCTGCTAAATTTCAAATTAATTAATAAATATCCGGAGTTAAGATTTAATAACACTGATATGGGGTTGTTTTTAGTAGAAAAAGATCATTATCTTCAAATTTGAACCAAAACCAACTATCATGTCTAACGAGTCATCCACGCCTGTGCTGGCTGCACCCATCAGCCAGCAGGAAAGAATTTTAATCATTGACAGTTTACGGGGTATTGCCATACTTGGCATATTACTAATGAATATTCCGGGTTTCGGATTAGCACCGGTTGCAATAGGTGATTTTTCACTACAACCCCAGGGCGATCTGAATTATTATTTCTGGTATGTATTCGGACCGGGAGTTTTTGAAGGAAGCCAGCGGGGAATTTTCTCCATGTTATTCGGAGCAGGCATGTATATATTTACTACCCGCCTTGAAAAAAGAGTTTCCGGAATCATGTCCGCCGAACTTTTTATGCGCAGGCAATTGTGGTTATTGCTTTTTGGTGTAGTTCATGCGTATGTTTTATTATGGTATTGGGATATACTTTATTCTTATGCCATTTGCGGTATTATACTTTTTGCATTCCGCAGGTTATCGCCCAAACATTTATTAATTGCCGCCGGCGTATGTCTTTTGCTGATGACAGCACGGGAGAACAGGGATTTGTATAAAAACAAGTCTGTGATTGCTAAGGGAGAACTGGTAGCGGCCATTGATACAACCCAAACAAAGCTCACCGGTAAACAGAAAGCACAATTGGGAGCAATGGATGAAATTAAAAAAAAATCAGATCCTGCCGAGAAAAAAAAGAAGATAGAAAAACAAGTAAAGGGAATTACGGGCAGCTATGCAGATCTGTATGAAACCAGGAGCAATATGTCTGCAGACAGCCAGACAAACGGCATGTATTATTTTCTTATCTGGGATATACCCCTGTTCATGTTTATTGGCCTGGCATTTTTCAAATTAAAAATTTTGCAGGGCGAGGCAAAAACAAAAGTATATGCATGGATGACGGCCATTGGCCTGGGAGTAGGATTACCACTTTCTTATTTCTTTGTCACCAGTCAAGTAAATTATAATTTTAACTGGTATGAAATCATTAAAAATAAAAACTTTGAATTTTACGAGTTGCAACGAACTATTCATTCAATCGGCATCTTTGGCCTCATTATGCTTATGTACAAATCCGGATGGTTTAAATGGTTGTTTGCATTGATGCGTCCGGTAGGACAGATGGCTTTCACTAATTACCTAACTCAATCCATAATGTGTGGTATATTTTTCATGGGTATTGGCTTTGGCTATTTTGGTAAGTTGGAATACCATCAGTTGTTTTATGTGGTAGGTACAGTTTGGATAATACAAATCATCTGGAGCCATATCTGGCTGAAATATTTCCGGTTCGGTCCGCTGGAGTGGTTATGGAGAAGTTTAACCTACTGGAAAAAACAACCACTAAAAAAGAATTCAAAGAATAGCGATAGCATGGGCTTGGGGTAATTCATTTAAACAATAATAAAAGTCACTTATGGAAAAAATACAGGCATTATTAAATATTGATCTCAACTACATCATTGTAGGGTTACTGGTCGTTCTGTATACCATGGAACAATTGTTTAAACGTCCATTTCGATTCGATAAACGGCCGCAGCATTTGTTGAACAATATATTATTCCAGGTTGTTTTTATTATTGCCGGGTATTATTTTGCATTCTTCCAGGTGTTTTGTATGAATTGGTTTAATGGCCAACAAACAGGATTGTTCCATCATTTGCAATTACCATTTTGGGTAAAACTCATTGCCGGTGTTGCGTTATTTGATATGACTTCCTATTGGTTTCACCGGCTGGCGCATAAAGTTCCTTTGTTATGGCGATTGCACAGAGTACATCATAGCGATACATCGATGGATTCATCTACTTTTTTCAGGGGCCACCCGATAGAAATCCTTGTGTTTGGAACGGCTAGCATCCTGGCTGTTGCTCTGTTTGGAATGGATCTGCTCACATTTGGCTTTTATATTTTGATATTTACCTTGTTTGCATTCCTTGAACATACCAATTTAATTTTCCCTGATTGGTTGGATAAATCGGCAGGGAAAATATTTGTCACTCCCAATTTTCACAAAGTGCATCATGAGCAGGACCAGTATTATACCGACTCTAACTTTTCAGACATCTTTATTATCTGGGACAGATTATTCGGCACATTTAAATATAAACCAGTAAAAGAAATCAAATTCGGGCTGGCAGAATTTGATAGTAAGAAGAAACAATCTTTTTTTTATTTGATGATCAGCCCGTTTATTAATTTAAAAAGAGTAAGTTCAGAAGAATTGCAAAAAGAAAAAGAGAACAAAGAGTAAAAAATTAATTTTGGCATAAACAAGATATGATGAAGCAATTAATTTTTTTTGCAGCAACAATTTTAATTATTGCCTGTAATCAGGACAACACAAGCAGTAAAATTGCGGACACTAAATATGACGCTTCTTATCAAACCGCAACTTTCACAGATCCTGCCCGTATGGAAAAAATAGCCCAGACTTTCCCGGTAATTGACAGTCTTTATAAAAAACATGCGGTGGAAAATCATTTTCCTGGTATTTCATTTGGTATAGTTATAGACGGCAAGCTGGCTTATACAGGTAATTATGGATACACTGATATAGAAAAGAAAATCCCGGTTACTTCAACTTCTCTTTTCCGTATTGCTTCCATGAGCAAAAGTTTTACTACGATGGCTATTTTGAAATTGAGAGATGAAGGAAGGCTAAACCTTGACGACCCGGCTTATTTTTATATTCCCGAATTAAAAAATTTAAAATACCCCACAGCCGATGCGCCACATATCACCATAAGACACCTGATGACACATGGCGCCGGCTTACCGGAAGATAATCCATGGGGCGACCGGCAACTGGCAGATACGGATAAAGACTTAATGGAATTTATTGGCAAACAAATATCCTTTTCCAATCCTCCGGGTATTGCATTCGAATATAGTAATCTTGGTTTTGCCCTGCAGGGAAAAATCATTTCAAAAGTTTCAGGCATGCGGTACCAGGATTATATTAAAAAGTATATTCTTGAGCCACTGGAAATGCAAACAACGACCTATGAATATGCAGATGTTGCTCCGGATAAATTAGCTCATGGCTATCGCTGGCTGAATGAAAAATGGAATGAAGAAGAATTACTGCACGATACACCTGATGGTAGCTGGGGGGCAATGGGGAGTATGATCAGTTCCATTGATGAATTTTCAAAATACATGGCATTTCATCTTTCTGCATGGCCACCAAATAATGCACCTGATAACGGACCAATTAAAAGAAGTTCGGCAAGGGAAATGCATCATCCCTGGCGATGGAATGGATTTAATCCCAATTATAAATTTCCGGATGGAAGAACCTGTGCCGTTACATCTGCTTATGCTTATGGATTGGGCTGGATGAAGGATTGTGACGGGAAAACTTATATAGCGCATAGCGGTGGGCTACCCGGCTTTGGCAGTCAATGGCGCATTATGCCTGATTATGGAATTGGCGTAGTAGCTTTTGCAAACCGCACCTATTCTCCTTTTGGTTTTGTGAACTTGAGAGTGCTGGATACAATAATAAAAATTGCAGGATTACAACCTCGTCAGCTTCCTTCTTCTAAAATTCTGGAACAAAGAAGGAATGAATTGATGAAAATTTTACCCGACTGGAATAATGCTGAACAAAGCGGGTTGTTTGCAGAAAATTTTTTTCCTGACTATCCAATTGACTCATTGAAGAAACAGGCAAGAGATTTATTTACCAAAGCCGGGAAAATATTTAAGGTAACCGAAGTGAAGCCGGAAAATCAACTGAGAGGAATATTTATTATTGAAGCAGAAAAGAGCAATATAGAAATCTATTTTACACTTTCTCCTGAAAACCCTCCGCTAATACAAGAGTATCATATGAGGGAATTACCTAAAAAATAATAAATGCCACGGAAGCACGGAATAAATTTCCAGCTTCCGTGACTAATTCTTTAATGTTTCAGTAAGCTGTTGAACGATCTTCCCGAAATTTTCATGAGCATTATTATTCAGAAGAATTACCGTTTTCTTTTTATCAATATACCGGATGATCTTTGTTTTATATCCGGGGTTATCACCATCATGAGAAACAATTTTTCCAAAGAGTGAATCGGTTCTTAAATCCCATCCAAATCCATAATTGGATAAACTGCCATTATTTAATTTCATAGGAGAGAATGCTTCTGCCAAAGTTGATTTCTTGACTAATTTTTCTGTGTACAATGCCCGGTCCCATTTCAGCAGATCAGCTGCAGTAGAACTGATTCTTCCCGGCCCCTTGCGGTTTCCCAACCAGATGGTATAATCAGTTGAAGGAAATGAATCGGCCCGAACATATTGATCTCTTTCTTTTACATAAATATGTCCGATGGCAAAATTTGTTGTTGCCTTTTTTTCTTCAAGTGTCCGGATATTGGTGCTTTTCATTTTCAGCGGTTGAAAGATCCATTTCCTGCATAGTTCAATAAAATTTTTACCACTTGCTCTTTCAGCAATACTGGCCAGTAATAAATAACCCGTATTACTGTAGGTATATTTTTCCCCGGGCTCAAATATTTTCGGTGGAGTATATTTATTTAAATAAGCAATGCAATCCTCATTGCCGGCCACTTTGCTTTTATCCCAGTATTTATCCATCACATCCTGGTAATCGGGAAGTCCGCTGGTATGTGTAAGCAGATGACGTATGGTAATGCATTTATAGGGTAAGTCAATATATTTTTCCAGAAGGTCATCATAATTCAATTTCCCACTTTCCTTAAGCATCATGATGATCATGGCTGTGAATTGCTTGGAAACGGAGGCCAGTTCAAAGATGTCTGAAGCTTTTAAAGGAGACTGATCAGCAAATTCACGATAGCCAAAGGCTTTGTGATAAATGGGTTTACCTTTTTCAGCAACTAACACAACGCCGCTGAAATTCTTTTGTGCGGCAAATAAACTATCAAGTTGTTTCTCTTGTGTCAATACGGTTAAAGGAGCTAGAGTAAAGAGTAAAAGAAATTTCAGCATAAATTCATTTTAATAAACCGCTTTGTAGTGATAATTTTTTAAAGTGTAATAAGCATTATTAATTCAACCATAAATTTTTCATCACAGAGAACAGGAGGACGCAAAGACAGCGCAGAGTTTATTGAATTACTCTGCGTAAACTCCGTGACCTCTTGTTCTCTGCGTTGAGTTTTTATTTTCCCTTCACTGCATCCCACCCTTCTTTTTGTTTGGTCCAGGTAATGCCTGTATAAGAAAGTTTTACTGAGCCGCTACCTTCAATAGTAAATTGATATTTCGACTCCCGTCCATAATCCTCAAACGTATTGTTGCCGGAATATTCAAGGGGATAACCGCCATTAATACTTTCTGCATCTTTTATCCATAGCATGCCATCTTTTTTATACAACTCTTCTTTTTTCTTATTATCTGTCCTTGTATAGGCGCCAATAAGTCTGTCAATTACTGCAGCATCCGCAGGCAATTTTTCCATCATGGTCACATTGAACCAAACTATTTTTCCCCCCGTATCGTCGTTTTTAATATCCAGTATTCTTCTTTTGGCTGCAGGTGAAGAAGCCGAAGGATCTTTTGCAATATGCTTGTCGCCGGTAAAATATAATTGAGTAATCAGAGTTTGATATCCCGTAGCAGAGATCAGCATATGGAAATGTGCAGGACGTACAGTGCCATTGCCTACATCATACGGTACAGGTAATATGGTTTTAAAAGTATAAACTCCTTTTTCATCGCAGTAAATTTTTGCCCGGTATTTAAAATCGGGAGATTCATTATCATACACACCTTTGGCATCGCAATGCCAGAGCTCTACGCAGGCATTCTTTAGTGGTGTTTTACAATCTTTATGTTTTACCTGGCCGCTGAGTTCCATCAATACTCCCACATCATTTTTTACCCGCATATTACTGCGTATGGGTGCATCAGGCCGGTAAAAGGGTCCAAGTATATCGGTGGTCGTTTCGCAATCTCCTTCAAAATTTGTTCCATTAAAGCGGACAAAACCTGCGGCGCTTACGGCCATAGCTGTTAATGCTGTGTCTTTAATAAATGTTCTTCTTTGCATGAGATTAGTTTTAAATTTTAAAATGAAACCTGATTCTTTTTTTTGAAATCATTGAGTGGATTAAAAACAGAATATGAATCTACAAAATAATAGCAGAGACAAAGTTTTTATTTTGATCCGATAATTATTTTTCCTTTACTTAGTAAATCAGCCAGATTTCCCAATCATCTATTTAATTGGCTGTTGATCATAAATTAATTTTTCCCACTAATAATATCCTTATATTTAAAAACTGACCCCAGCTTTCATTCCAAAAACAACTATTATGAGAAAAGTATTTTTCCTACTGGCTATTATATTTTTCAGCCAGCTTGTAACCGCACAAATCGATGCCCGGCTTTTTCGTTATCCCGATGTTTCTTCTTCGCAAATAAGTTTTGTGTATGGCGGCGATATCTGGATTGCTTCAAAGAACGGCGGCACTGCAACCCGTATCACATCCAGTACCGGCGAAGAATCAAATCCTCGTTTCTCACCAGATGGGAAAACACTGGCATTTACAGCCCGGTACCGTGGCAATGCAGATGTTTATACCATACCAGTATATGGCGGAGTACCTGTTCGACTTACATGGAATGCGATGTTGGATAATGTGGTGGACTGGCATCCTGATGGTAACCGGATATTATTTACTTCAGTTCGTGAAATGGGTGTTGGTAATGTGAGCCAGTTTTATTTATTATCAAAGAACGGCGGGCTTCCGGAAAAACTTCCGGTTCCCTATGGAGAGCTTGGTAGTTTTTCTCCTGATGGTGAAAATTTTGCTTATGTAAGCCGTGTCACGGAAGATTATCCTTTCAAAAGATATCGCGGAGGCCTTGCCTCTGATGTGGTGATCTTTAACCTGAAAAAAATTACAGCAGAAAATATTACTAAGAGCAGCGCTACAGAAGGCAAACCCGTGTGGCATAAAAATAAAATTTATTATATAGGCGACAATGATGAAAACAAACGCCGCAATGTTTGGGTATATGATATTGCATCGAAATCTAAAACACAAATCACAAAGTTTAAGGAGGAAGACATTAATCACATGAGTGCCGGCCCCGATGATATGGTGTTTGAAGCCGGAGGCAAACTTTATTTACTGAATCTTACTTCGCACAAATATGATGAAGTAAAAATAAATGTGGTGGCTGATTTTGCTACGCTGATGCCACGAACCGAAAATGTAGGTAGCAGAATTTCTAATGCGGATATTTCTCCTGATGCAAAAAGAGTAGTTGTTGAAGCCCGTGGAGAATTATTCAGTGTGCCTGCTGAAAACGGCCCGGTATTAAATCTTACCAACAGCAGCGGCGCTTTTGATCAAAATCCTGCCTGGTCGCCCAATGGAAAATGGATTGCTTACTGGAGCGATCAAAGTGGTGAGTACGAGATATGGTTACAGGATACAAAAGAAGGGACTTCAAAAAAAATAACCAATACCGGCAAAGGAATGGGTTTTCAGATCTTCTGGTCACCAGATAGTAAAAAACTGGCTTATATAAATGACCTGCAGGAAATAAGAGTAGTGACAATAACCAGTAATGAAAATGTAACCGTTGATAAAACAAGTTTACTTAACTCCAGCGCATTGCGTGGCTTCAGACTTAGCTGGAGTGCTGATAATAATTTTTTAACCTACAATAAAACCGGCGATAATTTAAATTCATCAATTTATATCTACAGCCTCACTGAAAAAAAATTGCATAAAGTAACATCGGGATTTTATAATGACACATACCCGGTATTTGACCCCGCAGGAAAATATATATTTTTTAAAACAGACCGCAGGCTTCAGCCCGTTTACAGCAGCGTGGATGCAACATGGATCTATCCTAATTCCACTCAAATTGCCTATGCCAGTCTTGACCCCATAACTAAAAGTTTATTACCTGCACGAAATGATGAAGTAAAAATAACTGAAGACACAGCCAGCAAAGAAAAATCTGCAACAGATGCAAAACCGTCAAGCGCCGAAAAGCCGGCAGCTAAACCCATTTCAGTAAAACCTGAAATGTTTGAAACAAGAGTACAGGTATTATCCAGTGCTGCAGGAAACTACGGGCATATTGCCGCTATCGATGGCAAAATTCTTTATATCCGTTTTCCTAATTCCGGAACCAGTGGAGAGCAACCGGCTCTTTATTATTACGAATTTGAAAAGAGAGAAGAAAAAAAAGTAATGACGGGTGTCAATGATTTTACAACTACACAGGATGGCAAATCAATTCTGGTATTACAGGGAAATAATCTTGGAATAATAAAGCCATCTCCTGATCAAAAAATTGAAAAACCCTTACGTACTGCTGCCATGGAGATGACATTGAACCCCCGCGAAGAATGGAACCAGATATTTAATGATACATGGCGTCGCTATCGTGATTTCTTTTACGATGCTGACATGCAACAGGTGAATTGGAATAATATCCGGAAACAATATGGCGACCTGCTGAAAGATGCCATCACCCGCTGGGATGTGTTAAATATTCAGGAAGAGATGATATCAGAACTGGCAGCTGGACATACTTATGCTGGCGGGGGAGATACGGAAACATCCAGCAACAGGGGACATGGATTTTTGGGAATAGACTGGGAACTTGCCAATGGAGCTTATCGTATAAAAAGAATTGTTCGTCCTGCTGCATGGGATAATGAAGTGCGATCGCCATTTGATATGACGGGGGTTTCTGTAAAAGAAGGGGATTATATTCTTGCAGTAAATGGAAAAATAATTGATGCAACGATTGATCCTTATGCAGCATTGGATGGCATGGCCAACAGTACAGTAATTCTGAAAGTAAATGATAAGCCATCAATGCAAGGAGCAAAAGATGTGTTGATAGAAACATTAACTACCGGGCAGGAACGCCGTCTTCGTCATTTGGAATGGATAGAGAATAACAGAAAAAAAGTGGAAGAGCTCAGCAATGGAAAAATTGGTTATATGTATATGCCAAATACCGGTGGAAACGGGCAAACAGAATTGATGCGCCAGTTCTATGCGCAAAATGATAAAGAAGGATTTATCATTGATGAACGATTTAATGCCGGCGGACAATTAGGTGATCGTTTTATTGAAATGCTGAACCGTCCTAATCTGTATAATATAGCATGGCGCAATGCCGGAATCAGTCGTGTACCCATTAAAGGAAATGATGGGCCAAAGGCTATGCTCATTAATGGTTGGGCAGGCAGTGGAGGCGATGCATTTCCATGGGCATTTAAAACAGCCAACCTGGGCCCGGTCATTGGCGAAAGAACATTGGGAATATTAGTGGGACCTGCAACTGGTCACGGATTAATTGATGGCGGTAGCATTACGGTTCCAGATGCCCGCCTGTATGGACCGGATGGAAAATGGTTTGCTGAAGGGTATGGTGTAACACCAACGATTGAAGTATGGGATGATCCTGCAGAACTGGCCAAAGGAAATGATCCGCAATTAATAAGAGCTATTGATGAAGTGTTGAAATTAATAAAAACAAATCCAAGGAAACTAGCGCCCAAACCTCCCTTTGAAGACCGGAGAGCAAAGGGGATAAAAGATACGTATTGATAAAGGGAAAAGAAAAGGTATCGCAGTTGCGGTACCTTTTTCATTTCAGGCGATATTCTTTTTTCAGCAGGGCCAGTAATTCGGTTGCCGTTACTTTAAGAGTATTCAAATAATTCTGTATTTGTTCGCGGTAAATACCTTTTTCAAATGTTACCCAACCGATAAATTCTTTCATCAGCTTAGGATCATCTTCAATAAGCGGCGGATTCAACCTGAATGCAGAATCACCGGGAACAGGATCCCAACCCGGATATAACTTGGCAGAAATGTAATAATCAAATATCCTGAAATACAATTCTTCCATTTTTGCAAACTCGGTTTTTGACAAACTGTACTCATGAGCCAACTCCGATAAATTTTTATCATATAAGCTTATTTGCTGGGCTACTTGGTTTTTCATCAACCGCAGGTTACCCGATCCTTTGAGTTCTTCAAGGGTAGCATTGTTGGCAGAAAAATAAAGAACATGCGTGGTAAACCGTGCATACCAGTAAAGCATCCCGTTGCTGATGCCTCTTTGACTTTTTTCATTAATGTACAAACAAAGTGTATCCAGTTTTTTACTGGTAATTTCAGTTAACATTATCAAATTATTCAGCCGGGCAGTATCCTTTTTCAAATCTTCATATAAATTGGTTGCATACACTTTAGCCCGCTGCTGTTCTATATAATGTTCCCTCTGGTTTTCTACAAGAAACCCTGCGCTTACTGCCATGAATAACATTAAAAACTCCCAGAAATAATGGGTCCATTTTTTGCGGGGTGTATGGGTGTGTGCATGTACTTCCATAAAGAGCTATTTCAGTTGGTATTCTTTTTTTATCAGCGTTAATAAATCTGTTGCCTTTCTTTTAAGTACTTCAAGGTCTGAAAAGATTCGAAATGAATTTCCCGTTCTGTAACTAAGCGAATTACTCAACTCATTTATTAGTATGGGATCGTTTTGTTTTAGCTTAAGGGTTGTGAGCATCAGGCTATCCCGAAATTTGTTGAGGTTGCCGCGAAAAAATTTCCTAAAAGTGCTTGCTTCAAAAATCTTTGATGCCAATTCACGGTATTTAATTACCTGGTCTTCCTCCAATGCTTGTATTTGTAAAATACTCCGGTACAAAACATCGTAGGCTTGTATGCTGTCAACAATCTGTTTATTGCTAATCAACCGTAAGCCGCCCGAGTTTTTTAATTGCTGCATGGTACCGTCAGTAGAATAAAAAAAAGCACGGCGGGAAAGAGAAGATGCGTGATAATAAATTTCAAAACCTTTTTCGGTATAAGAACCTGAAGTCAATAAATCAAAAAGAGAATCTGACCGGTTGAATATATTCAAACGAAAGGCATTCAATGCAGTTATATTCGCCGTGTCGGCTTTAAGATCATTCAACAGAGATTGAATAAATTGTTTCTCCCTTGTCTTTTCAATTTTATGCTCAAGTGTATACTCTGCCAGAAACCCACAGAACACAGCAAGGAACAACATTAAAAACTCCCAGAAATAATGCGTCCCTGCCCGTCCGGTCAGGCGGGCATTTTCGTCTTGGGGTATGAGAGTGTGTATGTACTTCCATACACTTAAATTAAGAATTATTTTTTTCTAATTCTTCAATCGTTTTCCTCGCTGCTGCCAGCCGAATCTGTTTATTCTTCTCCACCAATCTATGTGTAGCCCATTTTTCTAATTTATGATGCAGCGGAACTAGTAAAGCCGCAATACAAACCAATGCCAGCAACATCAGTACTGGTGAGTGGTGCGTTACTCTTTCTAAAAAAGGATGGAGTAATAAATTAAGGAATTCAAATACAATCAAAAGGGTAATAATACCGAGGAACTTAATAATATTTGTATTGGTAATGAAACTGCGGCTGAGTAATAAAAAGAGAAGAATAAATGTAATAATGCCAAGTGCAAGTAAAGCATATTGAATATTCTGTTTACGCTGATCTGCTTCCTGCCTGCTTTTAGCTTCTTCTTCTGAAATGCGTAACTGTTCACTAAAGGCCAGCGACTGTATTTTATTTGTTTTTTCTTTGCTGAAAACAGAATCTCTGAATGCCGACTCCAGTCTTGCATAGTAGTAGGCAGTATCTGGCCGGCGAAGACTATCATATACCGTTCTTAAAAAACCAGCTGCTGCCTGTTTAAAATCATAATTATTGAGTTGTTTACCCGTAGCAAGTAATTGATGTGCCTGTTCCTTCGCAACAGAAATTTTATTACTCTTCAGTAAAAAATTAATAAATGCCGGTTTGATGATAAATTTTACATAGGAGTACTGCATGGAGTCTGATTGAGCATTTGCTCTTTTAAAATGAAAACCAGCTAATTCTTTATCGCCTAATTGCTCATGAACCGCACCCAATAACATTTGTGCATAGGTTTCATACAGAAAACTTCTGAACCGGAGGTTGGTTTCATTCAAAGCCTGCGTATAATGCATGGCAGAGTCTGGTTTTTGCATAGATAAAAAATATCTGCTGTAATTGTATTGTACCTGCCTCACCATATAATTATACATTGGGGAGTTTTTGTCAGGCAGTGCAGCTTCAGCTTTTCTTATATATCTTATTTGTTCATCGGGATTACCAAGGTTTTCATACACGATGCTGATATCAATATATAAGGAACTTAATCTTCTTTTGTCATTGGTCTTTTGCGCCAGGGGAATGCCTTTAAAAAAAAATTCAAGCGACTTACTATAATCGCCTGTATTAAATAAAAATATATTACCAATGAAGTTGTAACTGATAGCCAGTAAGGAATCGTTATTCAACTGTTGTGCTATCTGCAACATTTTTAAACAGGAAGCAGAATCTAAATTGTTATTACCGCTTGAAAAATATTCTTCACCTATTTTACTATACAAGTCAAATCGTTCAATTGGGTTAGTGGCAGCAGCTAAAATAGTTTTTAGGCTATCGGCTTTATTTTGAGTAAAGCCGGTCTGAAAAAAAAAGAAAAAGCAAAAAAAACAAAGTAGTTTTTTCATTATACTCAGTGTTTAATTTTTGTCCAGAGCCAGGATCGTATGCAATAAAACATTCGCCCCATTGGCCATATCTACTGCTTTTGAAAATTCATTGGGCGAATGGCTGATGCCTCCCACACTGGGAATAAAAATCATTCCGCTGGGAGTGATGGTTGACATTTCCTGTGCATCATGCCCGGCGCCACTGGGCATACTCTTGTAAGAAAGGTTAAGCTTTTTTGCTGATGCAATTATTTTTTCCCTTATCAGTTCATTCATCGGGGCAGCAATGGCCGCTACATTTAAATTTTTAAAAGAAATTTTAGTGTTTGATTTTATTGCAATCTCGGCTGCCCTCTTTTCTATTTCTCCAAACAGCATAAATATTTT
>DATDPZ010000067.1:0-3814 GCA_035292525.1 Chitinophagaceae bacterium
CCATTAGGAGTTGGTATGAATTTAGATTTATTTAACGAAGCAAAATTATTTTTTAATTCCCAGTACAGGGTTCCGGTTACTACCGGTTCATCCAATTATCATTTTTTCCATGCTATTGGAATTACAGGAGTTATTGGAAGAAAGAAAGAACCAAAAGTAATACCTCCTCCGCCACCTCCTCCACCTAAAGACAGCGATGGTGATGGAATTACCGATGATAATGACAAATGCCCGACAGTACCGGGAGTAGCAAAATATGAAGGTTGCCCGGTTCCTGATACAGATAAAGATGGCATAAATGATGATGATGATAAATGTCCTACTGTTTTTGGACTTGCTAAATATCAGGGTTGTCCTGTTCCTGATACAGATAATGATGGTATAAATGATGAAGAAGACAAATGTCCTACTGTTGCCGGTGTAGCCAGGTACCAGGGTTGCCCTGTTCCGGATACTGATAAGGATGGTATTAACGATGAAGAAGATAAATGTCCTACGGTTCCGGGTGTTATTTCTCAGCAGGGATGTCCTGAAATAACTGAAGAAGAGACTAAAACACTTAGCTATGCTGCTAAGAATGTGTATTTTAATACAGCCAGCACAAAATTACTGAGCCGGTCATTTGCAGCATTGGATGAGGTGGTGAAAATTTTAAATAATAATACAAACCTGAAACTTAAAATTGACGGCCATACAGATTATGTAGGTACAGAAGAATACAACATCAATCTTAGTAATGGACGGGCTGCATCAGTTAAAGAGTATCTCGTTAGCAAAGGAATTGATGCTGGCAGACTGGAATCTGAAGGTTTCGGAGAAACATCACCAGTTGCAGATAACAAAACAGCCGCTGGTCGTCAGAAGAACCGCCGGGTGGAAATGAAAGTCTTTTATTAATCTCAACTTTCTGATATTTGAAGATCGTCCCGCACAATTGCGGGACGATCTTTTTTTTGATGGATTAATCCAAAAAAAAGAGACTACTATAAAATAATCTCTTTTAATTGTTAGTTCGGCTGCGACTAAATTTTGAAACCTAAAGTCAGCAATATATTGCCACCATTATCCTTCAGGTCTGCAAAGGTATTTGCTCTTGGCGCATTTACCCGGTAAGGGAAGTTTACATCTTTATTCAAACGATGCACATAAGTAAGGTCTAAAAACATTCCCTTGTTTCTGTAACCAAGGCCGGTGCTGATATTCATTTTTCTTCCTTTCAGCTCATTGTCTTTATATGGGTTGCCGTAATAAGCAAATCCAAGTCTGGCCATCAGTGTTTTAAATTTCAATTCACCACCGATCCTGATATTGAAAGCACCTTTGTAATAGACATCAATAGCATTATTGTAGGGAATAAAAATAGCTTCGGAAATGGTTTGATCGTAGGCTGCAAATTGAAGCCACTTATAGTTAGTGTATTCGATATCTGCAGTAACAAATCCTTTTTGTCTTTCAATATTAGCATCTTCCCTGAATACATAGGAACCACTGATCAGGATTTTGGCCGGAGTATTCAAAATATATTTATTGTTGACTGATTGCCCGCTGGTAAATGCTGATGATGCTACGCTATCATAACCATTGCCTGCTCCAAATTTATTTTCGAGGTCTGCAGCAAAACCAGAGGTAAGGGTTTCAGTCAATGGTATCCAGGTAGGTGAGTGTAAGGCCAATCCGATCCGCATATATTCTTTTGGCCGGAAAATCAAACCGGCTCTGAAATTTAATCCAAATCCTTTTATAGAATAGTGCTCATCATAAGCGAGGAAACTAAAATCATTATTGCTATTTCCGGTTGCATCTGATTCACGGAAATAAGTTCTTCTATCAAGTTTTATATGGGATATACCCAGGCTGGCTCCGCCATATACTTTCCTGCTGAACTCAGACCCTAATCCAAAAGTCAACTCAGTGATACCGCCACTTGATTCAGTACTATTTTCCTGTTCCCTGATAGCAGGATTTTCTGACCTGGCAATCACCTGTAAATTTCCGTTTACCCTGGTCGTATCTACCAGGTAAGTATATAATGCCATTTTGGTGGGTAAAGAAATGGATGTACTGTTTAATGCCTGGTCAATAGTCAGGTTAGAAGAAGCAAATTCATCTGCAAGCGGTTCCCCAAAACTGCTGTAATCATTTGTCCCTTTATAAAAAATTTTATTGTTGAAATCAGCCAGCTTTGTTACCGTAATTGCAAAACTATTTTTTCCACGGTTTCCAAATCCCCCGAAAACAAAACCTGATGTTCCTAACCCGGATTTGTTTTGAGATTCTCCTGTGTTTTGTGAACCCCTGAAATAACTTTTACCTTTTCCAAACTGAAATCCCGGTGTGATGACAAAATCAGATGTTTTAAAGAAAGCAAGTCCTGCAGGATTTATATGATTGGCAGTAGCATCTCCACCCAAAGAACCCATGCTGCCTCCTATTGCCTGGTTTCGGGCAGTACCCCCGCTATGATACCAGGATAATCGTAAAGCGTCTTCAGGTGTTTGGGAAAAAGAAAATATTGTTGAAAAAAGAAATACAAAGCTGTAGTAAATTTTACGCATAAAATTTGTTGATGATAAATCAGATAATACAAAGGTGGAAACATATTGAATAATGTTTCAAATTTATTTCCACCTGTATGATTGAATTTTTAATTACCACCTCTTTTTGGCCGGCTTACTTCACCACTGCTACTACTGCTGCTGCTGCCGGAAGAAGAACTGGAGGAATTGCTGTTGTTGTTATTACTACTTCCGGAAGTAGGGTTGTAGTTCCTGGTTGGCGCACTATACGCATTATTATTTCCGCTGGAAAATATTTGCTGTAAAGTATTACTTAACCCTTTATTATTTGAATTGTTATATGACTGGCCAGAAGAAGTTCTGGATTTCGTCATTCCTTTAACTACATTATTTACCGTATTGTAATTATTATTTGAATAACTGTTTAAATTAAAATTTCTGGGTTTTTCATAACTGATCTGGCTGGCGGGAATCTTTGAAGTAACCACTACCACATTGCTTGGAGAATAGGGGTTATAATAATAATTCCAGGAAGTATAAGGATTAAAATAAGAACCATAATAATAATTATACCTGTAACCATACCTGTCATATGCATACCAGTCGGTTAGATCATTCCAACGGGAACGGTTTTGTACTTTCATTCTTAAATAGCGGTCATCATAATAATCGTCAGTGTACCTGTACCTGTCATTCTCTTTATTCACCCGTACATATTCATCCCGGGGTTGTGCCTGGGAAAAATAAACATCGTCTGGAGTTTGACCAGTTTTGTAAGCAGTAGTGCAACTGCTGAGAATCAGGGCCGATATTACCAGTAGTAAAAATTGTTGTTTCATGACAGACTGTTTAAAGGTTTATAAAATTGAAGTTACTACATTTGCGCCGGACATCCATTGTATTTGTTTGAGCATCAAATATTTTGCCATCAGACGTTAAATTGTTCAGGCTGCTGTTAATTATTATTAAAAACTAATTAAAAAGATTAATGATAAAATGAGTAAAGGAATTATTAAAAGGGAGGAAGATTATTCTGCATGGTATAATGATCTTGTTTTGAAAGGTGGTTTAGCAGATTACTCAGCTGTCAGGGGTTGTATGGTGATCAAACCTTATGGCTATGCCCTTTGGGAAAATATGCAGGCTGCTTTGGATAAAATGTTTAAAGAAACCGGTCACCAGAATGCCTATTTTCCTCTTTTTGTTCCAAAAAGTTTTTTGGAAAAAGAAGAAGGCCATGCAGAAGGATTTGCAAAAGAATGTGCCGTTGTTACTCATTACCGTTTAAAAGCAGACCC
>DATDPZ010000068.1:0-7335 GCA_035292525.1 Chitinophagaceae bacterium
CAGCAAAGTCAGCAGGTTCCTGCTTAATATTTTTTTATGGAACTTATTAATAGAGCAGTTCAGGCTTATGCAGAAAAATTTTCTTCAGCTGAAGATGATTTGATCAGTGAAATAGCAGCATTTACCAGAAATAACCATCCCGAACATCATATGCTCAGTGGGCACTTGCAGGGAAAATTCCTGGAAATGGCCAGTTGGATGATCAGGCCCGGGCGTATTCTTGAAATAGGAACTTTCACCGGTTATAGCGCCTTATGTCTGGCGAAAGGCTTAACAGAGGACGGGAAACTACACACTATTGAATTAAGAGAACAGGAAGCTCAGTCTGCGAAAAGTTTCTTTGAAAGATCTGCTTATAGTGAAAAAATAATTCTTCATACCGGCGATGCAAAAAAAATCATTCCGGAATTGGATGAAAGCTTTGATCTGGTGTTTATTGATGCAGATAAGTCAGGGTATATAGAATATTTTAACCTTGTTTTCTCAAAAGTGCGGAAAAACGGTTTTATTTTCGCAGATAATATATTTTTCCAGGGGCAGGCAATAGAACCGGTTCCCCAAGGAAAAAATGCAAAGGCCATCAGTGCTTTTAATCAGTACATAAACGAAAGATCTGATATTGAGAAAGTGATTCTAACTCTCAGAGACGGATTATTTTTGATCAGAAAATTATGAATTTGTCCATGCAAAAACACAAACTGCTTTCTTTGTTTTTTATACTAGGAGTAGTGTCTGCTTCTTATTCGCAGGAAAATCCTGTGATCATTGATTATATAAATACTTACAAGGAACTTGCTATCAGTGAAATGAAACGAACGGGTGTGCCGGCGGCTATTAAACTGGCACAGGGCATTCATGAAACGGATGCCGGCACCAGTAAGCTGGTTAAAAAATCCAATAATCATTTCGGCATTAAATGCAAATCAGATTGGGTAGGGTTGCGTGTAAAACATACGGATGATGCTCCCAATGAGTGTTTCCGGAGTTATACTGCTTCAGTAGATTCTTATAAGGATCATTCAGATTTTTTAAGAAAAAGCACCAGGTATGCTTCACTTTTTAACCTTGATCCAACTGATTTTTATGGCTGGGCACAGGGCTTAAAAAAAGCAGGTTATGCTACCAACCCAAAGTACCCGCTTATCCTGATAAAACTGATCGAAGATTACCATTTGCAGGATTATACACTTATTGCTCTTGGGAAATTGAATCCGTCAGATGAATTTTTAGTTAAGCAGGAACAAATAAAGGCAGGGATTAATAATAACAATTTTGTTGATGTTATAATTGAAGAAAAACCGGTGGTAATGAAGCCAGAATCACTTATCGTGGTAAAGGCAGATAAAAAAGCAAAAACACAACAGAAATCTTCAGCGGAGAATAACTATTATTCAGCTGGTAACCCCGGTTATCCTGAAGGTGAATTTAAAATAAATGAAACCAAAGTGATTTATGCCAGGAAAGGAACTTCTTATTTAAGCATCGCTGAAACATATGGATTACCCCTGGCCCGTATTTTTGAATTCAATGATATGAAAATGCAGGAGTTTGTGGAGTATGACCAATTAATTTACTTAATGCGAAAAAGAAAAACCGGTAATAGTGACCGGTATATAGTGAAAGAAGGAGATTCGCTTTTTGGTATTGCACAAGCAGAGGCCATACGGATAGAAAGCTTAATGGAATATAATTTTTTAAAGCAGGGAATGATGCCGGCTGTTGGTACTGTTTTATTCCTCAAAGGAAAAACTCCATCCGTACCGGTAATTGCATCGGGAAAATAAACAGATCCGCTATAATGTCTCAGATTAAAGTACATGATAAACTATTTGACCCTTATCTCTCCGCAGACGACATTCAGCAGCAGGTAAAAAAAATAGCGGATGCCATTAATGCTGATTATGCAGGGCGATGTCCCATGTGCATTGCTATTCTGAACGGATCCTTCATGTTTGCTGCAGATCTTTTTAAGAACCTGACCATTGATGCAGAGATTTGCTTTATTAAACTGGCTTCTTATAAAGGTATATCTTCCAGCGGGCAGGTTTTTACAGCCATTGGTCTTGATGTTGACCTGATCGGCAGAGACATTATCATTGTAGAAGATATTGTAGATACAGGAAAAACACTGAATGAATTTTTACCCAAATTATTACACCAGCAACCAGCTTCTCTTAAAATAGCCGCTCTTTTGCATAAACCTGATGCCGTGAAATTTCCGATCCGGATTGATTACCTGGGTTTTTCCATTCCCAATAAATTTGTAGTGGGTTATGGTTTGGATTATGACGGGTTAGGAAGAAATTTACGGGAAATATACCAGTTGATCAGTTAAAGCTGTAACATCTTCATTCATTTTACGTATTTTCAAAACAGGCTTATTTTCTTTTGAAAACCGGGGTTCAAATACTATTCTTATTACTGCTTGTTTCTTCTCTTTCCAGCCAGCCATTTTATCTCAGGGGTGAGGTAAGAGATGAAAAAGGCAATCTTTTACAAAATGTAAATATCAGGTCTCTCAGTACAGGTTATATGTATCGTTCGGGGGATTATGGTTCATTCGGCATTCCCATAACAAAAGAAACCGATTCTCTTCTTTTTACTTTCCGGGGTTATCAGAGTTCGGTGGTTGCTGTTTCTTCAGGTAAATTTATTTCTGTTGTTCTTAAATTATTGCCATCAGTTATCACCAATGTAAAAACAGACAAACTGGCTTCACTGACCAGGGACCTTTCTGTTGATGTGCAAAGAAATTGGTATGTGGGAGACGAAACCTATTCCAGCCTCATAGAAAATAGTTTTATAGAAACAAAAAAATATCCCCTTACCAGCATTTCTCTGAATATTGACCGTGCTTCTTATAGTAATACCAGGCGGTTTATCAATTTGGGATTGTCAGTGCCCCCTGATGCTGTACGAATAGAAGAAATGCTGAATAATTTCAATTTTGAATATCAGCCACCGCCGGAAAATGAGATCTTCGGTATTTATTCAAGACTCACATCCTGTCCATGGAAAAAAGAAAATCAATTATATTTTGTAAATATTGTTTCAAAAAAATTAAATCTTGATTCATTACCACCTTCCAATCTTGTCTTCCTGATTGATATTTCCGGGTCTATGGATATGCCCAACAGGTTACCTTTATTAAAATCTGCTTTTCATTTATTGACGCTGAACCTGAGAGAAAAAGATACCATCAGCATTGTGATATACGGTGGGGCGGTAGGAGTCATGTTATTTCCTGCCAGTGGAAAAGAGAAAGAAAAAATTAATAAAGCCATTGATGAGATAACTCCCGGAGGATCTACACCCGGAGAAGCAGGTATTAAACTGGCCTACCGGCTGGCAAAGGATCATTTTATTAAAGGGGGAAATAACCGCATCATCCTGGCTACGGATGGAGATTTTAATGTAGGGTTAAAAACCGAACAGGAGCTGGATGAACTGATTTCCCGGCACAGGGAACTGGGCATTTATCTTACTTGCCTGGGAGTGGGTATGGGAAATTATAAGGATTCAAAAATTCAAACGCTGGCAAAAAAAGGCAATGGAAATTTTGCTTACCTGGATACTTACCAGGAAGCAGAAAAGGTTTTGATGAAGGAATTCACCCAGACCATATACACCGTAGCGGATGATGTTTTTATGAATGTAAAATTTGATCCGGCATTTGTAAAACAATACCGCCTGATTGGTTTTGATAATAAAGTGGGAGCTTTATCTGACCTTAATTCTGTAATAGAAGGAGGCGAAATTGGTTCCGGCCATTCTATGATGGCTGCATTTGAAATTATACCCAATCAGCAAACTGCATCGGCTGTTTCAAAAAATCAATTTGCTGAAATAGCGTTATATTATAAGTTGCCATCAGATACAGCACAGCAGGTAACCCATAAAATATTTTCCTATGAACCTGTTACTTATAAAGTGCTGGAGCCTAAATATAAATTTGCTGCTTCAGTGATCATGTTTGGGGAAGTACTGAAAAATTCTTCCTATACCAGGAATATCACCTGGGGAGAGGTATTATATCATGCAAGTGAAACGGCTAACCCTTCTGATATTAATCAAAGCCAGTTTGCAGAACTGGTTTATAATGCAAAAAATCTTTATTTGAAATCAAAAAAGAAAAAAAGGAGAAATTATTAAGAAAACATTTCTCTCATCTTATCCAGAAAGCTTTTCTCTGATTTATCAGGATGTGGTTTGAAATTTGGTGATTGCCCCAGTTTTTCCAGAATTGACTTTTCTTCTGCACTCAGGTGTTGGGGTGTCCAGACATTAATATGAATCAGTTGGTCGCCTTTCTGATAACTGTTTACAGCCGGAAATCCTTTTCCTTTCAAACGGAATATTTTTCCACTTTGGGTACCTGCAGGTATTTTAATTTTTGCCCGTCCATCAATGGTGGGCACTTCTACCTGTGTACCAAACACGGCATCGGTAAACGTAATATGAAGATCATAAGCTACATTTAAACCATCCCGTTGAAGTTCTTTGTGTGCTTCTTCTTCAATAAGAATAATCAGGTCACCGGTCATCCCGCCCCGTTCCCCGGCATTTCCCTTTCCACTTACATTTAATTGCATGCCTTCCTGAACCCCAGCCGGAATATCAATAGAAACTGTTTCTTCTCCATAAACTCTTCCTTCACCTTTGCAGGAACTACATTTTGACGTGATGGTTGTCCCTTCTCCATGACAGGTGGAACAGGTAGTCACCGTCTGCATTTGACCAATAAAAGTATTGGTTACTCTTCTTACCTGCCCGCTGCCTCCGCAGGTACCACAATTTTGTATACTTCCTTTATCCTTTGCTCCGCTTCCATGACAGGCAGTGCATACAACATGTTTTTTTACTTTGATATTTTTATTTACTCCTTTTGCAATTTCTTCATACGTGAGTTTGATTTTCACCCTGAGGTTGCTGCCACGAACGCCCCTGCTCCTGGTAGTCCGGCTGCGGCCGCCGCCCCCCCCAAAAAAATTTCCGAAAAGATCATCACCAAAAACATCTCCAAACTGACTGAAGATATCTTCCATATTCATACCCGCACCGGCATGACCTCGTCCGTTGCCACTTACCCCTGCATGACCATAGCGGTCATACTGGGCTTTTTTATCAGCATCGCTTAAAATTTCATAAGCTTCAGCAGCTTCTTTAAATTTTTCTTCAGCAGCTTTATTACCCGGGTTCCTGTCAGGATGATGTTGCATAGCTACTTTACGATAAGCTTTTTTGATCTCATCGGCCGAGGCAGATTTTCCAACACCCAGTATTTCGTAAAAATCTCTTTTTGACATAATGTTTTAATATGCTAATGTGCCAATTGGCAAAATATAAAACGGGATGTTATTAATTGAAAGGCTCATATTATCAGCAGATTGACCAATTTGCATATTTGATAATTATTTTCCCACTATCACTTTTGCGTAACGGATAATTTTATCATTTAAGTAATATCCCTTTTCTATTTCATCAATCACTTTTCCTTTTTGTTCTTCTGTAGGTGCCGGAATTTCTGCGATAGCCTCATGCTTCTCCGGATCAAAATCCATATTTACAGCATCCATGGGTTTAAGACCTTTGGCCATCAGCAGGGTTTTAAATTTTGTAAATATCAACATCATGCCTTCTTTAAGATGCTCAATATCCTGTGTATTGTCCATTTGCTTTTCAGCTCTTGAAAAATCATCCAGCACTACCAACAAGTCGGTAATCACATCCTTACCAGCTGTCTGTATCAACTCTATTTTTTCTTTTGTACTTCTTTTTCTGAAATTGTCAAATTCAGCCACTTTGCGCAGGAATTTATCCTTCACATCTTCCAGTTCTTCTTTTAATTTTTCAACCTCGGAGGCATCACTCACCGGATCATTCAGATGGGTACTGCCGCTCATATTTTCATCGGCATTTATATCCATATTTACATCTGTAGCAGTTTCTTCCTGCTTTTTTGCCTGTTCAATTGTTTCCTTCATATCTTTTTGACGCATTTTTTCAAAATTGATTGCAAAGGTAAGGTTGTCAACAATTCTGCCAACAATAAACTCAGGGACAAAATGGCGCAGCATTTGAAAAAGAATTGAATTAATTGGCATTGAGTAAAACGTCTTAAAATCACACTTAATTCAGGAAGAAAAGCAATGGTTACTTTTGAGCCATGTTTAAAGTATATCTGAGGAAAAAAATAAGCCAGAGGGTAACGGACGGCCATCCCTGGATTTTTGCTAACGAAGTGGACAAAATTTTGAATGATTCGCCAAAAGCAGGCCAGGTAGAACCGGGTGAAATTGTTTCAGTTTTTACACATGATAAAAGTTTTGTGGGCCAGGGATATATTAATCCCAAATCTCAGATACTTATCAGGCTGTTAACAAGAGAGAAAGCAGAAGTAATTGATAAAGAGTTTTTTTACCAAAAAATTTTACAATGCTGGGAGTATCGTCAGAAACTTGGCTATGTGGAAAATTGCCGGCTGGTATTTGGTGAGGCAGATTCCCTGCCACAATTAATCATTGATAAATTCAATGATTATTTTGTTATTCAAACAATGGCTCTCGGCATTGATAGCTGGAAGCCCGCAATTGTAAATGCCATTTATAAAATTTTTTCACCCAAAGGAATTTATGAAAGA
Source organism: Chitinophagaceae bacterium (assembly GCA_035292525.1). GTDB lineage: Bacteria > Bacteroidota > Bacteroidia > Chitinophagales > Chitinophagaceae > VBAS01. Next base: position 6,641 of record DATDPZ010000068.1, read on the forward strand.
AATGATGTACCTGTAAGAGAGCTGGAAGGAATGCCGCAACAAAAAGGTTTTTTATCTGAACCTTTTGATACAAAAATTATCATCAACGAAAACGGGCTTAAATTTTATGTTGATCTTGATGAGGGACAGAAGACGGGTTATTTCCTGGATCAGCATGACAACCGCAGGGCTATCCGCAATATTGTAAACGGTGCTGATGTACTTGGCACCTTTACTTATACCGGTACATTTGAAATACATGCTGCACATTATGGCGCAAAATCAGTCCTGGGTTTTGATATTTCTGAAAGCGCTGTACAACAGGCAAACATGAATGCCACATTAAACGGGCTGGAAAAAATTTGCAGGTTTGAGAAAGCGAATGCATTTGACATATTAAAAAAATGGAGTAAAGAGGGGCGGCAATATGATGTGGTCATGCTCGATCCTCCGGCCTTTACAAAAAACAGGGAGAACATTCAGCGGGCAATAGCAGGTTATAAAGAAATCAATCTCCGAGGAATGAAATTGATAAAACCGGGTGGATTCCTGGTAACCTCATCCTGTACCAACCTCATTCATGCAGAAATGTTTCTGCAAATAATTGACATGGCAGCTAAAGATGCCAAAAGGAAATTAAGGCAGGTTACATTCAGGTCACAGGCGGCAGATCATCCGGTTATTCGTACTATGTAGAATACCGCCTATTTAAAATT
>DATDPZ010000069.1:0-4830 GCA_035292525.1 Chitinophagaceae bacterium
GTATGATCAGTGGTTTTATCATTTCTTCCCGGAATCTTTTCTGAAATAAAAAAATGATGAAAGGCACAGCAAATACAAGTCCCATCAGCCTGGCCCAGAAACGATGAAACCATTCCCAGAAAAAAATAAATTTGAAATCGGATAATGAAAATTCAAAATTTAAAAACCGGAACTGAGGCGTTTGTTTGTATTTTTCAAATTCCAGTATCCATTGTTGTTCATTCATTGGAGGCAGTGTACCGGTTATCACATTCCATTCTGTAATAGAAAGACCCGAACCGGTAAGTCGGGTAATACCACCCAGGAGGATCTGGATAATGATCATTCCAACACCGATCAAAAGCCAGATGGCAACCGGTTTGGATGATGAGTGAAGATTATTTTTTAACATTGCGGGGCAAAGTTAACATCAGTAGATTGCTGTAAACAATATTTATTGACTGAAATAAATGAACCTGAACTTTAATGTTGAAACCTTATTTCCAGGACCAGTTAATTGAAGCCGGATGTGATGAAGCCGGAAGAGGTTGCTTTGCGGGGCCCGTGTTTGCTGCAGCAGTTATTCTACCAAAAGATTTTTATCATCCCCTGCTGAATGATTCGAAACAATTAAGTGAAAAAATCAGAAATGAGTTACGACCAATTATCGAAAAGGAAGCAATTTGTTTTGGAGTGGCTTTTATAAATCATGAAGAAATAGATAAGACTAATATCCTGAAAGCTTCCATCAGATCTATGCACTTGTCGCTTGCAAAACTTTCGCAACAACCGGGTTTGCTTTTAATTGATGGCAATCGCTTTACCAGATACAAAAACATTCCTCACCGTTGTATTGTAAAAGGCGATTCTATTTATGCATCCATTGCGGCGGCCAGCATACTTGCAAAAACCTATCGTGATGAACTGATGATGAAGTTGCATAAAGAATTTCCCCAGTATAAATGGAATACCAATAAAGGTTATGGAACTGCCGAACACAGAAAAGCAATAGGAGAATTTGGACTTTGTACTTATCACCGGAAAAGTTTCAGGTTGTTGCCTGATAGTGCGGCGTTATTCTGAGAAAAAAATATTTTTTTACTGCCTTAATTAATCGTCCAGACTTCATTTCCTCTCAACAGCTTATCCAGGTCGGCAGATTTTTTAGCTTTTTCCGCATTTATCTGCTGCTGCATCACCTCTTCATAACAGCTGCGATCGGTTTGATAGATGACTCCAAAGGGACGGGGCAGGTGTCCGTTTATTGAGGGATTATCGAATATACGCACCAAAATCTGTGCTTTGTAAATGTCTTTTTCATCGTGAATCCATAAATCATCAGCGCTGTACCCGTCAGCAAGATTTACTACAACGGGAGTAAACCCATCCAGCTTAATTCCTTTTTCTTTATTCGCCCCAAAAATTAAAGGATTGCCCTGTTCAAGAAATAATGTTTCTTCTGCCTTACTGCTTTTTTCGGTGAAAGATTCAAAAGCGCCGTCATTAAAAATATTGCAGTTCTGGTAGATCTCGAGAAAGGATGCGCCTTTGTGTGCATTGGCACGAAGCAGCATAGCCTGTAAATGTTTGGGATCACGGTCCATTGTTCTGGCCACAAAAGTAGCGTCTGCCCCCATGGCAAGTGCCAGTGGATTAAACGGGTGGTCAATACTGCCGTAGGGAGTTGATTTGGTTACTTTATTTTCTTCAGATGTGGGAGAGTATTGTCCTTTTGTCAAACCATATATCTGGTTATTGAACAATAAAATATTTACATTAAAATTTCTTCGTAAAATATGAATAGTATGGTTTCCCCCGATGCTGAGGCTATCCCCGTCACCGGTTACAATCCAGACACTCAGTTCCGGCCGGGAGGCTTTTAAACCGCTGGCAATAGCGGTGGCTCTTCCATGAATGGAATGCATCCCGAACGTATTCATATAATAAGGAAAGCGGCTGCTGCATCCAATGCCTGAAATGATTACAAAATTTTCCCTGGGAATGCCCAGTGTTGGCATTACTTTCTGTACTTGTGCCAGAATGGAATAATCTCCGCATCCGGGGCACCATCTTACTTCCTGGTCTGTTGAAAAGTCCTTTGCTGTCAGGGTAGGGACTGTTGTTACATCACTCATAAATTAGGGTTGGCTACAAAATTATATAATCTGTTCAAAGAAAAGTTAACTTTCCTCATACAAAATTCAATTATAAAATTGCCGGGGCAGCAAGTGTGCTCTTAAATTCACTTCGGGAGAGATCATTTACTTATCTTCTTTAACCAGTTCTTCCCAGTATTCTGCAGCCCTCCTTGTATGGGGGATGACGATGGTACCTCCCACAATGTTGGCAACAGCAAAAATCTCATACACCTGTTCCGTTGTTACACCCTGCTCATGGCTTTTTCCTAAATGATATTTAATACAATCATCACATCTTAATACCATGCTGGCCACCAGGCCGAGCATTTCTTTTGTTTTTTTATCCAGGGTGCCTTCTTCATAAGTGTTAGTGTCCAGGTTCCATAGTCTTTTCATGACCAGGTTATTTTTACTTAAGATAACCTCATTCATGCGGGTGCGATAATCATTAAACTCGTTAACTAAAGCTGACATATAAAATATTTTAACCATAAAGTTAGCGGTAAAAAAAAATGAAATAATGAAGATTGCCTTTAATACCTGTTCTGACACCCACCCAAAACCAGATTTAAAGAGAAAAATCAAACCCGGTTATTTTCCCCACTAAATTATTTCGCAGATAGTCTAAGTACTATTACTAAGTCCTAAAGCACTTTTGCTCGATTCTGCTATCAATCTGTCATTTATTATAATACTCCTGTTTTACCTGCGTTATAAAAAAACCATTATCCCAATCCTGTAAAAACCATTGAATATGAATTGGAACTCTACCGTTGGCTTTTTATCCACCCTTGCCTTGTTTTCACCGGTAATTATAATACTTGCCTTCAAACTTATCCGCTATAAGAATTATATAGCCTTATTTATTTATTGTCTTTTAGCTTTCTCTTACAACCTGATGACGGAGGGTTTGATTGTGCTGCCAAAAAATTTTGTAAGAAGTTTTAGTATTCTTGTAAACCTTTTGGATATTCCGCTGATGCTCCTCTTTATTATGCTTTTCAGCACCTCTAAAACCCAGACCAATAGAATGAAAATGCTGCTGTTGATCTTTATTTGTTTTGAAATAGTGGTGGTTTCTGTAAAAGGATTAATCATTCCTACGGTTACCATTGTGATGGGACCCGGCCTTGCCCTTATTTTTGGATATTCACTTTATTTCTTTGTACAAACTATTAAAAAAAGCTTCTTACATGTCAAGGTAGTTGGCAAAGCAATCATGGCTTCGGCTATCTGCTTTGCTTACGGATGTTTTATATTTATATACCTCATGCATTATGTATATGCCCTGGAAGATGTATCAAATATTTTTCTTATCTACTTTATTGTAACCATCATTTATTGTACTTTGCTATCTGTTGGTCTTGTAATCGAAAGTAAAAGAATGCGAAAACTGGAGGAATTGCGGGTAACCCGGAAAGAGTTACTTGCCTTTTTCTCTGACGAAAAAAAACCGGTTGTTTCAAAGGAAACACCCGGTCAATTAAACTTTTATTAATTTTTTCAGAAACAATATTTTCCTTCCGCTATCATCCTGTCAGCAATTCTTCTCCTGGCTTCTTTACTGTTAAAAGGTTCGGTCTTAGTAAATCGCTTCAAGCCCATCAGGATCATCCGCTGTTCATCACCTTCAGCAAAGGCATTGATCGCATCTTTCCCGCTTTTGTTTACCTTATCAGCAGCATCATATAAATATGTTCTCATCATATCAATATAGTAACCACAGGCCTCCATTCCTTTCAGTTCCACCATTTTCATAGTGCGCAGTAAGATACTTTCTGCATTGAAAGTTTCAATTGCCATATCCGCAATATTCATTAATACCTCCTGTTCTGTATCAATTTTCATCATTAGCTTTTGCACAGCAGCACCCGAGGTCATTAAGATTGCTTTTTTTAAGTTGGCCACCAGTTTCAAATCTTTTGAAAACATTCCTTCCTCATCTGCAGCAAAATCAGGAATGCTCATTAATTCTTTTTGTACGGCCATGGCCGGCCCCATCAGTCCCAGTCGTCCCTGCATGGCTCTTTTCAGTGTCATGTCCAGCGTAAGCAACCTGTTGATCTCGTTTGTTCCTTCATAGATCCTGTTGATGCGGCTATCCCGGTAGGCTCTTGAAATATTATATTCTGCACTGTACCCGTTTCCACCATGTACCTGCACTCCTTCATCCACTACATAATCCAATACTTCACTGCCATATACTTTCAGTATGGCACATTCAATGGCATATTCTTCAGCGCCGCCAAGTAAGGCTTCGTTGAAAGGACTTCCGGCTTCCATCAGTTCTTTTTCTTTCCTGCCAATCCAATCTGCGGTACGGTATAAGGCGGTTTCGCCGGTAAATATTTTAATGGCCATTTCAGCCAGCTTATGTTTGATGGCACCAAAGTTGGATATGGGTTGATTAAACTGCTCCCTTGCTTTTGCATATTTTACCGTTTCAGTAGTGGCTCTTTTAGAACCTCCCAAAGCAGCGGCTGCCAGTTTCAATCTTCCTATATTGAGAATATTGAATGCAATCTTATGGCCTTTGCCAATTTCTCCCAACAGGTTTTCTACCGGCACTTTGCAATCCTGGAAATATAATTGCACTGTTGAAGAACCTTTGATTCCCATTTTTTGTTCTTCGGGTCCCCGGGTGAATCCTTCTGTTCCTCTTTCAATTAAAAATCCGGTAAACTTATCTCCATCTATTTTTGCAAATACTGTA
>DATDPZ010000070.1:0-3686 GCA_035292525.1 Chitinophagaceae bacterium
GCAGTTATTTGTGCTAATGTTACCTGGGAAGCTTGTATCCCGGCAACAAGAGTACTAACACCCTGAATTTGTGCAGCAAGAGCGTCAAGCCTTGCATTCAGGTTTTTAAAGTCGTCCTTGTATTTATTACAAGAAGTCGTGATCAGAGCGAACGCTATTACGCTTAATAATAGTTTTTTCATTTTTTGTTTTTTTTAAAATAAATAAAGGGTTAATGAGGGTTATATATATTAACTGTAGCCAATTAATCCGGTAAAATTATATATATATTAATATAAACCAATTTTTTTTTATCATTTATATAAAATATATTTTTCTTTAAAATTTTTAGTCAATATCATTTCTTTTTAAACAATACAGATCCTGCATCAGGAAATACCGGATTTATACTTTTAAAATGTAAACTGATATTTGAAATTCTTAATCAAGCAGTAAGGACTTTAAAAATCGTCTTGGTTTTAAAATTTTAAAAATCGCTGCAAAATAGTTCAACTATTTCATTTTCACAAGCAGAATTACTGTTTTTTTTATGTAACTCCTTCTACCAAAGAACGCTATGCAACACACAAATATAGAGAGTTTGAATATTCAAAACTCCAAAAGCCAATTTTTTTTTACCCTTCTTTTACAGGTCGGGCATTCCCTTCATTTAATAAATCAAAAAAGTAATCTTGTTACCAGTTGTGTATAAAAGGATTTTTTTTGAAAAATATTTTTATTAAAAAAATTCTGAAACAGGCTGTAACCAAGTGCCACACTGAATTTCGTGCATTTTAATACCGGCTTTTAACTACTTTTTAAAACCCGGTATTTCCCCTGATTACATAAAAATTATCCTATAAAAGTTGGTTTTCTATCCTTTGTATTTTTACGCTTGATTAGTATGTGAAAATAGTAAAAACACTTCCGGAAATTCATTTGTGGGGGGTGCATTTCTAATTGTCGCAGGGAATTTCATTTTCTGCCCCGGTCCCCTAAAGGGGTGAAAGAGTCAACTGTTATGCTGATATTCCCCTTTTCCCGAAGATCCAAAGGACTCCTTCGGATGATGTCTTCAGTAAGGGGATGGGGGCTGATACAAACTAAGGATACGACAATTGAAATGCATCCTTTATGGATAACTGTAACATGATAAAACGAAGTTTTGAAATACGATCTTTGAAAAAAATTGTATGAAGGACGATTTCTCAGCATTCAGGTAAGCTGAGAGGGACATTCACCGCCAATCCCCCATCAGCGGTTTCCTTATATTTCTGGCTCATGTCCTTTGCCGTATCCCACATGGTTTTGATAACCGCATCGAGGGAGACTTTGGCAAAATCAGGACTGCTTTGCAAGGCAAGCTGGGAGGCAGTTATAGCCTTTATGGCCCCCATTGTATTTCGCTCAATACAGGGAACCTGCACCAGCCCTGCAATAGGATCGCAGGTGAGCCCGAGATGATGTTCCATAGCAATTTCAGCAGCCATTAAAACCTGTCGCTGTGTTCCACCCAGGCATTCGGTTAATGCGGCAGCAGCCATGGAAGATGAAACACCAATTTCTGCCTGGCATCCTCCCATGGCAGCAGAAATGGTAGCTTCTTTTTTGAACATAGCTCCAACTTCTGACGCTGTCAGCAAAAACTGGATGATCTTCTCATCATACAGACCATCACAAAAAATAATATAATACTGAAGAACCGCAGGAATAACTCCTGCAGCGCCATTGGTAGGAGCAGTAACCACCCTGCCAAAAGATGCGTTTTCTTCGTTTACGGCTAAAGCAAAACAACTGACCCAGTCTAATATATATTTAAAATTATTCCCTCCGGCTTTGATGGCATTTACCCAGCTTTCATAATCACGGTATGCTCTTTCACTAATTAATTTTTTATTCAAACTGGCGGCTCTTCTCTTTACTTCGAGCCCGCCGGGTAAAACTCCTTCCGTATGACAACCTCTGTAGGTACATTGTTGCATCACCTCCCAGATTTTTAAAATCCCTTCTTTGGTTTCTTTTTCCGTCCTCCATGCTGATTCATTTTCCAAAACAACTTCCGATACGGACAATCCTGTTTTCCGGCACCAATGCAGCAGGTCGGCTGCTGTATTGATAGGAAAAGGTAACTGAATTTTTTGAGAAATTTTTGTTGCTCCTCCCCAACCCTGCGAATTCTCCATTCCGGTTTCCTTCACTACAAAACCGCCACCGATGGAATAATAAGTTTCTGCCACCGCTTCCTGGTTTTTAAATGTTGCCAGAAAACTCAGCGCATTGGGATGAAAAGGAAGTGATTCGCTGAAAAGAAATTCAATATCATTTGTCGGGAAAAAATCCACCTCATGTATGCCGCCAAGAATGATTTTATTCATGGAATGAATTTCTGAAATCTTTGAAGTGACCTGGTTGACATCAAATGTTACCGGGTCATCTCCACTCAGACCCAGTTGAACTGCCATATCAGTTCCATGCCCCTTTCCGGTTTTTGCCAATGAACCATACAATAAAACCCGGATGGAAATCACATTCATCAATTGGCCGGATTCTTTCAGGGAATTTACAAATTGCTGCGCAGCCCGCCAGGGCCCTAAAGTATGTGAACTGGAAGGCCCGATACCGATCTTAAAAATGTCAAAAACTGAAATGGCTTCGTGTTTCAAAATATTTTTTTATAAACTAATTTTAGTGGTCCCGGCTGATCAATTCCCTGTATCGTTGTTCGTTCCTTTCCCATTTTACTTTTACTGAAAAAACGGAAACAAATACAACAATTATAATAATGGCTGCCAATAATACCAGGATGAGCGACCGGACAGATGGATAGGCATTAAATACCATAGTGGCTCTTTTATCCCAACCAGATATGAAATTAATAAAGATGGCTGCTGCAAATAAAACTCCCATGGGTAGCCCGATGGTCAGTTGTTTTAAAAATTTTTTTTGATTCAACCTGTTTTTTGACCAATATTCTATAAACTGACTTTCTTCCTTATTGAGCATGTGCAAATTTACTAAGCTTAACCTGTGCATTCAAAATTGTCTTATCATATAATTGTATTAGTCCCATAATCGTATTTAGCATCCTGTGAAAAAAGAGAGCCACAAATATAAAATTTGCTGTTCCTCGTCAAGTGAAAGGGACAAATAGTGATAAGGTAGATTTCACCCTGCACAAAAGCTACTTGCCACAGCACTGTAAAATAATTATATTGTGTCTTTAAAATCAGATACCTTGAAATTATCTCCATTACTTGCTCAATTTCTATTTCTCAATAAAGAATTAAATCTTAATGGCATTGGCAGGTTCAGAATGGAATCAATTCCCGATCAAACAGACAATGCTGAAAAGTCCACAAAAAATGAACCCGCAGCCAGCATTCATTTTCAACATGACAGTTCCGTAAAAGAAGATGAAAAACTTGTAGAATATATTTCTGAACAAACGGGTAAAATGAAAAGCCTGGCATCTTCAGATCTTGATTCTTACCTGGAACTGGCCCGGCAGTTTCTGAATATTGGAAAACCATTTTTGATTGAGGGAGTCGGAACGTTGACAAAAAACAAATCCGAAAAACTGGATTTTATACCCGGTAATTTTTTCAATGAAAGAATGAAAGAGAACAGCCCTGCTGAAGCAGACCAGGCGGCTACCTCTGAAGAATCATTTACAGATTACGAGGAAATGTTATCTCCGCAAAAAACAC
>DATDPZ010000071.1:0-2168 GCA_035292525.1 Chitinophagaceae bacterium
GAAGGTTCTGTTTTTGAATTTTGAAACATCGGGAGCCTGCCATTCAAATCTGGCATTCCGGTAAGCATAGGGTTCGGCGGCATGTTTACTGTTTTCTGTGGTCATGCGGCTTGTTTTGGAAATACGGGTTTGTACTTTACCCACCAATACGCCATACATGATAATTTCGTCGCCGGGATTCATTTCCCGCATAAAAAATTTGTGCTTGGCGGGAATAGTTTCGGTTAATATATATTCAGCTCCTTCAAAAGAAATTGTTTCTCCTTTTGAAAGATTGGTTAATGCGACAAGCACATTATCCTTTGGATGAACTTTTAAAACCCGTTGCTTCATTTATGCCGTTTCCTTTTTAATATTCAATTGCGAAAGGGTTTGCAACACTCCGTTTGTCATCAACTCCTGTAATTGCTCCTGTACAGATGCCAGAAATCCCGGTAACCGGGCCATGTCAATGCCCCATAGTTCTTCATTTTCCATCACTTCTTTTGCCAGCCTGTCTGCTGAGTTATTATTCCATGCATTATAAAAATATTCAGCTGTATCGTCTTTTATTTCATATTCCTCCCGATAACCATTGGGATCTTTTCTTTCAGCAAAATATTTATTACCCGATTTTTTTATTGCTTTCATAAATAAAAGATACCCCGCAAAACCGGTTGCCATATGCATGGGGGGGGTGCTGTTTACCTCATAATGTTTTTCAATTAAAGGTACATTCCGCATTTTCATTTTAGAAGTGTATTGCGTGGTAATGCTGAGCCATTGGTGGTCAATAAAAGGATTGCAGAAGCGTTCAAATACTTTGCTGGCAAAATCTTCTTTTACTTTTTCTTCAATTTCAAACGGAATGGCTTTTGCAATTTCTGAATGCATCAGGTTTTTGGCAAAAACAGAAAAGATTTTATCTGTTACGGCTTCCCTTGTTATATTAAACCCTGCTAAAAAAGCCAGTCCGCAATTAAACGTATGCGTGCCGTTTAATAAACGCAGTTTTAATTCTTTGAACAAAGTAATATCCGGCGTAATAACTACTGCATCATCGGCCTGGCAGAAGGATAACATCGCTTTTATTTTTTCATTTCCCTCGATGGCCCAAAGCCTGAATACTTCACTCATGATTAATAAATCATCCGTATAACCCAAAAAATTTTCTAATTTATCTGCTGCTTCCTTGCCAGGCTTGCCGGGAACAATCCGGTCCACCAATGAATTGCAAAAGGTATTATGAGTTTCCAGCCATTCGATAAATGTAAAATCAAGGTTGTGGCGATGTGCCAGTTCCTGTACAATACCTTCTAATTTAGAGCCATTGTCAGTGATCAGTTCTGTAGGAATAATTACCATTCCGCTTTCAGCACTGCCATTAAAAGCATTGTATCGCTCCAATAAGAAAGCTAATAATTTTCCCGGAAAGGAAACCGGCGGTTCATTATTTATATTATCCTCTGTTAATTGAATACCCACTTCTGTTGTGTTGGATATAATAATTTTTATTTCCGGGTTATGGGAACACTCCAGGATTCTTTTCCATTCTGTCTTTGCACTAAGCACCCGGCTAACAGATGCGTTGATGATATTTTCTTCAACAGTTTTTCCGTTTTCAATACCCCGTACACAAATGGTATAGAGACCATTTTGTTTATCAAAAGCACTGCTGTCGCTGTCAGTAGATTTTACTATTACTACTCTTCCATTAAAAATCCCCTGCTTATTGGCTTTGTCAATAAAATAATCGGGCAAGCCCCGTAATAAAACACCGGTACCAAATTGCAATACTTTTTCGGGCAGCTCAAATAATCTTATACCCGGTAATTCTAAACCGGATTGTACCGCAATTTGACCTATGGCTTCTTTAGATAATTTCATAATTAATTTATTTCGGGATTCCAGCGATTGCCAAAAACCCAGTTAGCAGTTATATCACTTGCGTTTACCCCGGCAGGAAGATGATTGCTGTACCAGCTGAAATCATTTCCTCCTTCCCGTTTACAGTTGTAATAATATATCCGCCTGCCCCATTGAATTGTATTGGCAGTTGGTACCAGGTAGATATCTGCATCTTTCATGTTTTTTGCAAAAACACAGTTGATCAGATAAAACTGTGCATCCCGGTGATAGCGACCCAGCATAAAACCATCATAGCCGGTAAAACGGCAATTCACTAAAAC
>DATDPZ010000072.1:0-15014 GCA_035292525.1 Chitinophagaceae bacterium
TCGTTTTGAAAAAGTTGTCCGGCTGCAACCCGATAACCTGGAAGCGCTGATCATGCTTGCAGAAGTGTATGAAAGAAAAGCGGACAAAGCAGCGGCCATCAACTGGTACAACAAGGCAGTTCCGCTGGTAAAAAATCCTGAGCTGAGAACAGAGTTACAAAATCGGATGGAAGAGCTGTCTGAAAAGTAATGAAGGGCACCTGAAGAGAAAAAGTAAACCTTATTAATAAACTAATTTTTAAAAAATTTCTAAACTATGCCTTCTGGTAAAAAAAGAAAACGTCATAAAATGGCGACGCATAAGCGTAAAAAAAGACTGAGAAAGAACCGTCATAAAAAAAGTAAAAAATAAAAAAATTAAAGTATATAAAACTTCAGGCAATTGCCTGCCTGATAGAAAGATGGATTGTAAGAACTGAATTTTTATATGCTTTTAAAAAAACTTTTTCAGTTTTCTGGTTGTGCCGCAGGGATCAACACTCATCCATTTGCTCCATAGTTAAACCGGTCTTCCTATAAAACAGGTCCTAAACGGTGTACTGACACAGCCAGTAATTTTACCGGCACATGGTTATTAAAAAAGCCGAGGCAACTTGAACAAAGAACTTATTATTAACTCAGTCCCCCAGGGTGTGGAAATCGCTCTGCTGGAAGACAAAAAGCTGGTAGAGCTTCACAATGAAAAAAGTGATGCCCGCTTTGCTGTAGGTGACCTATATCTCGGTAAAGTAAAAAAACTGATTCCCGGGCTGAATGCTGCATTTGTAGATGTTGGATTTGAAAAAGATGCATTCCTTCATTATACAGATCTGAGTCCCTATGCCATATCACTTTTAAAATTTACACAAGCTTCCATCAATTACAAAGAGGAGGGTATCCCTGATTTTGGAAAATTTACTACAGAACCGGATATTATAAAAACCGGGAAGATCAATGAAGTACTCAGTGGCAAACCCAATATGCTGGTGCAGATTTTAAAAGAACCCATTGCAGCCAAAGGACCAAGATTGAGCTGTGAGCTCTCTTTACCCGGGCGGTTTGTGGTAATCACTCCATTTAATAATATTGTTGCCGTATCCAGAAAAATACATTCATCAGAAGAAAGAAAGCGGCTGCAGAAAATTATTGAGGCCATCAAACCTCAAAATTTTGGAGTGATAGTAAGAACGGCTGCTGAAGGAAAGAAAACAGCAGAGCTTCATGAAGATCTTTCTGCTTTGGTGGAAACCTGGAAGACCATTCAAACAAACCTGAAAGGAGCCACTGCCCCAAGTAAAATACTGAGCGAACAAACCAAAACCACCAGTATTCTCCGGGACTTGTTAAATGAAGATTTCAATAAAATAGTAGTGAATGACCGTACTATTTACCAGGATGCAAAAAATTATATTCAAAGAATTGCTCCTGATAAAACGGATATTATTTCTTTTTACCAGAATGGCTCTCCTATTTTTGATTCTTTCGGTATCACCAAACAAGTAAAAGCAGCGTTTGGCAAAACAGTAAACCTGAATAGTGGCGCCTATCTTATTATAGAACATACCGAAGCGCTTCATGTTATTGATGTAAACAGCGGCTATAAAAGTGTAAGCAATAACCAGGAACAAAATGCATTGGAGACCAATCTTGAAGCGGCTGAAGAAATCTCCCGTCAGTTAAGATTAAGAGATATCGGTGGTATTATCGTTGTGGATTTTATTGACATGAAGCTTCCGGAGAACAAAAGAAAACTAATGGAGTCCATGGATCTGCTGATGCAGCCTGACAGAGCAAAGCATGCCGTATTACCGATTTCCAAATTCGGCCTGATGCAGATTACCCGGCAGCGTATGAAGCCGGAAATGAATATTAATACCCAGGAAATCTGCCCCAGTTGTGCAGGTACCGGAAAAATATCCGCTACGATTATCCTGGAAGATGAAATAGAAAAGAATCTTAACTACTTGCTTACCCACCAGCATAATAATCTTACCGTGATGGTAAGTCCTATTATTTATGCTTATCTCACAAAAGGGTGGATCTGGAGCATTTTTTCAAAATGGAAAAGGAAATTCAGAAAAAAAATTCATTTGAAACCTGATTCAAATTATCACCTTACCGAGTTTAAATTTTATGATAAGAACGAGGAAGAAATAAAGCTGTAAATATTAAGACCCCTCAAATTGAGGGGTCTTAATATTATTTAAACTTATTGGTTTATTATTATTGTTTCCTTAATCTCACAATATAAGTTCCATAGTTAGTAGATCCTACTGCATGATTCAAGGTCAAAGTAATTGTTCCCTGGCATGAAAACACCCAGTTATTAGTTCCGGAAGAAGCATGAGTGATACCGGAAATTCCATACTGTGGATAATCGCCATATCCTGCTCTGGCCACTGTTGCAGCACCTGTAGCTTGAGCAATATTAATTACAGTAGGTAAAAATGGATTTGTATCCCACAATCTTGGAATAGTAAGAGAAGTTGCACTGGTAACTGTTACATTTATTATAGTTCCAGGTGACCAGTCAGCCCAATCATCCTGTAGTACAACAAAGGGAACTGTACTTCCGATTGCACCAATTTGTGTAGCAATAAATGGACAAACAACCACGGCATTCCAGGTCATTAATGAATTATAGTTGGGGCTACCATACATGGTACTGTTCATATTGGAAATATCATGCACCTGCCCGTCCTTACTGATTACCTGGTTGTATAATGTATAGGTCTGGCCGGTTTGTAATCCTGTTGGGGGAATGCCAAGGGCAGCAGCCAATTCAGTGGCGCTAACTTCCAGCTTGGTATCACCGCTATAAGGCACTTCCTTTACAAACTTCCAGGTGGCTGTATTGGTATTAGCTGCACCTACGCTTGCATAAATTTTGATTTTTTCAACGGGTGTACCGTATTCTCTTACAGTAACATCCACTTTTGATGACCCGAGGTTGGCATAGTCAATTATTCCATTTCCAAGGGCAACTTTTGTGACATAGGAGCCAATTCCCTGGCTGGCAAAGTCACCGGCAACATCTCCTTTTTTACACCCAATAAGTAGTAAAACAGAGATGGAGGTTAATATTGATAATAGTCGCTTCATAATTTCTGATTTTAATGTTTTTATCTGCGTGAATTTGGAGGATTTTTATCCCAGAATACCTGAACACCTACGCCACTTTTTTGTGTAGCATTCAAATTCCTGTTTACAAAAACAGAAGGATATAAATGCGAGTTAAGGTAAACTCCGGGATTATTTTCGATTGTGTACTGCATATATTCGGGTTTATTTGTTCTGCGGTACATATTATAAGCATCTACTCCATTACCCCATAATGCCATATAATATTCTTTCATGAGAATATTCAAACGGGCATCTGTTGTAGTAGCCCCATCATAAGCAGCCAACACTTTGTTTACATAGTTATTAATTCTGGCTGCATCCGGAACTAAAGTAGCAGAAATAGCCTCTGAATATCCGATACTGGCAGGAAAGTTAATGGCTTTATTTATTGAATTACGAATACCACTTTCCAATCTTACTCTTGCATTTGCAACACTGTTATTTAAAACGAGTTGATATTCTGCAATTATAAAGTCGGTAAAAGCAGATTGCCAGAGAGGCTGTATGCCTGCGCCCTGTCCACCAAAATCTACAGATACATTGGCGCCTTGATTTGCATCGAATCTTCCTCCAAAAGGATAAACTCCTACTGTAGTCCGCAATTGTCCATCCGGTGGAATACCGCTGTTATCACCATGATCACGACCCCAGAATCCGTTAATCAACAAACAGAAAGGCATATTATAAGTAGCACCTGTATAAGGGTTCGTTAATCCGGTAGCATAATGACCGGGATAGGCTTGTCCGAAGCAATTAATTGTATTCTCGTTTACATTGGCATAATTGGTGCGTTGACGATATAAATAATACCTGGTACGGGGATCATTATTAGCATCTCCCTGCCCCTTTTCCTGTGCAAGGGACCACATAAAATAAGTGCCAATATAATCACCAGCCCCTGTGGATGTATGATTACCGTTATAACGGGGATGTCTGCTGTTTGGATTTGATCCTTTTTTGCTGTACTTAAATTCAAAATCTTTTGAAGCGGCATCAATTAAATCACCAGCAGTAATTAAGGCTGCAATTTTAGTATTAGCAGCAGGATCGGCCAAACGTGTAGTTACCAGTGCTCTTAACTTAAGTGTCTTGGCTGTAGTAATCCACCTTGCAGCGCTGCCAGCGAAAAACAAATCCTGTGCTCCGGGTGAAGAAGAAGCTGGTTTTGCCAAATCTGCAATTGCTTCATCTAATAAAGTAATCGCTCCGGCATAAATAGTGGCACCCGGATCAACTTTAGGATTCAGGTTGTCTTCTCCAAGATTTCCTTCAGAGAAAGGAACATCACCAAACATATCTACCATGGTCATTAAGACATATGCTTTCATGATCTTGGCCATTCCAACGTGAATAAATTTTTTCTCGTTATTGGCCACCGGCAATAATGCATTAATATGTTTTAATACACCGGTATAAGCATTTGACCAAATGCCATCATAAGATTGCGGCTGGTAAGCATTATCATACCTGGGTCCGTACATAACGATCATCCTGGTCAGTTCCATTCCAAAATCAGATGCAGCATTAAAAAATCCTGCAAAACTAAGCTGTGCCTGGGTCAGGTAAAGATCAGCATTAGCTGATTCAGGGGTTGGCCCGTTGGGATTCACCAGCAATCTATCCAGAGTTTTATCACAACCGGAAAGAGCCATTGTAGTGATTAAAATTAAAAATATCTTTTTCATATTTGCTTCTTTAGTGTTTAATTAGAAAGTTACTCTTAAACTGGCTCCTATACGTCTTGAAGTTGGCCCTGTCAGGTATTCCAAACCACGTACATTACTTACACCCAGGCTTGATGTCTCAGGATCAAAGTTGACATATTTAGGAAAATTTGGAGCATTGTACCATAGGTTTTGTCCTGACACGGTCAGTGACAAAGCCCCAAATGGCGTTTTTTTCAATACCTCTGCTGGAAGTGCATAAGAAACTGATGCTTCCCGAAGCCGGATATTTGTTGCATCATAAACAATCAAATCACCCAGTCCGAAGAATCCACTCCAGTTATTAAAATATGCCTGGCTGGCGCTGATCTGAACAGTGTTTGGAGTTCCATCAGCCTGAACACCCGGAAGTATTAAAGGCAGAAGACGATCAAAATCTGTGTCTTTAGTTAAGCCCCTGCCAACAAGCGTACCCGGAGTATATGCCATCATATCTCCACCCTGTGTCCAATCCCACTGCATACGGAATGAAAATCCTTTATACTCGAGGGTGCTGATACCTGCCAGTTTGAAATCTGGGGTCGGGTTACCAATAATTCCTATTCCGGAAGAAGCAACATAGTCTCCACCCGGGCTTACCAGTCTTTCTCCAACTAAGGGTTCAGTTGAAAACTGCAGCGTTTTAGGGTCAATTTTTTGAACATATGATCCCTGGATTACGCCAAGAGGCTGACCGTTTATAGCAAACAATCCTTCATTGCTGAAACCATCCACTACAATTTGTTTAATATCATCCGGCAGATGAGAAACCTTACTTCTGTTCAATGTAAAGTTGGCATCCAGTTGCCATCTCCAGTCTTTATTTCTGATGACTGTACCACCCAGTCCTAATTCAATTCCTTTATTTTGTACAGTACCGGCATTGATTGACTGAACTGTAAATCCTGAAGAAGGATCAAGATCTCTGTCCAGAATCTGGTCTTCGGATAATCTTCTGTAGAAAGTAAGATCAAGGCTGATACGGTTGTTTACAAATTTTCCTTCTACGCCTACTTCAATTTCACCAATCAACTCAGGTTTCAATTTGGAATTAGGTAAGCGATTTGAAATGCTGTTAGAATTAAGAACGGTTCCTACCCTGTCTTCAAATACATTAGTAGAAATATTCAGCACGGGTCTTGTTCTGTAAGGAGAACCAAAATTGGCGCTGGTGGCATATCCACCCCTGATCTTCAGATAATTTACCATTCTGCTTCCTTTAAAGGCTTCAAAAGCAGAAGTCGGGATAAAGGAAAGGCTTGAGCTTGGGTAAAATAGTGAACGGTTATCTTTTTCAAGATTTGATGTCCAGCTGTTTCTTCCTCCCAATGTCAGGTACACATAATCATTATAAGACAATGTTCCCTGTGCAAAAGCGCCGAGGGCAAGCTGGCGTGATTTATAGTCGGGATCCCCACCTGCTTCAGTCCTGTTTTCAGATATGATAAAGTTGGAATGATCAAACAGACCATAGACCAGTTGCTGTGTGCTTCTCATTCCTGTCTGAGCGTAGGCTCTGTCTTGCGAGTTTACCCCTGCATCCGCATTCACTCTGAAGCCTCCATTAAGTTTCTTATTCCAATCCATCAAAACTGAATGATCCCAGATGGTATTATGCCCGTTTATTGTCCGGTGAATTCCCCTTCTGTAGATCAGGTCTGCACCCACAGTACCTCCTTTGTTCTGGGAAAAGAAATTATAATCAGTATAGTAATCATATCCAATCCGGTAACTGATATTGAGGTTAGATGTTATCGCATAACCCAACCTGACATTACCATAAATACGATTTATTTTCTGTCCTGTAAAGCTGTTGTTTACTGTCCAGATCGGGTTTTGAATATCATTGTTTCCACGATAGTAAATTGAAGATTTATCCAGCGGGTTTTCCCAGGGAAGATAATTATCGCCATCTTCCGGGCCACCCATTAAATTCACAGCAATTGGCGTATAAATCAGGTTTCCGTAAACGGAAGAAACAGTTGGGTTACTTCCAAAGCTGGTAGATGTAGGAGGAGATTTTAAATCTGTGGTTGCATAATTAAATGTACCGCCTACGGTTAAGCCATTTGCAAGTTTTACGTTACCGCCTAATCCGAAATTGTTTTTATATAAATTATTTCCGGGAACAAAACCCTGGTCGTCAGTATAGGAATAACTGGCATTAAAGTTTGAATTGGCCGTACCGGATTGAATTCCCACGGATGTATTCTGAATGATACCAGATCTGAAAAACCTTTCAACACTGTTGTAAGGCTTAAATTCATAAATATTATCGTTGTTTGCACCAGGTGTCCGGTTAAACTGTGGTAATGCAACATGAAGTGCAGTCCTGTCATAAGGATGAGTCACTTTTATCGGAGGATCAGTAAATGCAGCTCCCCAGTTGCTGAAGAAAGCCAAACCCACACTCTGATCAAAACCACCACCATATAATTGTTGGTAATCCGGTAGATTTGAAACCTTATTAACAAATACAGATTGTGTAACTGATACTTCTGTCTTATTATTTATTTTTCTGCTGCTACCGTTTTTTGTGGTAACCAATACCACTCCATTGCGGCCCAGTTCTCCATAAAGAGTGGTTGCGCTTAATCCTTTCAATACACTGATACTTTCAATGTTATTGGGGTCCAGGTCCAGAAAACGGCTGGAGGTTGTGTTACCGTAAACAAAACTTGTTTGTGCGTTTGTAGAAGCATCGAATGGAACTCCATCTACAATAAACAAAGGAGTGGAGCTACCGGTAATAGTACTCACACCACGAATGATAATGTTGGTACCACTACCAGACATACCACTTGAATTGAGGATGTCGACACCCGGCGCTTTACCATTTAACAGCCGAACTACGTCAGACTCTGATCTTTGCTCCAAAGATTTTGCATCTACAGTAGCCACCGCGTACCCAAGGGCTTTCTTTTCCCGCTTGATACCGTAAGAGGTGACTACCACTTCAGAAATTGCTTCTGTGGAAACAACCAACGAAACATTGATTGTTGTTGAACTGCCCACTGCTACTTCTTTAGTGGTATAACCAATACTGGAAAAAACCAGTGTAGCATTAGTTCTGACCTGTAAAGTGAAATTACCCGAGGCGTTGGTAGTAGTGCCATTCCGGGTATTTTTTTCTGTAACTGATACTCCGGAAGCTGCATCACCTCTTTCATCGGTGACTTTTCCGGAAACCTGAACGGTTTGAGCGAGAACCGTATTAGCCAGCAGAACAAAAGTTCCTGCAAGCATTAGCAGTCGTTTTCTCATGTTTTTAAGTTTTGTTTTGAAAAGAAGATACCGCAATATAAAGATTAAAATATTATATCCAACAATCTTAGACAAAAAAAGCCGTGCATAATGCTGCATGGCCTTTTAAAATAATTATAGACCGCCGGTAAAGTCTTCACTACAATTTAAATTTTTTGACTTTTGGGGGGATTGTAGAACTCTTTGGTTTAGAATAATTTCTTAAACGTAATCAACCTCCTTTGAAATAAAAAAACCGCCACGAAAATTAATCCCGTGACGGTTTATTATAAATTAAATAAAGGTTTATCTCCAGCCTACATTGGAAGAGTTTATTCCATCACCATTTCCGCCACCAAAAGTGTAGAAAGGCAAAGTCTCTCTGAATGTTTCCAGTGTTTTTGCAGGTAAAGGCCAATGAAGCGGTGTGCCCTTTTGTAAAAGGTTCAACTTTCTCATAGCAAAATGCTGAATACCCATTCCGGTTATAAACATCTCTACCTGGCGTTCATGAAGTATTGCTTTTTCTACGTTTGCAAGTATTGGTAAAACAGGAGTCATTTGACCACGGGTAGTCCTGGTACCTGCATTGATTATTAAAGCAGCTCCGGCAACGTCGTTTGTATATGCTCTAGCTTCAGCTCTAATCATATCATTTTCGGCTTTCATAAATTCTGCAATAGGACCATCTCCCAATGAATACTGATTATCATAACGGCTATACCTGTAATTTGAAAAATGATAATATCCTCTTTGAGCCTGAAACCAGTTTAAACTAGAATATGCAAAATCAGAAAAAATTCTTTGATCTTGTGGATTAGTAGATGCTGGCGGGGGAGGTATTGACACAGTTCCCCAATGTTGAGGTTGCGTATTATCCATCAGGTTTACAACAAACATATCCACTTTACCCCAACCGGGATAAGTAAGATAGTCCCCGGCTTCTGCATACCATTTTACATAACCATCCATTACAATTGTAAAATCACTGGTAATACCGGCATCTGCGTAGGTTTTTACTGTTGCCCAGTTTACAGTTGCAGCATCAGCTTTTGATCTTGGATAGTTAGCCAGGATTCTTGCGGCAAAAGAATTGCAAAGTTTTGCAAATTCAGTATTAGAATAATCGCTTGCAGTACCCAACCATCCTTTTGGAATGGTAAATGTATTTGCACTAAGTGTTATTGCTTCATTCAGATAAGTTACCGCTTTAAGAGCTACATCCTTGTAAGACGATCCATCGGCTACAGTTGCACCCGGAATGGTTGTGTTTTCATCAACAATAAAAGCTTTGTCAAATACCAACGCAAGGGCGCCATAAGCAATTCCCTGGTTGAACTTGCAAAAAGCTTTTACCAGATTATTTCTTGCACCACCGCTACCCACTTCTACTCCGCTATTAACAGCTTTCAGAACGTTTGAAGATGTATTAATAACTGCATACATTTTGTCAAAAAAGTATTTGGTAGTGCCCTGGTAAGAATAGTTAGGTGCATTGTTCCACTCAATTCTTGGTTCCCAACTCATATGTTGCATACCCTGGTTACCCCATGAGCAGGTAACATTATCTGAAGAAGTGGCTAAAAACATATTGACACTATAATAAGAATGATTACCGGTATACCAGGTATTAAATAATGAGCCGGTAATATTTTCAAGGTCATCGCCGCTGGCAAATACTTTGTCAAAATCCGGGTTGTCCAGATTTTCTACTTGCAGTTTTTTACAGCCGGTAATTGTAATCAAAAACAGGCTACTGAGCAGGCATATTATTTTAAATTTTTTCATATTGTTTTATTTAAATTATTTAGAAATCAAGAGTCAGTGAAAAAGCAAAGTTTCGGAAGTTGGGATAGGTGCCAGTGCCATCAAACGGATTTCTGATTGTACCCACTTCTGGATCGTAACCTGAATAATCAGTAATTGTCAGCAGGTTTCTGCCAATTACCCTGGCCGTGATCCCTTTAAAGGTATTATTTAAAAACCTTAAATGGCTAGGTTGGAATGTATACCCCAATGCAACTTCTCTCAGTTTCATATAACCCGCATCTTCTACCCAATAAGAGTTGTTGGTATTCACATCATAAAAAGCCTGGTAATAATCATATACTTTTCTTTTTTCAGGTGCAACACCCGTCATATCCATAATGCCGTTTCTTGAATCCCTGGTTAACCATTGTGATTTACGGTTGTAAACATCACCGCCTTTCTTTATGTCAATTAATAAATATAACGAAAGCCCTTTGTATGACAAAGTATTTGAAATACCCATATTAAAATCAGGGTTGCCATTTCCTATTTGACCAAAAGCCAGGTTTCCATTTTCATCCAGTAATTTGATAGGTCTTTCAGTTAATAACCCTTGTTTGCCTTTTTCTATTACATAACCATCCGAATTGATTTCATAGTCTGCAATGGTTTTTCCGGCTGGTAATTGTTTGCTCATCTGATCAAGGGATCTTACCCAATCATAACCATAAATAGCTCCATAAATTTCGCCTTGCTTTATATAAAACAAACCATCAGCACCTGCCTGGTATGGAGGAATCGGAAGCTCTGTGATTTTTTGTGAATTTCTTGAAAACACAATATTCGTATTCCAGGAGAGATCCTTATTCTTTAGCCAATTAGCCCCAAGGGTAAGTTCATACGTATGCGATTCAATAGTTCCGGCATTTTGATACTGTGAAGGAAATCCGTCATTCAAAAACGGAATAAGTGGAACATTCAGGAACTGGTCTGTTGTTTTTGATTTTGCATAAGTAGCTTCAAAATAGAATTTTTTCAAAAACTCAGCATTAAGTCCAAACTCTAACTCAGCAGTATTTGAAGGCTTTAATTTCTTGTTACCTTTTTGACTTGGAGATGTAACACCGTTGTTGATAGAGAAAGCTTCGTACTGCCATGAAAATCCGGGACGAATACCTGCTGTACCGTAAGCTGCCCTGATCTTTAATTCTTCTATACCATTTATATTAACATCCTCAGTAATTCTGTAAGCTCCTGACAGGCGATAGTATGGAGCCCATCTTTCTTCTTCTCCAAACAAAGAAGAACCATCATATCTGAACATTCCATCTACTAAATATTTGCTTTTATAATCTAAGCCAAGAATTCCAAAATAATTTCTGGCCCTGATATCTTGCGTAGTTGAACCAGCGTTTGCTCTGCTCAAATCAGTAAAGTTTTCAAATGTTGGAAGATCACGGATAGCAAATTGTGAATTGGATATTGAGAAATCTTCATAATGCTTGTCCTCGAACAGGTATGACCATTTGGTTCTGATATCCAGGTCACCAAGTTTATGAGTTGTATTAATTGTAGCCTGCGTATTCTGGCTAACTGATTCGCTTGAATATTTAAATAAGCTTCCTTTGCTATAAGTCATTCCCCAGCCAGTTGGTCCGCCAGCGCCTATAATCCAGGTATCATATGGATCAATACTGGTGTAACGGTAATTTTCTATTTCCATGGAATGAGAAACATCAACATTTACCCACTTTGCCAGTTTTACATTAAATGAATAATTCCCGATCCAGCGACGGGTACGATCATTCCTTTTATTTTTATATACTGAATACAATGGATTTCTTTCATTGCTGAAAGGATTGTGTCTTATTAAAAAAGGTTGCCCATCCGGATTTAATGCTTTCAGATTATTATCCGGCTCAGCCAAGACGATATTAAAAAATATACCACCCCCATCTCCAGGATATTGTGACTGTGTATTAATGAAGAGATTGGTTGCCGAAAGTTTTAACCACGGTGCTAATTGATGATCCACATTTATACGGAAATTCTGCCTGTTGTATCCTTCTGTAAACTGTATGATACCACCCTGAGAATTGTTTTCAAAGGCCACGTACATATTTGACTTTTCTGAACGTGATGAGATGCCAATGTGGTTTGTATAATTAAGACCTGTATTAAAAAATTCTTTTTGCTGGTTAATATTTACGCCAAAAGGATTATCCAGAAAGTGGTCAGGATCTATGGAACGGCTACCAGAAAGTCCCGGATGAAAACCTCCGGTATAATTAGCAGGGTAGGTTACTCCCTGGAACTTGGTGTACTGTCCGGCATAGGTTTGCCAATCAGAAGCCAATATATAAGGATGGGCCTCTGCCAGATCAATATATCTTTCCAGTGACTGAAAACCAACTTCATTTCTTAAAGTGACTTTTGTAGTGCCTTTTGCTTGCCTGTTACCTCTTTTAGAAGTAATAGCAACTACTCCATTTCCGGCTCTTGAGCCATACAACGCTGATGCAGCTGCACCTTTTACTACTTCAATTGATTCAACATCGTCTATATTAATATCTGCTAATGAACCATCCAGGATAACCCCATCAACCAGGATCAATGGACCTGAGCCTACATTTAAATTGTTATCCCCCCTTAATAGAATATCAATTCCGCCTCCTGGCTGACCACTTGGCTGGCTTAATCTTACTCCAGCTACTTTACCTACAAGTGCACCGGCAGCAGAAGTTGCTGGTACTACATTTAATCTGTCTGCATTGACCTTAGTTACCGAAACAGTTAGCTTTTTTCTTGTTGTTGCGCCAGCCACACCGGTAACAATTACCTCTTCAATTGCTTTTGCTTCTGATACCAAACTAACAGATACATCTGTTCCTACTTTTGCATTAATTTTTTGAGAAGCAAAACCAACTCCGGATAATTCAAGAACTACGCTGCTTCTGGGAGAGTTTAGGGTAAACACACCAACATTATCTGTGGTTGTACCCACAGTTGTACCAACGATAACTACAGAAATTCCAGGTACTGGTCTATCATTATCATCCGTAACCTTTCCCTTTATTTGGCCCTGGGCAAAGGCTGAAACTGTAGCAAAGATAGCTACGGTAAGTAACATAAATAGTTTTCTCATTTTTATTAGTTTTGTGAAAGAATTAGGACAAATATAGGGTTTTATAAAAAAGAATCTGAATTAAAAAGGCATTAGTACCTTACGAAGTGCTGCTTAAGCATTAAAAATAATAAAATGTTTTCGATCAGGTTTTTAAAACTATTAACCCCTGTCCCGGCTTCCCATGTATATCATTATATATTGTATAAGGGTTACCACAGCTGCAAGAGCAGCTACCAAATAAGTCATGGCAGCCCATTTTAAAGCATCTTTAGCCTTTGGATATTCCTGGGCATTTGTCACATTTGTATTATTTAACCAGACCAAAGCTCTCCTACTGGCATCAAACTCAACAGGTAAGGTGATTAAAGTAAACAAAACAGTTACCGCCATCAGGGCTATACCTATTAATAATAATGTGGTATTGCCGGAAGCAGCCATAATCACACCTATTAATAATACAATATTAACTATGTTGGAACTTAACTGCACAATCGGTACCAGGCGGCTTCTCATCATGAGCCAGCTATAAGAATTTGCATGCTGTACGGCATGGCCGCATTCATGAGCAGCTACTGCTGCAGCAGAAATACTTGCTCCCCCGTACACTTCGGGACTTAGATTTACTGTTTTATTAACCGGGTTATAGTGATCTGAAAGAAATCCCTGGGAGGAAATGACTTTTACGTCAAATATCCCGTTCTCCTGAAGCATTTTCTCGGCTATTTGTTTCCCGGTCATCCCGTTTAATAATGAGATTTTACTGTATTTTTTAAACTTGCTCTTAAGAATCATGGAAACCAGCAGGCTGATTCCAACAAATAAAATGGAGACGATCATAATTTCAAGTGTCATAATATTCAATTTTTTTATGCTTTTGCAGCAAAGCTAAGTCCAATTATTTTCTGCTGAAAAAAAGTCAAATAAATTAATCATAAACTTAATTATAAACCCGTCGAATTGACATTTTTATAAAAGCTGAGGCAGGCAATTGTGTGTACTGTTATAATAAATTAATAAAGGAAGATAATTTGGCATATAGATCTGTTTATCAATTAAATAAGAGTTATTTTGGGCTGTTTGTTTTTAATTTATTAAACAAAGTATTTTAACCCCAAAGTTATTCACAGCAGAAAAAAAATATTTTGAAATATGCTTCATAATTGTAACTTAGTACCAGAATTTAATGGGTTAGTAAGTAAGAGGGTCAATCGAGAGATTGGCCCTTTTTACTTTTTATAGTATTTCAATCAAATTATTTTTTTTAAAAAAAATTGTTGATTTTTTTTACCCGCCTTCGTCATTTTTTTTTTCATCTTTTTCAGTAAATACTTTTTATACTTAAAGTTCACAGATGCTTTTGAAAACCTAACTTTATTTTATGAGTAAAGTTAAAAAAGCTTTTTTCTGCCAGCATTGTGGTTATAAAAGTGTGAAATGGGCGGGTCAATGTCCGTCTTGCGGACAGTGGAATGGTTTTGTAGAAGAAATATTACAAAAAGAAAATGGAAAAAATAATGATTGGAAAAAAAATTACGAAGATCAACCAGACCGGAAAAACAAAACTATCCGTCTCAATGAAATAAAAAATAAAGATGAAAAAAGACTTTTATCTGCTGACCTTGAACTAAACCGTGTGCTTGGCGGAGGCATTGTTCCGGGAAGTTTAATTCTGGTTGCCGGCGAACCGGGTATAGGTAAGTCAACTTTGTTTTTACAAAACGGTCTCTTGTTAAAAGATAAAACCGTTCTTTATATAAGTGGCGAAGAAAGTGAGCAACAGATTAAAATGAGAGCAGAAAGAGTCGGTCTTCTGAATGAAAATTTTTACCTGCTCACCGAAACTTCCACTCAAATAATTTTCCAGGAAAT
This sequence comes from Chitinophagaceae bacterium, assembly GCA_035292525.1. Taxonomy (GTDB): domain Bacteria; phylum Bacteroidota; class Bacteroidia; order Chitinophagales; family Chitinophagaceae; genus VBAS01. The sequence goes on from DATDPZ010000072.1 coordinate 14,794, forward strand.
AAAAAAACTGAAACCCGACCTGGTTATCGTTGATTCTATTCAAACTTTACATACCCCTTATATTGACTCTTCGCCAGGGAGCATTTCTCAGATACGTGAAAGCGCCGCCGAGTTTCAGCGTTTTGCCAAAGAAACAAATACCCCGGTATTCCTGATTGGCCATATTACAAAAGACGGAAGTATTGCCGGTCCAAAAATATTAGAACACATGGTGGATGCTG
>DATDPZ010000073.1:0-2078 GCA_035292525.1 Chitinophagaceae bacterium
TCATTATGTGCAGGAAGACGGAACAATCAAAGGATACCGGCCCGATGAATATAATATTGATCATATCAACAACGGTAAAAATTTATTATTTCTTTACCAGGTAACCGGCAAAGAAAAATATAAAAAAGCTGCCGACTTACTACGTAATCAGTTAAGAACTCATCCGCGAACTGCAGAAGGAGGGTTCTGGCACAAAAAAATTTATCCGTCACAAATGTGGCTCGATGGATTATACATGGGCCAGCCTTTTTATGCTGAGTATGCAAAACTATTTCATGAAGACAGTGCATTCAACGATATAGCCAAACAGTTTATCCTGATGGAAAGAAATGCACTTGATAAAAAAACAGGTTTGCTCTATCATGGTTGGGATGAAAGTAAGGAACAGCAATGGGCCAATAAAACAACAGGGCAATCACCCAATTTCTGGGGCCGTAGTTTAGGCTGGTATGGAATGGCATTGGTGGATGTGCTGGATCATTTTCCTGTCAGTCATCCAAAAAGAAGTGAGTTGATCGCTATCCTCAGCCGCTTTGCAACAGCAGTAAAAAAAGTACAGGATAATAAAACAGGATTGTGGTATGACGTTCCTAATATGCCAAATGAACCCAAAAATTACATCGAAGCATCTGCTTCCTGTATGCTGGCATATACATTTGCCAAAGGAGCAAGAAAAGGTTACTTACCCCTTGTTTTTCTGAATCATGCACAACAGGCTTACAAAGGAGTTATAAAAGAATTTATTGAAACCGATGCAAACGGACAGGTAAACCTGAAAGGAACAGTAGCCGTTTCCGGTCTTGGTGGCAAACCTTATCGCGACGGGAGTTTTGCTTATTATATGAGTGAGCCGGTAATTGTAAACGATCCCAAAGGCATGGGCGCCTTTATAAAATGTGCTGCAGAAATGGAGTTGAACGAAACACAAAACCTTGGCAGGGGAAAAACAGTATTACTGGATTATTATTTTAATAACGAATGGAAAAAAGATGCAACCGGCACTTCTGTTCGCTGGCATTATACATGGGAAGATAAAACAAACAGCGGCTATGCTATGCTGGGAGATATCTTTTCGAAATACGGCGTAAGAACAAAATCACTGGCTCAGCAACCCACGGCAGTCAATTTGCAGGAAGCATCCATTTACATTATAGTAGATCCTGATACTGAAAAAGAAACAGCCAAACCCAATTTTATTTCTGCTAAAGATGTAGCTACAATCAGCAACTGGGTGCGGGATGGCGGATTATTAGTTTTATTATCTAATGATGCTGGTAATGCGGAGTTTAAAAATTTCAATCAGCTGGCAGCAAAATTCGGAATTCAATTCAACGAAGACAATAAGAATAAAGTGTTGAATGATCAGTTTGAGCAGGGAGCAGTAATAACTCCCGGCAATCATCCCATCTTCAGCTCATCAAAAAAATTATACATAAAAGAACTTAGTACTTTATCTGTAAAGCATCCGGCTGAAGTTGTATTGAAAAAAGGAGAAGATAATATTATGGCGATTGCCAAATATGGCAAAGGAACCGTCTTTGCATTAGGCGACCCCTGGATATATAATGAATACCTCGATGGTAGAAAACTGCCTTCTTCCTTTGATAATTACCAAGCGGCGGAAGAGTGGGTAAAATGGCTGATTAAACAAGCTGCAAAAAAATGAATGTAAGAAAAACCAACATAGTACTCTATTCCCTGATTGGGTTAATGCCATTACAAACAAACTCAATTGCACCGCCCGGTCAATCCGTACTCTCTGGAAAAATTATTGTCGCTGCGGACGGCAGTGGCGATTACAAAACCATTCAAGGCGCTATCAACAGTTTACCCGCTTTATCCTCATCAGCAAGAACAATCTTTATTAAGAAAGGAACATACGCTGAAAAATTATATATCGAAAAACCAAACATCATTTTTGAAGGGGAAGACCGGGAACAAACCATTGTCATCGCATCCATTGCAAGAGATGAATGGCGATGTGGCCATACCGACGACTGGGGCGTAGCCACCATGAATGTGGGAGCAAATGATATTACCCTGAAAAACCTGACCATCACCAACAATTTTGGTTTTGA
>DATDPZ010000074.1:0-2989 GCA_035292525.1 Chitinophagaceae bacterium
CGGATATATTCTTCTTAACACTTCCAACAAAAGCGAACTGGCAACCGGGTATGGAACACTTTACGGAGATATGGCAGGAGGCCTTAGTGTATTGGGTGATGCTTATAAATCACAGGTATATGCTTTGGCAAAATATATAAATAACAAAAAAGAAATAATTCCGTTAAACATACTTACCAAAGCACCCTCTGCTGAATTGCGAACCAATCAAAAAGACAGCGACAGTCTTCCTGATTATTCCATTCTTGATAAAATATTATATGAATATATAGAACTGCGCAAAGGGCCTAAAGAAATTGTTCAGCAGGGATATGATCCTGCACTTGTGGCAAGTATTTTGAAACTGGTAAACATGAATGAATATAAGAGAAAACAGTTTTGCCCTATCCTCCGGATCAGTTGTAAAGCCTTTGGAGTAGGAAGAAGGATGCCGATAGTGGGTAAATATTTATCCTGACCAGCCTTCATTATTAAAAAATTAAATGATGCTTAGTGGATAAACGTGATGATCACAGTGACCTGGGAAGGAAACCCGGTTAAGGTGACCAGTTTTGATAAAATCAGTGTACTGGCATCCAGTTTAACGATTTTAAAATCCCCGGTAGCTCCCGGAAATATTGCGGTAGAAAAATTAATACTCTGTTCTGCATTGGTAAAGCTCCAGGTAAATGACACCGTCTGTGGATCAGTTGAATTACATTTTGCCGCACCTTCATCCAACACTCCAGAACCGTTTGCTGAAAAAGTTAAAGTATTATCTGTATAGCATGGCGTCAATACTGATGGCGGTACAGCCACATCTCCAACTCCATCATTATTCTGATCTATCTGTGCTGTACTGAATACCCATGTCGAAGCGGTTATCAACTGGGGCTTATCAGATCCTGTGCTTTTTTCTTTTTTACAGGAATAAAACAGTACTGCCATTGCAAGGGAGCAAATGATAAAGCAGGAAATTTTTTTCATAGTATCAATTTAACTATGCAAAATACTCAAAACTTTTTGATGTGATGCTTACGAATAATTTTAAATTTTATTGCCAAAAGGCAATTAAATGACCGCATTTATTTTGTTACTACCTTTCCTGCCCATCAATATAAATTTTTTAATGAAGGCATTGGTTTATAAATCAACAGGTAGCTGGTACACGGTAAAAGATGAAACGGGAAAATTCCTGAATGCCCGCCTGAAAGGAATTTTTAAGATGGATACTATTACCTCCACTAACCCGATAGCTGTTGGCGATGAAGTAAGGATTGAAGAAGAAAGAGAAAGCGAAACAGAAAATTCTGTGATCATCTCTGAAATTTTTCCCAGGAGAAATTATATAAACAGGCAGTCACCCCGGCATACACATCAACAACATATTATTGCGGCCAATGTTGACCAGTCTGTTTTGGTAGCTACCCTGAAAGAACCAAAAACCTCTCAGGGATTCATTGATCGTTTCCTGGTAGCCTGTGAAATGTATCATGTGCCGGCAGTGATTGTATTAAATAAGGCTGACTTGTATAAAAGCAGGGAAACAGAAAAATACAATTCATGGAAAAAAATGTATGAGGCCATTGGCTACAAAGTGATGCTGATGAGTGTAAACAGCGCTTCAGGAACTGAAGAAGTAAAAGAAATACTGAAAAATAAAATCTCCCTGTTAAGCGGGCATAGTGGTGTGGGTAAATCTTCCTTTATAAATATTGTTTGCCCTGAAATGGATTTGAAAACCCAGGTTGTAAGCGGATGGAGTGGTAAGGGAATGCACAGCACCACTTTTGCTGAAATGTATGAGCTTCCCTTCCCGGGCAGGATCATAGACACTCCCGGTATGAGAGAGTTTGGGCTGGTAAATATTTCCAAACAGGAACTGTCACATTATTTTCCTGAAATGAGAAACCTGCTGAATGATTGCCAGTTCAACAACTGTATGCATATTAACGAACCTGGCTGTGCTATAATAAAAGCTGTTGAATCAGGAAAGGTTGCTGAAGAACGATACATTAGTTATTGCAATATTCTTGATTCCATTGAAGAAAAAAAATATTAACTTATAAAAAATATGGCACAAAAAACTTTCAACTATTCAAACGGAGAGGTTACCATTATATGGAAACCCGATCTCTGTATCCATTCCGGCAATTGTGTACGGGGGTTGCCTGAAGTTTTTAAGTCAGGCGAAAGACCCTGGATAAATGCCAAGGGAGCTATTACTGAAAAAATAATTGAGCAGGTAAAAAAATGTCCGGGTGGGGCTTTGAGTTTTTCTATCAATAACAGGAATTAAGAACAAACTACTACTTATTAACAACGCTAAGATTGTTTTGGCCTGATGAATTATGTTTATTAGCTGCTTTATTTTACGGCAGTTCGTATCTATTTACTTTTTTGTGCAGGACGAAGCAATCTGAAACAATAGTTATTTTTATACTCCCCTTACATTCTTATACCCGTTCTTCCCCAGCCACTGCATCACTTTCTCTCTTTGATCGCCCTGGATAATTATTTCATTCCCTTTTGCTGAGCCGCCGGTGCCGCAAAATGTTTTTATTTTTTTTCCCAATGCTTCCAGGTCTTCATTTTTCCCAATAAACCCTTCTATTAATGTGACCGCCTTGCCTGCACGGTGTTTGGTATCCAGTCTTATTTTTAATTTCTGGTTTGCCGGCTGTACAGTTTCTTTCGAATCCTGATCTTCTTCAAATTCAAAATGTGGATCAGTACTATAAACAAATCCGCGGGGGTCAGGTTTATTTTTTTTAGACATAAAATTTTCAAATGGTTAAATAGTTTAATTGTAAGAAGAATGGCAGCCTGCAATTTAGCAATTAAATAATTTAACAATCATAAAATGACAGCTTTCAAACTAAGATCCAAACTCCTCGCCTGGTGAATTAACGCACCAACGCTTATATAATCCACTCCCGTTTTTGCATACTCTTCAGTATTATCAAGATTTATTCCCCCACTGGCTTCGGTTTCAAATCTGCCGGCAATT
>DATDPZ010000075.1:0-2073 GCA_035292525.1 Chitinophagaceae bacterium
GAGAAACCCATTGATCAGAGATTATTAGTGCCGGAACTGGAAAGTGCAGCCCCCAAACCCGGTTTCAATATTTTTTTAGATGCGGTGCTGGATTATGATTCCCTGAGTAAAATTATCAATGCACAATTAAAAGGACAGCAACTTGAATTTGAAAAGGGAGCATTTAAAAAAACGGTAATCATTAATGATTGCCGGATTTATGGTTCAGATAAAGAAAACCTGATCATTAAAATTGAATTTTCCGGTTCCCATTCCGGCATTGCTTATTTTACAGGAATGCCGGCCTATAACGAAAAAGAAAGAGTAATTGAAATACAGCACCTGGATTTTGACATCCGGACAAAAAATATTTTATTGAAAAATGCCGAATGGATGTTTAACAGGCGCATCATTAACGAAATTTCCCGACACAGCCGTTTTGATCTTTCTGCATATATGGATACGGCAATGACTTTAATAAACTCCCGGCTGAACCATGAGTGGATAAGTGGAGTAAAAAATACAGGAGTTATCCATGAATTAAAAATTGCAGGATTTTTCCCTCTCTTACAACATTTGGTCATCCGGAGTAATGCCATCGGTAGCATGGAAATAAAAATGAATTTACCCGATCCCGGTTTTTAGTCATTTTGTTTCCGGAAGGCAAATTTTTTTTGGGAAAAATAACTGAAGGCAACTACCACTACAGTGGTAGCCAGTTTTGCCGGCAAGGGCCACCAACCAATAATTTCCACAAAAAATTTAAGGAACACATAATTCAGGATAATGCAGATCAATACAATGAAGAGATATTTTGAAAGTTGAATTCTTTTTTTTGTTCCGGCAGCTTCCGGAAATACCACATAGCGGGCCAATAAAAAACCGGTAACAAAAGTAATTGGAAACGTAAATAAGAAAGCGGCTATATAAGGACTGATGGCCATTGAACCCAAATGAATAATTTCTTTATGAAGAATAAAATTATGAGTGATGGAATAAAGCAGAATATCAAACAGGGTATTGCTGCCACCGGCTGCCGCATAACGAAAGGTTTGTTTGTCCATCATTTTATTAAACGGCGGATAAAAAAAATCAATCAGGGAAATGATCCTGTCTTTTATAAAATGTAACTTCTCCTTCATAAGCCTCAAAGATAAGGGTGCAGAAGATTGCCAGTAAAGAAACTACTATTTTTGTGGGCCCTCCAAAGTCCTGGTACGGGAGGGTTAAACAAATAAATATGAACGTAGAGGATCAACTAAGACAGGCAGCAAAAAAGGCAATAGAAAAACTGTATAGCTTTCCTATTACAGACCAGGACATTCAGATAAACGATACCCATCCGGAGTTTGAAGGAGATTATACCCTGGTACTCTTTACGTTTATTAAACGACTGAAAAAATCACCGGAGCAATTGGGAAAAGAGATTGGTGATTACCTGGTAAATCATCATCCTCATTTATTTTCTTCCTATAATATTGTAAAAGGATTTCTTAACCTGACATTAACTGACAGTAGCTGGATTGATTTTCTGAAAAAAAATTATGCTAATACAGCATTCGGGAAAAAAGAATCCTCCGGAAAAAAAGTCATGCTGGAGTATTCCTCTCCCAACACCAATAAGCCGCTGCATCTGGGTCATTTAAGAAATATTTTTCTTGGCTGGAGTAGCGCTGAAATTTTAAAAGCAAACGGACACGAAGTACTAAAGACCTGTATCGTAAATGACAGGGGTATTCATATTTGCAAAAGCATGATTGCCTGGCAACAATTTTCAAATGGAGAAACACCTGAAAGCACGGGAAAAAAAGGTGATCATTTTGTTGGCGATTATTATGTAAAATACAATAATGAATATAAAAAACAGGTAGAAGAACTGGTTGCCGTTGGAATGAAAAAAGAAGATGCAGAAAAAGAAGCCCCCATTATGAAAGGCACACAGCAAATGCTCCTGGATTGGGAAAATGGTAACCCGGAAATAATTTCACTCTGGAAGAAAATGAACAACTGGGTTTATGAAGGGTTTGACGTGACTTACAAAAGAATCGGAGCTGACTTTTCCAAAATGTATTATGAAAGCGAAACATATATTCC
>DATDPZ010000076.1:0-9324 GCA_035292525.1 Chitinophagaceae bacterium
GATATCCCTGTGAAATCACAGAAAGAATGGTTTGTTCAATAAATTGTTCCTGGTTAAATGAAGGGGTAATTACTGATATTTTGGGAATCATTTCACTCATTAGTTTATCTTGATTGCATAAAGCATCCCAAATTGGTTTAGTTCGTCACTTACAGGCGACATGATAAAATAATGCTGTTTGATCAGTATGTCCAGTATATCTTTTTTCCCTTTGAAATGAAACTCCACCATAAAAACTGCTACTTCACCAATCTTGTTTTCCAGGTCTAATTTTTTCATGATTTCATATTCCGCACCTTCACAGTCCAGTTTCAGAATAAGTTTTCTGCCGGTATGATTATGCTTTATTAGTAAAATTGTCTCACAGATATCTTTTATTTCCACTGAAGTTTTTTCACTTTTCAATTCATCAGGCAGTTCATTAATGAAATCAGCAGTTGTGCTTCCGCCAAGAAATCCGTTAGCTGGCTCTGGTACATCTACCTGCTCATTTTTATTTCCTAACCCGTATGGGAAAATTTCAATTTTCTGTGATAATTGATTGTTTAAGGCAAGGTTCTCTTTTGCCCGGTCATAAGTTTTCAAAAACGGTTCGTAGCTATACACTTTTTCAACATTTTCAAAACTTGCAAAATATAAACTGGCAAGACCTATATTCATTCCCACATCACAAACCACATAGCTTTCGTTTGAATGAAAATCGTAAACCTGGTTAATAAATATTTCTTCTATTGCCTGCAGGTTGTCATAATTATAAACATGAACCCGGATTTTTTTATTATTGAACTGAATAAACAATATCTCTTTTTCCCCATTTGCTTTTTCAAAACCGATTTTATCTGATTTTAAAAACTTCAATAACATTTCGCCATGGTTTCCAAAAAGTTTAAGTTGTGCTGCAGTATATTTTTTTAAATTGACGGGCATACCGGCTTCCCCCACCTGCTTCATTCCTGGAGAATAGACAACCGGTGTGTACACTTCCGGTAATAACCGGTATGCAAACCTAATATCCTTTATTTTTTTCCAGATACGCCAAAAAGAGATAAGCGGTTTAAATAGCTTTGTCATACAATTTTCAAAAACCTATTTTTACGTTTTAATAGGCAATATTACGCTGTATGCTCAAAAAAATAGGAAGACCCTTAAATAAAATACTAAATTACTTTGGTTATCATGTGGCCGCCACTCAAACTAGTATTCCAAAAATCAGAGGTGGTAATTGGGCAGAAAGATTAAACATTCAAACCATTATTGATATCGGTTCCAATGAAGGTCAGTTCATAAATGAAATAGAATCCATTTTACCTGGCAGAAAAATATTTGCTTTTGAACCCATTGCTGCCTGTTTTAAAAAAATGGTAGCCAATACCCGCTCTTCAAATGTCACAGCCTTTAATATCGGATTAAGCGATCTGGGCGGAACCACAGAAATAAATATCAGTGGCAACCTGGTAAGTTCGTCTATTTTAAAAATGGAAGAACTGCATCAATCAGCTTACCCCGAATCGCAATACATAAAAAAAGAAATCATTGAATTAAAAAGACTGGATACTGTTTTTGAAAACATAGTGCTAATTGACAATTTACTCATCAAAGTAGATGTACAGGGTTATGAAGAAAAAGTGATCAAAGGCGGAGAAAAAACTTTTTCCAAAGCGGCAGCGCTGATTATTGAAACTGCTTTTGAACCTTTTTATGAGGGACAATGGTTGTTTGATGATCTTTATGCCCATTTAGCTGCCTCCGGTTTTAAGTTTATGGGATTTGCCGACCAGGTAGCTTCCGGAAAAACCGGTATTCCAATTTATGCTGATGCTATTTTTATAAAAAAGAATTTGATCAAACAAGTTTTATAATCTTTCATGCCTTTACAAAAAAAAATAGCTTTTGCCATTTGCACCTATAACCGCCCGGCTGATGCACTGGAGCTCCTTCAAAATATCAGTCAGCTTGACCGTGCTGAAGAACTGCTGGAAGAAGTGATTCTTTTAAACAATGCCTCTGCTGATGATTATACTGCTGTAAAAAAATTTATAGCCTCCGTTCCTTTCCTTCCTTTTAAATATTTTGAAGCTGGCGAAAACCTGGGTGTGGCCGGGGGAAGGAATTTTGCTTTTGGAAAAATAAAAGCACCTATCATAATACTCCTTGATGATGATGCAATATTGCAGAATAAGGATTGCCTGGTAAACCTGGTTAATGAATTTGAAACAGACAACACGGAAAGGCCCAAAGCCATTGTCTCCTTCAAAGTGCTTTATTATGATAACCTGGAAATGCAGATTAATGCCTTACCGCATAAACAATTTGCAAAATACAGGGACAAATCTTTTTTTGAAACTTATTATTATGCAGGCGGCGCCCATGCTGTTAAAAAAGAAGTATTGGAAAAATTAGGTCACTACCCACAGGATTTTTTTTATGGTATGGAGGAATATGATCTTGCTTTCCGCATACTGGATGCCGGCTATTCAATTGTGTACAATGATAAGATCGTGATGTTGCATAAGGAATCACCCCTGGGGCGAAAACCTAAGAAAGAGAAATTACAAATGATGTGGGTGAACAAGAGTATCGTGGCCTATCGCTATTTACCCAAAAAATATTTTTATTCTACGGCCATCATGTGGTCCCTGCAATACCTGAAAGAAACAGGGATCCATATGCCCGGTTTCTTCAGGGGCTGGAAAAAAATCTTCAGCATTCCGTCTTCAGAAAAAAGAAGACCGGTCAGTGATGCTACTTTGCAATATTTAAAAAAGCTGGAAGCCAGACTTTGGTATTAATTTCCGGTGTAAAACTTAAATACAGAACTTTGAACCGGAAGATTGTTTTAATCAACCGTTAATTTAAATATCTTTCCCCCGCATAAACCACAACATGGGCATCATACAGCGGCAAAGCATAAAATCTACGTTTGTAATCCTGGCAGGTTTTTTAATTGGAGCCGTCAACCTGCTGGTGCTGTTCCCGATCTTTTTTTCACAGGCAGAATTAGGAATGACAAGAGCCCTGATGGATATCTCACTTACTTTATCCATGCTGGCCACCCTGGGTTCTTTACCGGTTATTTATAAGTTTTATCCTTTTTACAAAGATTATCTTGATAAAGAAAAAAATGATCTGCCCTTTATTTCCGCCATTGTTTGCCTGATTGGTTTTCTGCTTGTATTGGGGGGTGGTTATCTTTTCCAGGACTGGATCATTCGTAAACTGGGTAAGTCGCCGGAATTTGCAGCCTACTTTTATGTTGTCTATCCGTTTACCTTTTTGTTTTTGGTATTCATGTGGCTGGAAGCATTTTCATGGAGTCTGAAAAAAACTATCCTTCCCAATTTTTTAAAAGAAACACTTTTAAGACTGATCATTACTATACTGATCGTTTTATTTGCTGTCAATATTCTTGACCTTAAAATTTTCTTAGAACTCTATAGTCTTATTTATTTTATTCCGGTGCTGATCCTGCTTGCCGTTCTGATCAAATCCGGAGAATGGAAATTGAAATTCATTTCTCCAAGTAAAGTGACAAGAAGGCTAAGCAAAAAAATGATCAGCTTCAGTTTGTTTGTTTTCAGTGCACAGTTTTTAAACGTATTGTCAAGAACCAGTGATACTATTTTTGCCATAGGTTTTGAAGGACTGGCGCAGGCCGGGGTGTTTGCCATCGGCACTTACCTGGTAGCCATTATGGAAATTCCGCAAAGAAGTATGAACGCCATCAGCATTCCTGTTTTAGCAGAGTCATGGAAAAACAGGGACATGGATAATATCAGGAACATTTATAAAAAAAGTGTTTCTAATTTATTAGTGATAGGAACTGGTATTTTCAGCCTTATTTTACTTACCGTACCGGAGCTGGTGGAAATGCTTAATTTTTTTGGCAGAAAAACAAATGCAGACTATTCAATCATCATACAAATTGTTTTATTTATGGGATTGGCAAGGGTTATTGACCTGGGTGCCGGCTTTAATGCACAAATCATTGTGACCTCCAGTTTCTGGAGATTTGATTTTTTTTCAAACATTCTTTATACGTTTATTGCGCTGCCTCTCAATTTTATCCTGATAAAAAAATTCGGTATCATTGGCCTTGCTTATGCCAACCTGATCTCTCTCAGCATTTATAATGCCATCCGCTATATTTTTTTATGGAGAAAATTCAAACTTCAGCCATATACTTTTAAAAACCTGCTGACCCTGGTACTGGCAACGACAAGCTTTTTCATTGCATGGATTATTCCTATGGATACCCTTTGGTATATTTCTATTTTTATTAAGCCATTCATCTTTTGCCTGTTTTTTATTCCGGCTGTTTTATTTACCAACGTGGCTCCTGAATTAAACAATGTGGGCAGACAAGTTTTAAAAAGTTTTCAAAATTTACTTGCAAGAAAGAACTAAATAAAAAATTACGTGATTCAGATTAATGTTGAATGACATCCAGAAATTTATTCATTCCTTTTCTTTTTTCTTCATCCAGCGGGTAGCTGATGTTGCAGGTATAATATTTTTTCAGATCATAAAGACTGAAAGGGTGAGCACGGATGATCTCCTCCAGATGGAGCAACCCGACGGCGTTTGCTTCATTAAATATTTTTATAAAATCTTCCGGTAATGGTTTATTACTTACCCAGGCGGCAAATACAAATGGCAGGCCCGTTATTTTTTTCCATTCTGCTCCCAGGTCATAATAAAAAGCAGAACGTCTTCTTTGTTCAAATGCCCGGTCGCCAATAACCAGGCCGGCGGTGGTCCCATTTATCTCGCTACGGAATTCTTCATCTTTTGCATTGATGATCTCCGGATGAATGCCCCAATGTTCTTTTATAATCCATTTCAACAATTCGGCAGAAGTGCGGCTCTGGTAATCGAGATATAGTTTTTTTATTTCTACCAGGGGAACATCGCTGAATAAACATACTGTTACTGCTTCATTTTCGGTGGCAATGCAAAAGTCCCCAACAATATAATATTCTTTTAATTCCGGGATGGAAACCACCGGAATCAGCCCCAGGTCAATCTCATTATTTTTCAACATCGCAGCCAGCCTGGCCGGGTTATCTTCAATAAGCTCTATCCGGTCAGCTACCGGGGGAAATTTTAATCCATAGATCAATGGCCGGGTATTGAGATAGCTGACAATACCAACTTTTACCTTCTTGTTCAAATGCGCTAAATTTGTGGCAAATATAGAATTACAGATTTGTTTATCGTTTATGGTTTATAGTTTATTGTTACAAAAAAATTCCGGAAGCACCGGATTTTCAACCTGGAAAACCAAAAACGATACATGATAAACCAAAAACCGAATGGAACTTACTCCACTTACAGCCATCTCTCCCATTGACGGCCGCTATCGAAAGCAAGTACAGCATCTTGATGATTATTTTTCTGAATATGCGTTAATAAAATACAGGGTGAAAGTGGAAATTGAATACCTGTTTTTTCTTGCAGAAAAAAAATATTTCAAACTCCCTGGAAAAGCAGTCAAACACCTGAAAAAAATTGCAGAAGAATTCGGACTGGAAGACGCCCTGGAGATAAAACAGATTGAATTCACCACTAATCATGATGTAAAAGCGGTTGAATATTTTTTAAAAAACGAATTAGAAAAATGCGGAGCGAAAGATATTAAGGAATGGGTGCATTTTGGATTGACTTCGCAGGACATCAATAACACTGCCATACCACTTTCCTGGAAACATGCGATTGAATACGAATATTTGCCAGCTCTTTTAAATTTAACGGCTCAATTTAAATTACTGGCAAATGAATGGAGGAATATCCCGATGCTGGCACATACACATGGCCAACCGGCCAGCCCGACAAAGCTGGGTAAAGAGATCATGGTTTTTACAGAAAGAATAGAAAACCAGGTGGAGCAGTTTATCGGCATTCCCTTCAGTGCAAAGTTTGGCGGCGCCACCGGAAATTTTAATGCTCATCATGTTGCTTTTCCAAAAGTGGACTGGGTAAAACTGGGCAATGAGTTTGTAGAAAAAAAACTGGAACTGACCCGAATGCAGTTTACCACCCAGATTGAACACTATGATCATTTTGCTGCCCATTTTGATTGCATGAAAAGGATCAACAATATCCTGATGGATTTTTGCCGTGATGCCTGGACGTATATTTCACTGGACTATTTTAAACAAAAAGTAAAAAAAGATGAAGTGGGTTCCTCGGCCATGCCACATAAAGTAAACCCGGTAGATTTTGAAAATGCAGAAGGAAATCTTGGAATGGCCAACGCAGTTTTTGAACATTTGTCTGCAAAACTTCCTTTATCCAGATTACAACGGGACCTGACCGATTCAACCGTTCTCAGAAATATTGGTGTTCCGTTTTCACATACACTGATTGCCATCCGTTCAATTGAAAAAGGATTAAGCAAATTAATCCTGAATGACGGGATGATCTTTCAGCAACTGGAAGATAACTGGGCGGTGGTGGCAGAAGCCATTCAAACAATTTTAAGAAGGGAAAAATACCCCAAACCGTATGAAGCATTAAAAGAAATGACCAGGGGAAATGCCTATATTGATAAAAAATCAATTCACCATTTTATAGACCACCTGAAAATAAATAATGCGGTGAAAAAAGAATTGAAAAAAATAACCCCGCACAATTATACAGGTGTGGCGGCTAAATATTGATCAGCCTATCTGTTTCAAAAATATAATGAGTTAACTACTGAATGAATTATTAATTCTTATTTGCTTTCTTTATGTACTTCACTTGTAAAATGAAATGCTATATCCGGATTATTATTTCTTTCTGTATTTAAAAACCATTCGCTTTGGGCTAAATAGACCAGGTGGTCATCTTTATCAACTCCGATATTGGCCTGCTTAAACCTTATAAACTCATTTAGTTTCTCCGGATCCTTACTGGTAATCCAGCAGGCTTTGTAAAAAGGAAGGGTGTTCAATTGTACGGAAGCGCCGTACTCCTGTAGTAACCGGTATTGAATCACTTCAAACTGAAGTTCTCCCACACAGCCAATTATTTTTTTATTTCCCCCGTGCTGGGTAAACAACTGTGCCACCCCTTCATCTGTCAATTGCAGCAATCCCTTTTCCAGTTGTTTTGATTTCATCGGATCCTTGTTCACTACTTCTTTAAAAATTTCCGGAGAAAAAGTAGGAATACCGGTGAAATAAAATTCCTCACCTTCTGTCAACGTATCACCAATTTTAAAATTGCCGGTATCAAACAGACCCACCACATCGCCGGGATAGGCATCTTCCACAATACTTTTTTCTCTTGCCATAAAAGAATACGGATTGCTGAAGCGGACATCTTTTTCCAATCTTACATGATGAAAATATTTGTTCCGCTCAAACCTGCCGCTGCAAATACGCATAAAAGCAATCCGGTCACGATGCTTCGGATCAAGATTGGCATGTATTTTAAAAATAAATCCACTTAGTTTTTCTTCGCCGGGACAAACCTCTCTTACAGATGTGGGCCGGCATTGCGGCAAAGGGGCAATATGAATAAATGTATCCAGCATTTCCTTCACACCAAAATTATTAATGGCGCTGCCAAAAAACACAGGGGCCACTTTAGCCGCGAGATAATCTTTCGCATTTAATGTTCCATGAACGCCATCTACAAGTTCCACATCTTCCCGTAGTGTTGCGGCATCTTTCTCTCCCAACTTCTCATCAACAACTTTATCAATTAAACTATTTACAGAAATAACATCATCTTCTGTTCCTTTTGTATGGGCACTGAATAACCGGAGATTTTTATCATGCAGATTATAAACTCCTTTAAAATCTCTTCCGCTGTTGATGGGCCAGGTCATCGGGTGTAGCTGAATAGAAAGATCATTTTCTATTTCTTCCAGCAACTCAAAACGGTTTTTTCCGTCACGATCCATTTTATTTATAAAAACAATGACTGGTGTATCCCGCATCCTGCACACTTCCATCAGCCGTCTGGTTTGTTCTTCTACCCCATTTACACTATCAATGACAAGGATAACGCTATCCACCGCCGTCAATGTCCGGTAAGTATCTTCAGCAAAATCTTTGTGACCCGGCGTATCCAGCAGGTTAATAAGAATGTCTTTGTATTCAAAAGTCATCACCGAAGTAGCCACTGAAATTCCACGCTGCCTTTCAATCTCCATAAAATCACTGGTTGCAAATTTTTTAATCTTGTTGCTCTTTACTGCTCCGGCTACCTGTATGGCGCCGCCAAACAATAACAACTTTTCCGTCAGGGTTGTTTTTCCTGCATCGGGATGGCTGATGATGGCAAAAGTTCTTCTTTTCTTTATTTCGTTTTCGTATTTCATTGTTGGATCATTGTTCATGGTTCATAGTTGATAGTAAAATAAAATTTCCGTGAACGATTAGTTATGAACCATGAACTTTTTCAAGGCGGCAAAGGTAAGGGATGAGAGGGGAATCCAGAGATCAACAAAGGGTTATCTTACCAACTTTGTTTTTATTAATAGCTATCCTTATGCCTGACCGGCAGAGATGTCACTCCCCGTTATTTATCGGATCTGCTCAAATTATTTTTTTTCTGAAACAAGTGGAAAAGCATAAAAAGATCAGATCATCAACGGCTAAAATATTTTTGTTGCCTTTTTATTTTTCCAGGCACTCAGAAGTACGGTATAAAAATTACCTGGTTGCTTTTAAAATTTATTTGTAAACATCCTTTCTGTGGCTGATAGCAATTATGAAAATGCGCAGGACTTTATCTTCTGTCTCGTAAATAATACGGTAGTCACCAACACGGATCCGGTAAGTGTGTTTATATCCTTTTAACTTCTTACAACCTGCTGGCCGTGGCGAAACAGAAAGGTTCGTAATATCTTCTATGATTCTATTATGAATAAATGCCTGAAAATTGGAAAGTTGTTTACGGGCGGTTTTAGAAAGTAGTATTTCGTAAAATGGCATTTACTTTATATTTCTCTTTTTGATATACTCTTTCAACGGCATATAATTTTCTTTCTTATCCGATTTTACTTTTTCGTAAAGTGCAATATCTTCTTTCATTTCCAGCTCCTCAATAAGGTATTCGTATTCTTTTAATGATAATTGAACAGCTGTTTTTTTACCATTCCTGTCTGTAAGAAATTGAGGCTTCATTGTCATGGTTTTCTTTTTAAGATTATAAAAATACAAATTCCTGTTGAGTTTTGAAATAATGTGGATATGCAATAGGTTTCGCTGTTGTTAAGGCTGTTGCAAGTTTACCCGGAACAAAGTGAAGGGCAATCTTCAGCATTCTGAAATTCTAATCTTCAAACTTTTTACACTAAAACAATTTATATTTGAACAATGACCGGCTCCT
>DATDPZ010000077.1:0-3049 GCA_035292525.1 Chitinophagaceae bacterium
GTTCTTCTGCCACCGGTATTATTTCTTTTAAAAAATAAAAAAGATGATCCTTTAGTTTTTGTGCATTGATATGCTCGTATGTTTTTAATGCAGATAAAATTTCTTCCAAAGTAAACGGCACATCGCTTCCCGGTAATCCCAACAAACAGTTTTTATAAAGTTTTTGTTTTTCTTCTTCAGACATTTCGCTGAATCTCTTTTTTGCTTTTTCTATTTCCTCTTTTGTATAATCTTTTTCAGCACCCGGCCGTTTTAATAAAAAAAGATCGAAAGCAATAAATGCTGCTCTCTCAAAATACAATGCTTTGCTTTTATCCGGCATTTCGTAAGAAATATCCGTCCGCATCCAATCCAGAACCGGCATGAAGTTATACGTCACCACTTTTAACCCGCAGGCTGCAACATTCCGGAGACTCTGTTTGTAATTTTCAATATGTGTTAAATAATTTCCTGTTTGTTTTTTTATATCCTCACTCACCGGTAGACTTTCAATCACAGTCCAGTTCATTCCGGCAGCCTCTATTTCTGTTTTTCTTATTAAGATTTCATCCATCGTCCAGACTTCTCCAACAGGAATTTGATGCAGGGCTGTAACAACTCCCGTACATCCTGCCTGTCTTATATCCCACAAGCTGACCGGGTCGCCAGGCCCGAACCATCTCATCGTTTGTTCCATCATTACCTTCATTCAATTCTTGTTTTTTTAACCCCTGAAATAAATTAATACTGATATTACCACCGCAACGAGCAGGACAGATATTAATACATCCCATTTACTGAAACTGTTTTTTGCTTCGGCTTTTTGTTCAGCAGATAATGTGCCCAGTGTTAATCCTTTTATTTTTTCAAAATCGGGTTTCTCAGTATAAAGACTGACAACGGAACAGACAACCACACATGCCACAAACATATAAATAGCCATGTGGGCAAAATTGATGATAGCCAGTTGTGCAAATGGTCCGGTAGCATCCTCCACCAGTTTACCTCCATCTGTATACAAGAGTTCTGAAATAATTCTGACCGTAGCCATTAACAAACCAAAAAACAGCGTGGCAATAGCCCCTTTCGCATTTATTCTTTTCCATAATATTCCCAATAAGAAAACGGCGGTAATCGGCGGTGCGATATAAGCCTGTACGCTTTGCAGGTACTGGTATAATACACCCCCACCAATTTTTTGCATGATCGGAATCCACAACATTCCTAATACAACAATGATAGCTGTTGCAATCCTTCCGGTTTTTACCAGCTTTTCTTCCGGCGTATCCGGATACATTTTTTTAAAAATATCAACAGTAAATAAGGTGGATGCTGAATTAAAAACAGAAGCCAGGGAACTCATTAATGCCGCCATCAATCCACCTGCCACTAATCCTTTCAGGCCAACGGGTAATAAATATCTGACCATGGTTGGAAACACTTCATCGCTTCTTTCATAAGTAATCAGTCCTTTTTTCTTTAAAGCAAAAGCGATGATACCCGGTATCAGAAAAATAAATATGGGCGTCAGTTTCAGGTAAGCGCCAAAGATGGCGCCTCTTCTTCCTATTTTAATATTATGTGCGGCTAAAGTTCGTTGTACAATGTATTGATCTGTACACCAGTACCAGATACCCACGATGGTTCCGCCAATGAGCATACCTGTCCAGGGAAATTCCGGATCTGATGCCGGCCGCCACATATTAAAATGACTACTGCCTGCAGTTGCTTTTAATTCAGCCCATCCGCCCACTGCCTGTAACCCCAGAATCGTAATAATGGCAGCTCCCACTAAAAGTATGATCGTTTGAAAAGCTTCTGTATATACTACGGCTCTCATTCCTCCTAATATTGTATACAATCCGGTTACGATAACAATGCCAATTGCTCCTTCAAAAAATCCAATTCCCAGTAATTGGGAAACAACAATACCACCGGCATAAATCGTAACAGAAACTTTTGTCAGCACATAACCTGCAATAGAAAATAATGAAAGAAACCACCTGGAGCGGCTGTCAAATCTTTTTTCTAAAAACTCCGGCATGGTAAAGGCCCCGCTTCGCATATAAAACGGAAGAAAGAACCATCCTAATAAAAGTACAATCCATGCATGCAATTCATAGTGTGCCATGGGCATTCCTGATTCTGCACCGGTACCTGCCAGCCCTACCACATGCTCTGAGCCAATATTGGAAGCAAAGATGGAAGCCCCGATCACAAACCAACCTACATTTCTGCCTGCCAGAAAATAATCCTCGGTAGTTTTATTCTTTTGTCTCATTACCCACCAGGCAATGCCAAGAAGTATGGCGAAGTAGCCGCCGAGTACGATCCAGTCAAGTGATTGAAGTGTTGAGTTCATAAAATTGTAGTGGGTTTAGATGAAACGATTAATAATATTTTCCAGCCATTCCTGTTTGCCGCTTCTTATTTCAGGTTCACCGTTTTCAATGGCAAAATTTCTGAGATCTTCCAGAGAAAGTTTGCCTTCTGTAAATTCTTTCCCTTTCCCGCTGTCAAAAGAGGCGTATCGTTCTGTTCTGAATTTTTTGTAATCCGATTTTTGTAAAATATTTTCTGCCGTGATCAATGCTCTCGCAAAAACATCCATACCTCCAATATGTGCATAGAACAGGTCTTCCGGGTCGGTGGAGTTTCTCCGGATTTTTGCATCGAAGTTGATTCCGCCACCTTTGAAACCTCCCGCTTCGACGATGACCAGCATGGCCTCTGTCAATTCATAAATGTCATTGGGAAACTGGTCAGTGTCCCAGCCATTCTGGTAATCACCGCGGTTGGCATCCATACTTCCTAATAATCCTGCGTCTGCTGCCACCTGCAATTCATGTGTAAAAGTATGCCCTGCCAGGGTAGCATGGTTTACTTCAATATTTAAACAGAAATCATTCAGCAGATCATATTGCCTCAGAAAACCGATCACTGTTTCACTGTCATAATCATATTGGTGCTTGGAGGGTTCACAGGGTTTTGGTTCAATAAAAAATTTCCCTTTGAAACCATTTTTTCTTGCATAGTCTCTGGCGGTATGTAAAAATTTTGCAAAATGCTC
>DATDPZ010000078.1:0-3031 GCA_035292525.1 Chitinophagaceae bacterium
GGTTGCGGGTTTCTACAGTGTTGCTGGTTCCAACACTCATCTGGCGTCTTAATTTACTCATTGTTTAAGTTTTTAATATTGCTATTTGATAAAGTTATATATCTTTCTGCTTCTGAAAACAATTTACTATCAGGAAAACGGTCAATGAAATCATTACATTCTGTAATGACCAGTTCAAATCTTTCGATCTTTTTGTCATCTACACTTAATTCCGCGAAATTATAGTAGGATTTAATGACCATTAACTTATACTCGTCCCCTTTCTCCGATTCAGGAAATTCGTTTATTAAACTGGTAAATGCCACCCCTGCAGCTCTGAATTGCCCCATATCAAAATAAAGCTGTGCACTTGCTCTTTCTTTTTCCTCCAGTTTGGCACGGCATATATCAATGATCTCCATTGCTTCTTTATTCCTGGGAGAATTTGGGTGTGTATTAATAAAGGTCTGCATCATCCCCATAGCTTTTATTGTATTAGTCTGATCGAGCGGTGGCTTGGGAGACTGTATATAATATATATAAGCTCTCATATAATCTAACTCTTCCGCCCTTGAACTTTTTGGAAATACTTCTAAATAGTTTTTAAAGAGGTTTTCTGCATTTGTATAATCCTTCTGGTAATAAACACTGTAAGCATACTTATAATAAATATCTTCAAATTCTGTCTTCCCCTTATAATAGGGCATTACATCTTCATAGAGCTGCTGAGCAAATATGTATTTTTTATTTACATAATACTGTTCAGCTTTTCTAAGTTTATATTCGGGGTCAGGATTTTTCAGAAGTTTATTGATTCCCTGACAACTGCTTAAAAAACCTCCGATGACTAATATTAAAAAAAATCTCATAAAAAGTGGGCAAAGATAATTTATTCCGGCAAATCTGGTCTAAAAATTAATTGTATCCAATTATAACAGGTTAAGATTGATATAAAGCTTGTTACTGCTTAAAACTAAAGAAGCCCCCTGCAAGCAGAGGGCTTCATGATGATAGCATTTTAAATTAGTTTTTTCTCAAATTAGGATGAGGAGCAGGTACTGTGTTTGGACCTTCTTCACCTTCATTTGCGGAACGCATATCTACTGTATTGCAATCGCCGCCTGATTCAGCATATTTGAAGATCAACCGATCTCCACTTACACCTTCTTTCTCTATCAGGTAAGTGATGATTGCATTTACCCTATCCCAGCTTCTTTGCTGTTCCAATTTATTACTTGCACAATAGCCTGTCACTACCACATCACAACCCGGAGCGTTACGCATACGATCAGCAACCACGGCAAGTAACCGCTTGGCATCTTCGCTCAATTTGGCAGAATTCTTAGCAAACATTACACTAGGCAATGCGCCTAACAATTGTGAACAGGTTGGAGGCGCAGGTGCTGTACCGGCACAACCTTCAGGACAAGGACACTTACCAATACCATCAGCATCTACCGGCTGGCAATAGGTTGGTGTGATCAGTTCTTTATCCTTACAATCAGGAACACCGTCGCCATCCGTATCACGTGATACACCATGACTGTCTACCGGGCAACCTTCAGGAGTTTGTTCCTGGTCAAACTGATCAGTAATTCCATCCAGATCACTATCAGGCAATACTGGTTTTGGCAAACGCATCAAACGTGGGTTTCGGATCTCGCTATAAGAATAATCAAGTGGATTTAACCACCATAAAGGTTCAACAGATTTTGCACCCAGGTTAATATTTAATCCGATTGAAGTAAAACTATAATTGTCAAAATCACGGGTAAGTGTAGGAGTTCCTATAGCAGCTTCCTGCCAGCGCTGTCCATCCAGAAGATCATCTTTTGTAAGTGTAATCCGGTTTTCAAGTGCCAGGTTCAGCCTGTTGCTTAATTTAAATGCAAAACCAACTCCACCGGTCAATGTAGGTTTCAGGGTATTGCCAAATAATTTTGGCCGGCGGTCTCCCTGGTTTTCTGCATCTGTTTCATAAGTATCATCTAATAAATTTTTCAGGGCGTCACGGGTGTCTTTCCTGGTTTTATGTGTTCCGTCAGGAATTGAAGAAAAATTATATGGACTGTTACTTGCATTCAATGCATTTACTTTTACATCATACACAGTAGCACCAAGCCCTCCGAATGCATAAAAGTTAAACCCGGTTTTTGATTTATGAAACCGGATGTTATTCAGCGTGACTACTCCCTGAAGGGATAAGTCCTGAACATTTGCCTTGTAATTATAAAAAACCCTGTCCATTGGAGTAGAACTAGTCCACAAAGCACCAGTTCTGGAATTAAAGAATGCCGGTTGTCCGGTAGAAGCATTTACGCCCATAACCGGAGCACTGTACTTAGTATTCCATGCTGTGTTGCGGCCATAATTATTTGCAGCTAACCAATGCAAGCCTTTACCAATACTGTTCATATACTCCAGGCGCATGGAAAATATATAACCAAATGCTTTTCGGACATGCACGCCAAATCCAGGAGTAGGAACTACAGCTGGCACATCACCACTGATTGCAAACATGCCGGCCTTCAAACCAATTTCCCACTGATTGCGGGGTTTAGCAGGAAAGTTGTAGGTGCCATTCAGAAATTCAGAATGCTGAGGCATTCTTTTAGCAGGAATGAGGGAGGAGTCTTGTACATCAAAACTAGATCCCACCTGTGCATTACTGACAGTAGCAAGCAGGCATATAATGCCGGCTAGTAAAATAGTTTTTTTAGTTGCCATAACGGAGCGTTAGTTTTTATGAGAATTTTCAAAGTCTAATTATTTGCAAATGTAGGACTTGAAGCTTAAAAACCAAATTTTTATGCTAGTTATTTACCCAGATCAGTGAGATTCATTTTAAAAAACCTGAATCATTTATATGCTCTAAATTAAAAGAACAAATCTTAATATTTCATAGATGCGTATATTGCTTTTTTAAAATACATGATTTTAACTTCCGAATTAATAGAAAATGAACTGAAAATCTTTGAAAGTAGTTTCAGAGACGCGGTGAAAAGCAATGTGCCCATGCTTGACCGGATTATGCGCTATGTGGTCAAGCGAA
>DATDPZ010000079.1:0-2519 GCA_035292525.1 Chitinophagaceae bacterium
GCAATTTTATATCGTTAATGGTTTTTTCAAAAAAAAAAGAATGATAATCAGGCGGGTGAGTAGTCGGGAAATCGCTATCAATCAAGCCACAACTAAAAGCAATAATAACTAACGGCAAGAAAGTATTTTTTTTCATAACCCTTATATGAGAGCATCCTATTGGTTTTCCATAAATATTTTGATCTTTTTTTCATTTATAATTATTCAATGATTTTATTTTGATACCAATCCAAAACTATTTTCCTGAACTTTTCCTGAAAAATATTTATTATCCGATAAGTGATGAATAGAGTTTCAACTACCCAATGGTTGCCGTAAGCCCATCTGACCGGAAGATCTGGGAAGCAGATACTCCCTAAAGCCCTCAACTCTCCTCTCTCAATGAAAAGTTGTAGCAGCGTTGCCTTGTGGTTGAGTAGTAACAAACAGCCGGAACTACTGTTGATAGAAGGAAGAACGATGAAAGCCCCTTCCTTATCTTTGTTGACATATTAAGCTCCGGTATGAATATAGAATTTAATCAACATGAAGATGCCATGAAATTGTTGTTGCGTGACATGCGGCAGCATTTGCAAAAAATATATGAAGGCGGCGGTAAGAAAGCGATCGAAAAACAAAGAAAGCAAAATAAACTTACTCCCAGGGAAAGAATAGATTATTTACTGGACAAGGATAAACCCTTTATTGAAATTGGCGCTTTTGCCGGGTATGAAATGTATGAAGAGCAGGGTGGTTGTCCTGCCGCCGGAACCGTAGCCGGCATCGGTTATGTAAGCAACAGGCAGTGTGTCATTGTGGCCAATGATCAAACAGTGAAAGCAGGCGCCTGGTTTCCGATTACAGCAAAAAAAAATCTCCGCATGCAGGAGATAGCTATGGAAAATCATTTACCCATTATTTATTTAGTGGACAGTGCAGGCGTTTTTCTTCCGATGCAGGATGAAATTTTTCCTGATAAAGAACATTTCGGAAGAATTTTCAGAAACAATGCAAAGATCAGCGCTATGGGTATTACCCAAATTGCTGCAGTGATGGGGCCCTGTGTGGCCGGTGGTGCCTACTTACCCATTATGAGTGATGAAACATTAATGGTAACCGGAAATGGTTCTATCTTCCTTGCCGGACCCTACCTGGTAAAAGCTGCCATTGGTGAAGAAGTGGATACAGAAACACTTGGCGGCGCTGAAACACATACAGAAATTTCCGGCATTGCCGATTATAAATTTGATACTGAACAGGCATGTATGGATCATATTAAAAAAATGATTGGCATGCTGGGTGAAAAAAATAAAGCAGGTTTTCAGCGTTCAGTACCTGTTTTACCCAAAAAAAATCCTGAAGATCTTTATGGACTGTTTCCGACGGACGGAAAGCCTTATGATATGCTGGAAATAATTGAACGAATTGTAGACGATTCTGTATTTGAACAATTCAAGGAAGATTATGGCAAAACAATTATTTGTGGTTATGGTAGAATAGATGGATGGGCCGTGGGAATTGTAGCTAATCAACGTATGGTGGTGAAAGCAAAAACATTTGCCAGGGCAGGACGGGCAGGTGGAAACGAGATGCAATTAGGTGGCGTTATATATAATGACAGCGCTGATAAAGCTGCAAGATTTATTTTGAATTGCAACCAGAAAAAAATACCGTTGGTTTTTTTACAGGACGTAACGGGATTTATGGTAGGCAGCAGAAGCGAACAGGCCGGAATCATAAAAGACGGAGCAAAAATGGTGAATGCCGTTGCTAATTCTGTAGTACCAAAAATTACTATCATCATTGGAAATTCATATGGCGCCGGCAATTATGCTATGTGTGGCAAGGCATACGATCCCCGGTTTATTTATGCATGGCCTTCGGCAAAAATTGCTGTGATGGGTGGCGACCAGGCTGCAAAAACGCTGGTGCAGATCCAGGTATCCGCTTTGAAAAAGAAAGGAAAAGAAATAAAACCTGAAGATGAACAAACCTTACTTGACGAAATTAAAAACAGGTATGATGCACAAACCAGTCCTTATTATGCAGCTGCCAGGTTATGGGTGGATGATATCATTGATCCGGTACAAACAAGAGAATTGATTGCGGCTGCTATTTGTGCAGCGAATAACAACCCGGAAATAAATGAACTGAAGACAGGTGTTTTCCAGGTTTAAGAAAAATGAACCCATTTTGTTACCTGAAGATTTCAAATGACCAAACCAAATGTGATTATCTATACCGATGGATCTTCCCGTGGTAACCCGGGGCCGGGTGGCTATGGAACTATCCTGATGGCAGGCAATAACAAGAAAGAACTTTCGAGGGGTTTTAAACATACAACCAATAACAGGATGGAGTTAATGGCCGTAATTGCCGGCCTGGAAGCATTGAAAAAAGATGGACTGAAAGTGGTGATTTATTCCGATAGCAAATACGTAGTAGATGCGGTGGAAAAAGGATGGCTGAATACCTGGATCGCCACTAATTTCAAAGGTGGAAAAAAGAATCAGGATCTCTGGCTTCATTTCCATCATCTT
>DATDPZ010000080.1:0-3759 GCA_035292525.1 Chitinophagaceae bacterium
TTTTGTTTGATGTGCTAAAACTTCAACTTTAATGCCACCTGTCAAAAGCTGCTGTTAAATAGCTTTAACGACAAAGACATAACAGTCATTTTAAAAAATTATTGCTGAGATTTCTATAACAAAATGCAAAAATATCAGAACACGACTCCAAGATTAAAGGAGAACAGGGTATTAAAATTTTTTTCATTTACCGGGAAATAATAATCCAAAACCATTTGCGGCTGAATAAAAAACCTGCCAAATGAATATTCTCCTCTCAAAAACATAGTCATGGACAGGGGCTGAAACTCCAGGTGGTCATCAAGGTAAACATTTTCTGAATTATAAAGTACGTTGGCGCCAGTTCTTATTACCGTAGCATAGGTATTTGCAGATTGGTTGAAACCAAATTTCTGAGTTCCGCTGATAAATGAGAGTTGTGGTGTAAATCGGAAATGGTCTTTTAAGGAGAATACATTTAACCAATAAAAGTCATGACGGACCGAAGTAATGAGTGAAAAATCTGTAATGGATTCTTTAGAATTGATCCGGGTATAGCCACTTCGCCTTAAACGCAGATCCTGAATTTTCTCTTCTCTGTCCATATAATCTGAACGGCTTCCCCACCCATAACTCATCGCTACAGAAGGTTTCAGCCACCATTTGCGGTAAGTAAAATATGCATAGATCTCATTTTGTAATGGCGTGGTGTAAAAGGGCAATGAATCCCTGGTAAAAAATTTTGTAACCGTTATCCCGGTGGCCAGGTCCCGGTTTTTCAGATAATCATATCCAGGACTTAATGAAAACTGATATAGATTAAGATTGTCTTCATGATTTACGATATTGCCTGTGCCCGTAATACTTAATCCTCCTTTATGAAAATAACCCAATGTGGGAGAGTATGTGAGTTTTTCGGCTGTCTCTAAGAAAAAACTGGATTTACTGGTAAAATTAAAAAAACCTTTACCCATTGCAATGCTGCTCATAAAATAACTCCTGGGACTGGAAATAGAATCCAGAAAGGACTCCATATCTTTAAAAAGTAAATCAAAATCTATTGTTGAATCAGCAAGATTTTCCGTTTTTATTTCATTTTTGGTGGAATCAATAGACACAACCTGCGAGAACAAATTGTTTCCCGCAAGCATAAAAAAAAGTATAGTGATGGTTTTCTTTAGCATCAATCAGCCGATGATTCTCCGTTTCTGTAATTAAATCTTAATAAATTCAATTTCTGTGACTTATCAATTTTTATATAGTTTAATTTTAGCTATTTAATTGATATAAAAACGTTCCCGTTTGTTGCTTTAATGGAAAAGTAAATGATTTTTGGTTAAACTAATTCAATCATTGAAATTTCAGGTAAAATCCCCACCCTGCCAGGATAGCCAATAAATCCGAAACCCCTGTTTACATAAAGCTTTTGGCTCCCTTCCTGATATAATCCTGCCCATTGTTTATAAACATATTGCACCGGGCTCCACTTGAACCCCGGGATCTCCACACCAAATTGCATACCATGGGTGTGCCCGGAAAGCATAAGGTCAATATCCGGATAATTTTCCCTGACTTCAGTATCCCAATGAGAAGGATCGTGACTAAGAAGAATTTTGAAATGAGATTTTTCCAGCCCGTTATAAGCTTTTGGCAAATCACCATAGCTTCTGAACCGGGATTTACCACTGATGTTCTGCACGCCGATCAACGCTATTTTTTCTCCTTCTTTCTCCAATAAAATATTTTCATCCAGCATCAGCCGCCATCCCAGCGATGCATGTTTTTGTTTTAATATTTCAAGATTCTTGATTTTTTCTTCCGGGTTGTTCCATTGAAAATAATCTCCGTAATCATGATTTCCAAAAACTGAATAAACACCTAACGGAGCTTTTATTTCTTTAAAAATATCTATGTATTCATCTATTTCACCGGCAGTATTATTTACTAAGTCGCCGGTAAAAAGTACCAGGTCGGGTTTTTGATTCATAATTTTCTGAACTCCTTTTTTTACGGCTTCTTTATCCGTAAAACTTCCTGCATGGATATCGGAAATGTGTGCAATTTTTAATCCCTTAAATGATGAAGGAAGATTTTGAAAAGCAAGCTGAAGCTTTGTAAGCTGGTAGTTATACTTATTTCCAAATCCATAAATAAGTGAACCAAAAAGCCCGCCACCCACCAGCATCCCGGCCCAACTTAGAAATGCTGAACGAGAAATCCTTTCACCCGATTGAAATAATTCTCCTTCAGTATTGGAAAAATATATCTTACCGGCTCCCCATTGAATTACACGACGTACATCATCGACCAAGAAAAACACGGAGGCGACCAATTTTGCAAAAAACAAACCGGCAATACATGCAAAAACAGAGTTCCTGAAAACCCTGTTCTGGTGCTCAAAATGCAAATAGGGTAACAGGAGCAGCAGCAGGATAGCACTAACAGAGATTGTCCAGTAGGAAATAAATATGACGGACCTTACTTTGGATGTGGTTCCCTGTGTAATCAATTTTATAGCCTGAAAAAAATAAAAATCCAGCAAAACCATGAACCCGATTAATACCCACCAGAAAATAGAATTTCTCATCAGGGGTCAAATTTAATGTAAATCAATTTGAACTAAACTTTTGCCATGATTTAGACTTAAAACTTACATTTGCTCACATGATCAGGTTAAGATTATTTTAAAAAAGCTTCATTTCTAAATAAATCCGATAGCATTGTAAACTTAAAAAATCAGACATGAAACTTACTTACTACGGTCATTCCTGTTTTCTTGCAGAAGTAAATGGGAAAAGAATTTTATTTGACCCCTTTATTTCTTATAATGAGCTGGCCAGCCATATAGCAATAGCCAGCATCGAAACTGATTTTATTCTTTTATCGCACGGACATAGCGATCATATTGCAGATTGTATAGCTATAGCAGAATCAACAAATGCTAAAGTGGTCTGCAACTGGGAAATTCATGAATGGCTGAATAAACAGGGATTTAAAAACACACATCCCATGAATACCGGTGGAAAATGGGATTTTGGAGAATTTATTGTAAAATGTACAGTGGCCCAGCATTCGGGCGGATTGCCGGATGGAAGCTATGGCGGCAATCCAATGGGATTTATAGTAACCAGTGATGAAGGAAATTTTTATTACAGCGGCGATACAGCACTTACTTTGGATATGCAATTGATACCAAAATGGGCAAAACTAAATTTTGCTGTTTTACCAATCGGCGACAATTTTACCATGGGTGCTTCAGATGCTTCAGTTTGCGCTGAAATGATCCAATGCAAAACCATTGTGGGAGTGCACTATGACACATTCGGGTTTATAAAAATTGATCACGACAAAGCCAAAAAAACATTTGCAGATAAAGGAAAAGAATTGAAACTTTTAAAAATCGGAGAAACAATCTCCATCTAAATCAAGCATGGGAAGAATTATCGGAGTAGCTAATCAAAAAGGAGGCGTGGGTAAAACCACTACCGCCATTAACCTTGCAGCCAGTCTTGCGGTTCTTGAATTCAGGACATTGCTGGTGGATGCAGATCCCCAGGCAAACAGTACAACCGGTGTAGGATTTGACCTGCACAATATTACACACAGCCTGTATGACTGCATGGTAAATGAAGCCCGGGCAAAAGAAGTTCTTTTAAAAACACAAATTCCTTATCTCGATCTGATTCCTTCTCATATCGACCTGGTTGGTGCTGAAATTGAAATGATCAACCACCCCAACAGGGAAATGGTTTTAAAAAACATTCTTGACTCTGTAAAAAA
>DATDPZ010000081.1:0-4064 GCA_035292525.1 Chitinophagaceae bacterium
TTGCAATAAAACATTTACATCTTCCACATTCCTGATTCCGCCACCTACAGTAAAAGGGATATTAAGGTGATGAGCAATCCTCTTTGCCAGTTCACTCAGAGTTTTTCTTTTTTCAATGGTAGCGGTGATGTCCAGGAAAACTAATTCATCAATACCTTCTTCGGCATAAAAGGCGCCTAATTCAACAGGGTCGCCTGCATCCCGCAGGTTGATGAAGTTGGTACCTTTAACGGTGCGGCCCTCTTTTATATCGAGGCAGGCTATTATTCTTTTTGTGAGCATACAGTTATGGCTTGTCAAAATTGAACCGTGAATTCAGGATTTCCAGTTCTTTTAGTGAAATCCTGTTTTCATAGATTGCTTTACCAATGATGATTCCTTTACAACCTGTTTCATACAACGCTTCAATGTCTTTTACAGCACTGACTCCTCCGCTTGCAATGAAGTGAAGATCTGGAAATTTCTGAACGATTTTTTTATACAAATCAATTGACGGACCTTCCAGTTTGCCATCTTTACTGATATCTGTACAAAACAATTGCTGAATGCCAAACGCCATATATTTTTCAATAAAATCATAGATGACTAAATCAGTTGTTTCCTGCCATCCGTGGATTGCAATTTTTTCGTTCCTCACATCGGCACCCAGTAAAAATTTCTCCACGCCGAATTCACTAAACCAGTTTATAAATTCTTCCTCATTTTTTACGGCGATGCTGCCGGCAGTGACAAAGGCAGCACCTGAATCAAAGGCAATCTTCACATCTTTCCGGGTTTGAATTCCGCCACCAAAATCTACCAGGAGGTTTGTTTTGCCGGTAATTTCTTCCAGTTGTTTCCAGTTTTTAATGGTTCCTGTTTTTGCACCATCCAGGTCCACAAGGTGCAATCTCATTAGTCCGGCAGCTTCAAATTTTTTTGCTGATTCCAGTGGTTTTTCATTATAAATTTTCATCTGATGGTAGTCACCCTGTGTCAGACGGATACATTTTCCATCAATAATATCTATGGCAGGAATGATAAACCCCCGACTCCCTGCATGGGACTTTGACGCTTCATTTATTCCGGGTTTATTATTTTCTGTCATAGGTTTATAAAATTTTTCAGGATTTGTTCCCCGGTTTTTGCTGATTTTTCCGGGTGAAATTGTACGCCATAAAAATTATTCTTTGTTAATGCACTGCTGAAAGGTTTAATATAATTTGTAGTGGCAATAGAATGTGCTCCTGTTTCGGCAAAATAACTATGAACGAAATAGCAATAACTTTCTTCATTTACATTTTTAAATAAATCATTTTTCAAATCATAGATATTATTCCAGCCAATTTGCGGCACTTTAAGTAATCTTACTCCCTGCCTGTTTACAGAAAGTTCAGGAGAGAACATTTTTACTTTTTCTTTAAAAATTCCAAGGCAGGTAGTATCGTTTTCTTCCGAATGTCTACAGAGGAGTTGCATGCCCAGGCAAATTCCCAACACTGGTTGATTCAAAGAACAGATCAGTTTATCCAGTTTTTTATTTTTTAAATAATTCATGGCTGTACGGGCTTCCCCCACACCGGGGAAAATGACTTTATCCGCATTCCTGATTTCATCAGGGTTGTCAGTGACCATAGCGGGATAGCCAATTCGTTCAAGTGCAAACAATACAGACCGGATATTCCCTGCATTATATTTAATAATGGCGATGCGCATCAGAGTTTCCCTTTGGTAGTTGGTAGTTGCATATTTTCCACATCTCTTTTTACAGCCATTTTAACAGACCTGGCCAGGGCTTTAAAAATGGATTCTATTTTATGATGTTCATTTTCTCCTTCCACTTTTATATTCAGGTTGCATTTGGCAGCATCACTGAAGGATTTAAAAAAATGAAAAAACATTTCAGCTGGCATGTCTCCAATTTTTTCTCTGGTAAATGATGCGTCCCATACCAGCCAGCTCCTGCCTCCGAAGTCAATGGCAACCTGTGCCAGGCAATCATCCATGGGCAAAGTAAATCCGTAACGTTCTATGCCTGCTTTGTTTCCTATTGCTTCGGCAAAGGCTTCGCCTAATGCAATAGCAGTATCTTCAATCGTATGGTGTTCGTCAATATGCAGATCGCCACTTACATTAATTTTCAGATCAACTCCGCTATGGCGACCCAACTGGTCAAGCAGATGGTTAAAGAAATTTAATCCTGTATTTATTTCGGTTTTACCGTTTCCATCCAGATTTAATTCAATACTGATCTTTGTTTCATTCGTGTTTCTTTCATGTTTGATTTGCCGGCTGCCGATTTTCAGAAATTCATAAATTTTTTGCCATTCCTTTCCAGGGTGATCAGTTATTTCAATTGCAATTACTGATTCAAATGATTTCGGATTGTCATTTAATTCATTTTTACCAAGGGTTGGGTCATTGTTTAACCAGATAGCTTTGCAACCTAAGTTTTTTGCCAGTTGTACATCCGTAATTCTGTCACCGATGACAAAGGAATTGGTTAAATCATATTCGGGGTTATTGAGATAAAATGTAAACATGCCGGTGCCGGGTTTTCGGGTCGTAGCTTTTTCTTCCGGAAGTGTTTTATCAATGAATACATTTTTAAAAATGATTCCTTCACTTGCTAATTGTTTCATAATAAAATTGTGTACCGGCCAGAATGTTTCTTCAGGAAATGAACCAGTTCCCAACCCATCCTGATTGGTAGCCATCAGCAATTCAAAATCAAATTCTTTTGCAATACGGGATAGCCAGGTAAACATACCGGGTATGAATTCCAGTTTTTCAAATGAATCTACCTGGTAAGTGGGAGCTGCTTCTTTAATTAATGTTCCATCCCGGTCAATTATTAAAACAGGTTTATGCATTGTATTTAGTTATAATTTTTTTAAAGCTTCTTTTAACAGGTCATTTTCAGCTGTGGTGCCAATAGTTATCCGGAGGCAGTTGTCACACAATATCACCTTACTTCTGTCTCTTACAATTATTCCTTTTTCCACCAAACCTGAATAAATGGAGGAAGCGTTTTTCATTTTGGTTAATAAAAAATTTGCATCAGAGGGATAAACTTCTTCTGTGAATGAAAGTTGAAGCAAATCATGTTTCAGTTTTTCCCTTTCCCTGACTGTTTCAACAACATGCTCATTCACCCAGTCAATATTATTTAATGCTTCCAGTACAAGCTGCTGCGTGGCAGAATTGATATTATAAGGATATTTCACTTTATTCATCAATTCAATGATGTCCCGGGAGGCAAAAGCCATTCCTAATCTCAACCCTGCAAGTCCCCATGCTTTGCTTAGTGTTTGCAACACCACGAGGTTCGGGTATTCAGTCAGTTCGGGTATAAAAGTTTTTTGTTTGGCATAATTTATATAAGCTTCATCAATGATCACTATACCGTTGAAATTATTCAGGATGATTTCAACATCAGCCCGGTTGATACTGTTTCCGGTAGGATTGTTGGGTGAGCAAATAAATATAAGTTTTGTGAAAGGATCAATGGCTTCTTCAATTGCTTCAAGGTTCAATTGAAACGATTTATTCAGGCTTATTTTTTTAACATGAATATTATTTATTTCAGCACACACTTCATACATACCATAAGTAGGAGGGCAGATGATAACATGATCTTTTCCCGGATCACAAAAAATCCGGAACAGTAAATCAATGGCTTCGTCGCTCCCATTACCTAAAAAAATATTTTGAAGAGGAACCCATTTTATCTTGCTCAGTTTTTCTTTTACCGGCATTTGCAATGGGTCTGGGTACCTGTTGAAACAATCAGGCAGTGGTGAACCAAATGCGTTTTCATTGGCGTCTAAAAATACGGAAGCCTGCCCTCGGAACTCATGTCTGGCTGATGAGTAGGGGGTCATCATTTTTATATTTTTTCTTACCAGGTTTTCCAGTGTAAATTTCATATTCTATTTTTAAGTCGTAGAGCTATTGACTGTTTATGTGCAGCAAGTCCTTCTGCATCGGCCATTAACATTACGGTATTCCCAATATTTTTTAATCCTTCTTTGGTCAATTGCTGAAAAGTAATTTTTTTTACAAAACTATCCACTGAAACTCCA
>DATDPZ010000082.1:0-4155 GCA_035292525.1 Chitinophagaceae bacterium
AGTACCTGGAAATCTGTTTCAGGAAATCTTCCTGCATCGCCGGCCAATGTAATCATTGAAGATCCTGATCAGGCTGATATGTTGTACTGCGGAACTGACTTTGGAGTGTATATCAGTAAGAATGCCGGGAAAACATGGATATCCATCAACGGAAATATTCCGGCTTCCGTTTCGGTAAATGACATGTTCATACATCCGAGAGATAAAAAACTGGTGATAGGAACATATGGAAGAGGTGTGTATGTGCTGGACGATATTTCAAAGTTGAGGTAAGTAATTATTTTCCCAACTTAAGTATTTCTGTTCAAGGTCCCTTTCGCCGTTGAAAACCCCGGGAATGGTTTGTGAATTGAATCGGGCACTCTTGTACATTAGTGATTCTATACAGCAAAATAATGACTAAACCTATTTCAAAGACTCTTCCCGGTTCCTCCCCTTTGGGGAGGATAGGTGGGGCAGTCTTTCATTGTATCGATGCGCATACCTGTGGCAATCCTGTTCGACTTGTAGCTAATGGCGGACCTGAGTTGGAAGGAAATAACATGAGTGAAAAACGTCAGCACTTTTTAAAAGAATTTGATTGGATAAGAAAAGGATTAATGTTTGAACCCCGCGGCCACGATATGATGAGTGGAAGTATTCTTTATCCGCCACATGATCAGCAAAATGATTTTGCGGTTTTATTTATTGAAACCAGCGGATGCCTGCCCATGTGTGGTCATGGTACTATCGGAACGATCACTATGGCAATTGAAGAAGGATTGATCACTCCAAAAACTCCGGGTATCATCCGCATGGAAACTCCGGCAGGGTTGGTAAATGTATCTTATAAGCTAGAAGGTAAAAAAGTAAAAAGTGTAAAGTTGATAAATGTCCCCTCTTTTTTACATTCATCAGAATTACTTGCAGATTGTCCTGAGTTGGGTGAATTAGTTATTGATGTTGCTTACGGAGGAAATTTTTATGCCATTATAGATGTTCAGAAAAATTTCAAAGGATTGGAAAATTATTCAGCAGATAAATTAATTGCATGGGCAAGAGAACTGAGAAAAAATATAAATGCAAAATACAAATTTGTACATCCGGAAGATGAAACTATCAACGGCTGTAGCCATATTTTATGGACAGGTGCAGTGATGGATAAAACTTCTACAGCCCGTAATGCAGTTTTTTATGGGGACAAAGCTATTGACCGCAGTCCCTGTGGCACGGGCACATCTGCAAGAATGGCCCAGTGGTACACAAAAGGAAAACTGAAAAAAGGAGATCTGTTTATTCATGAAAGTATAATTGGCAGTAAATTCACCGGTACAATTGAAGAGGTAACAACAATTGGAGGAAGGCCGGCCATTCGTCCGGGTATAGAAGGCTGGGCAAAAATATACGGATACAATACGATTTCGATAGATAAGGATGATGATCCTTATGCTTACGGGTTTCAGGTGCTGTAAACCCCCAAACCCCTAAAGGGGGCTTGCTGCTGCACAAGGGGCCGGCTTATACGACGCCTATGAAAATGTTAGCGGTCAGGCCAAAAGACGACACAAACGACAATAAAAGAAAGTAAAATGACAAGAATATTAGTCATACTTATTACGACAATTGGACTTTTTAATTCTGCAAAGGCAGACACAATTGACTATTGGCACGTTTACTACAATAAAATTAAAATCAAGGAATATAATCAATATTCAAAAGGAGAAATTGTTCTTAAAATTAAAGACATCAAAAAGTCCGACTCCTTAACAATTAAATATTTCCGTGACACACCTTGTGACGACTGTTTGACCTTATACTAAAAGCTGACAGAAGATTTTGCAATGTCTATTATCACGAAGAACAAACAACCAGACAAACGGAAAGAATTTTATTGTTTAGAATAAAACTCGAATAGAATTATGACAATACTTGAAACCGTAGACAATGAAGTCCGAACCGCTAACATCGGTTTGGCAATATGGCGGCTGAAGTGCATCTATGAAACATTTTGTACTAATTCAAGCATTTGGAATTCTATTGAACTTTAGTGCTAAAAATCCGCCACATCGCCAAGCCGAAAAACGGTTGCTGTGGTTGATTAATGTTGAGTAGAATTCAAAAAGATGATGTGGAAGGTTTGTTGTTTGGATTTGCAATGCAGAGCCGCTCTTTCCCTAATGGGGAAATAGAAGGAGATAGGGGCCTACTGAATAGAGTGTTGCAGTTGAACGGAGCGACGCAACAGAAGCTTAATAGTAATTCAAAAGCCAGGTACATGAAAAAAATATATTTCGTATTTATTGCTGGTATCATTTCAGCAAAAGCATTTTCTCAAACTTCTTTGCAGAAAATTGAACCCATCAGTTTTGCACAGGTCAATATTACCGACAATTTCTGGAAACCTAAGATTGACAAAGTAGCTACCAAAACTTTGGCGGCTTGCATTTATCAAACAGAAGTTGCAACTCCACGAATAAGGAATTTTGAAAAAGCAGCAAGAAACGAAGGCGAAAAGCATGAAGGAATATTTTATGATGACAGCGATGTTTTTAAAGCTTTGGAAGCAATGGCTTATTCTTTAAAAACGCATCCAGCTGCTGAGATGGAAAAAAAATGCGATGAATGGATTGATAAAATAGCAGCAGCTCAGCAACCGGATGGATATTTAAATACCTGGTATACGTTGAAAGGATTAGGGGAACGGTACACGGACATGAGTATGCATGAGGATTACAATGCAGGCCATATGATTGAGGCAGGTGTTGCTTATTTTAATGCTACCGGAAAAAGAAAATTATTGGATGTATGTATAAAATGGGCTGATCATTTTGATAATTTATTCGGTCCGGGAAAAAGAAATTGGGTAACAGGTCACCAGGAACTGGAACTGGCCCTGGTGAAACTTTATAAAGTAACGAAAGACGAAAAATATTTAAAGCTGGCTGATTGGCTGCTGAGCCAGCGTGGAAAAAAATTAGCGAAAGGTTATACCTGGACAGACTGGAAGGACACTGCCTATGCACAGGATCTGTTGCCTGTGAAAGAACAAAAAGAAATAACCGGTCATGCTGTGCGTGCCATGTATATGTACACAGGGGCTGCTGATGTGGCGGCACAAACCGGAGATGCAGATTATATAAAAGCAATGAGAACGGTTTGGGAAGATGTTGTCTTTAGAAATATCTATATCACAGGTGGTATAGGATCAGCCGGCCGCAATGAAGGATTTTCTCAAGATTATGATTTGCCAAATGAACAGGCTTATTGCGAAACCTGCGCCAGTGTGGGAATGGTTTTCTGGAATCAACGGATGAATTCATTAACAGGAAATGCTGAGTATATTGATATACTGGAAAAAAGTTTATATAATGCTGCTTTGGATGGATTGAGTTTAAGCGGGGATCGTTTCTTTTATGGAAATCCTTTGGCTTCCCGTGGACAACATCAGCGCAGGGAATGGTTTGGTACAGCTTGTTGTCCTGCAAATATTGCCAGGCTGGTTGCCTCATTGGGAGATTATATTTATGCAAAATCTGTGAACAGCATTTATATAAACCTTTTTGCAGGGAGTGATACAAAAGTTACTATGGCGAAAAACGAGGTAGCTATAAAAATGGAAACTAACTATCCCTGGGATGGAAATATCAGGTTGAATATTGATCCGGTAAAAAAAGCAAAATTTGATTTATACCTGCGAATTCCCGGATGGGCGAAGGGACAGACTTACACCAACGGACTTTATGAATATGCAGATTTTACCGCCACAGTAATTACATTAAAAGTAAATGGGATAGATCAATCTGTCAGAATGGAAAACGGATATATGATCATAGATCGTGAATGGAAAAAAGGAGATGTGGTTGAATACAATCTGCCCATGCAGATGAATAAAATAATTGCCAAACCGGAATTGCAATTTAACAATAATCGTATTGCTATCCAACGGGGCCCGGTGATTTACTGTGTAGAGGGAGCCGATAATAATGGTAATGCATGGAACCTGATTATTCCGCCCAACACAGTTTTTGAAACAACAGATCATCAGATCCTGGATGAAAAAGTAAAAGCCATAACAGCACTGGTTCCGGTAGTTATTGTAAGTGAGGATGGGGCATCGGTGAAAACTGAAAATAAAAAGATCACAGCTATTCCATATTATACATGGGCAAACAGAGG
>DATDPZ010000083.1:0-2377 GCA_035292525.1 Chitinophagaceae bacterium
AATATCTCATGAAATTGGCCATTGCATTGGTTTTCGCCATACGGATTATATGAACAGAAGTTATAGCTGTGGTGGTGGCGCTATAAATGAAGGAGATGTAACTTCAGGTGTTGGAGCCGTAAATATTCCCGGCACTCCCACCGGTCCTGATCCGGATTCGTGGATGCTGGCCTGCCTGAGTGCAACAACAAACCGTCCATTTAATGCTAACGATAAAATAGCCTTACACTTTTTATACTGAACTATTCACTCATTCAGAAAAAGCGTTCTGTAATCAGGACGCCTTTTATTTTATTAAATATTTCCCGAACTTAGTCAGTTCTTTCAAATCATTTTTTTATTCATGTATGCTATTGTAGATATTGAAACCACAGGAAGTTATGCTGCTGCCAATGGCATTACCGAAGTAGCTATCCATGTTTTTGATGGCGAAAAAGTGGTTGAAAAATTTGAGACACTTATCAATCCTTTACAACCGGTTCCCAGGTATATACAATCCTTTACCGGGATTACAGATGAAATGCTGGTAGATGCTCCCCGGTTCAGCGACGTAGCTCAAACCATATACCGGATGCTTGAAAAAAATATATTCATTGCCCATAATGTACATTTTGATTTTTCTTTTCTGAAAAGCCATCTCCTCAGAGCCGGTTATGATTTAACATCAAAAAAACTATGCACCGTAAGATTGAGCCGGAAAATATTCCCGGGCTTTCCCTCCTACAGCCTGGGTAATCTTTGTCATTCATTAAAAATAAAAATTAATCACCGCCACCGCGCCGGCGGTGATGCAGAAGCAACCGTGGAAGTATTTAAAAAATTGCTTAAAAATGATAAAGAAGATTTTATTGCCAAAAGCCTGCATAGAAATTCAAAAGAACAGATCCTTCCTCCGAACGTCCCCAAAAAATATTTTGATCAGTTGCCATCAACACCGGGAGTGTATTATTTTCATAATGCAAAAGGAAAAATAATTTATATCGGGAAAGCGGTTAATATCCGTAACCGGGTAAACAGCCATTTCAGCAACAATTCGGACCAGAGACAAAAACAAAATTTTATTACCCATGTCCACTCCATCAGCTTTCAAAGCTGCGCTACCGAATTGATGGCACAAATACTGGAATCAGCAGAGATCAAACGCCTCTGGCCGGCCTTTAACCACTCTCAAAAAAACCGGGAAGAAATTTTAGGCATTTATACTTACGAAGATCTGAATGGCTACCTGCACCTGGCTATTGAAAAAAATAAAAAAAACCAGCAAGCGGTTTGTACGTTCCGGTATTTGACTGATGGCCATGCAATTTTAAGAACCCTTATAGAAACACATAAACTTTGCCCGATACTTTGTTCCATGGAAAAAAGTGCCGGAGCCTGCAGCTATTTTGAAAAAAAAACCTGCAAAGGTGCCTGTATTAAAAAAGAACGAAACTCCGGCTATAACAAAAGAGTAAAAAAAGCGATGGAAGAATTAAATACAAAACCTTCTTTCCTGGTTCTCGATAAAGGATTGCAGGAAGAAGAGCAATCCTGTATCCTGGTCATGAATGGAAAATTTGTTGGTATGGGCTATTTACCGAGGGACATACAGCTAAACAATCTTGAACTTGTCAAAGATTTTTTAACCCCTTATAAAGAAAATAATTTTATTTATACCCTGCTGGCAGGATATAAAACAAAATATCCTTCAAAAATTATCACAATAAATTAAGAAACTGCCAAATTCAAAGTGTGTGTTTCAATTTTTTGAATGTCAGCTTTATTGTTTTTAACATTAAAAGCTGCTACCTCCCTCCGGTGGAGGGGATGAAGAGTCTGAAATTTGTAATTACCAGAAAGTCCAGGAAGCGAAAATCCGGGATGCGCCCAAGCCAATATTTCTGCTCACAAAATACATTCTGCTATATTTGCTTCCCAAATAATTACCTATGTATAAAAAAATACTGACCTTATCTGTTTCATTTCTTTTTGCCGGAATTTGTTTTTCACAAACCACTAAATCAGTGGTTAAGCCGGCACCTAAACCAGCAGTTGTTCCGGCCCCGGTTTTAAAAACACTAAGAGATTCTGCCAGCTATGCCATGGGTCT
Organism: Chitinophagaceae bacterium; assembly: GCA_035292525.1. Lineage (GTDB taxonomy): Bacteria > Bacteroidota > Bacteroidia > Chitinophagales > Chitinophagaceae > VBAS01. The sequence continues at coordinate 2,090 of DATDPZ010000083.1, forward strand.
TTTTGTTGTTAATGTTTTTCGCCAGCAGGGTATCAATAATATTAACAGCGCCATGGTAGCAAGGGCTATTAATGATGTACAAAATAAAAAACCACAATTGCTGGATGACAACCAGGCCAATACGGCTATCATGACCTATCAGAATAAAATGCAGGCCTTAAAATCAAAACCAAACATTGAAGCCGGCATGAAATTTCTTTCTGATAACCGGAGCAGGCCCGGTGTAAAAACCATGCCCAGCGGACTACAATATGAAATCATCACAGAAGGCACCGGACCCATCCCGGT
>DATDPZ010000084.1:0-9528 GCA_035292525.1 Chitinophagaceae bacterium
TTGTTTCCTTCATATCTTTTTGACGCATTTTTTCAAAATTGATTGCAAAGGTAAGGTTGTCAACAATTCTGCCAACAATAAACCCAGGGACAAAATGGCGCAGCATTTGAAAAAGAATTGAATTAATTGTCATTGAATAAAACGGCTTTAAATCCCGCAAAAAATCCGGAAGAAAAGCAATGGTTACTTTTGAGCCATGTTTAAAGTATATCTTAAGAAAAAAATAAGCCGAAGGGTTGTAGATGGGCATCCCTGGATTTTTTCAAATGAAGTGGATAAAATTTTGAATGTTTCAGCAAAAGAAGGTCATGTTGAACCGGGTGAAATTGTTTCAGTTTTTACACATGATAAAAAGTTTGTGGGCCAGGGATATATTAATCCCAAATCTCAGATACTGATCAGGTTGTTAACAAGAGAGAAAGGGGAAGTAATTGACGAAGAATTTTTTTATCAAAAAATTTTACAATGCTGGGCGTATCGTCAGAAACTTGGCTATGTGGAAAATTGCCGGCTGGTGTTTGGTGAAGCAGATTCCCTGCCACAATTAATCGTTGATAAATTCAATGATTATTTTGTTATTCAAACTATGGCTCTCGGGATTGAAAAATGGAAACCTGCAATTGTAAATGCTATCAATAAAATATTTTCTCCAAAAGGAATTTTTGAAAGAAATGATGTACCCGTAAGAGAGCTGGAAGGAATGCAGCAGCAAAAAGGTTTTTTATCTGAACCTTTTGAAACAAAAATCATCATCAACGAAAACGGGCTTAAATTTTATGCTGATCTTGATGAGGGACAGAAGACGGGTTATTTCCTGGATCAACATGACAACCGCAGGGCTATCCGCAAAATTGTAAACGGCGCTGATGTACTTGGCGCTTTTACTTATACCGGTACATTTGAAATACATGCGGCACATTATGGCGCAAAATCAGTTCTGGGTTTTGATATTTCTGAAAGCGCAGTACAGCAGGCAAACCTGAATGCTACATTAAATGGGCTGGAAAAAATTTGCCGGTTTGAAAAAGCAAATGCATTTGACCTGTTAAAAAAATGGAGTAAGGAAGGGCGGCAATATGATGTGGTCATGCTCGACCCTCCGGCTTTTACAAAAAACAGGGAGCACATCCAGCGGGCAATTGCTGGTTATAAAGAAATCAATCTTCGTGGCATGAAATTGATAAAACCGGGGGGTTTCCTTGTAACCTCATCCTGTACCAGCCTCGTTAATGCGGAAATGTTTCTGCAGATTATTGAAATGGCAGCCAAAGATGCCAAAAGGAAATTAAGACAGGTTACTTTCAGGTCACAGGCAGCAGATCATCCTGTTATTCGTAGTATAGAGAACACAAACTATTTAAAATTTCTGATAGCAGAAGTGCAATAAAAAACCCTTCGGATGAAGGGTAAGAATAAGAGTTAAGCCTTATTACCTGGCTACCTGGAATTTACCAGACTCAATTAGTTTTCCGGCCATATCTTTTAATTGATAGATATAAACGCCACGATTATAAGAAGAAAGATCCAGCGTAGTGCTGGCATTAATATTTTTAATTTCATTTACCTGTCTGCCGATAAAGTTCAGTACATGTAGTGTATATCCTCTTTCATAATCTTTTTGAAAATCAAATTTTATAAAGGAAACAGCAGGATTGGGATAAATTTTCATGATCCGTTTGGTACCATCAGGAGCAGGAGTACCGGGTTCCTGTGCTGTGGAGGAAACATTTAAAATAAAAATAAAGGATAGTATGGATAAAATTCGTATCAACGAAACAAATTTACTTTTATTTGCTCAAAATAGTTTCTTTTTTTTAACTATGCAAAGTAAAAGCCACACTTCCTGGAATTTGTTAAAAATCACGTACTTATAACAAAAAAACAGTAATTATACGTTTTAACTTCATGTCAGATCTTGAAGAATAAGGTTAATTTTTACAAAATCTGGTTGGTCTTCTGCCTTCTCCAGTATCTCTGCATATTGGATTATACCTTTTTTGTCAACGACAAATGCTGAACGTTTAGAAACTCCTTTCATATTATAACTAAACAGCTCATATAAGCAACCATAGTTTGCCGAAACATTCTTATTAAAATCGCTGAGTAGCGTAAAATTCAATTGTTGTTCCTGTTTGTATTTTGCCAGGGAATACAATGAATCAACAGAAATACCAAAAACTTTTGCCTGAACATTGTTATAAAAAGTAATGTTATCTCTTACTGAGCAGAGTTCAGCGGTGCAGGTACTGGTAAAAGCAAGCGGAAAAAAAAGCAATAATATATTATGATCCCTGTTTTCTGATAATGTTATTTTGTTTTTCCCACTATCATATAAAGTAAAATCCGGTGCTGTATCTCCAATCCCGATCCTCATTTTAAAAATATTTTATGTGAATAATTGCTTTCTTGTTTTCCAGGCTATTCAATTAACTTCAAAGAAACAAATAAGCCCGAAAGGGAAATAATTTATTATTTTAACCCGAAGTTATTCTTCGGATAAAACCAACAATTATGAGCAAAGTACTTACAGAATTCATTGGTACATTTTTCCTGGTAATGGGAGCTGCGCTGGGTGGCGGAATAGGAGCTTCTTTGGCACTGGTGGTCATGGTTTATGCAGGGGGGCATATTTCAGGAGCACATTATAATCCGGCAGTTTCACTGGCAGTATGGATGAGAGGCAGGCTGAGTCTTGCTGATATGATCAGCTATTGGATGAGCCAGATAGCCGGTTGTTTGCTTGCTGCAGTTGTTGTCTCAAATATTTTCAGCACGGAAGGAGCGGCCGATTGTGTAATTCCGGAAGACGGAATTATTACAGGGCTTATTGCGGAATTGATCGGAACCTTTGCACTGGCCTATGTAGTTTTAAGTGTAGCCACTGCAAAAGGAACAGCCGGAAACAGTTTTTATGGATTAGCTATTGGCGGTACAGTGTTGGCAATGGCCACCGTAATTGGTAAATTTTCAGGAGGGGCATATAACCCGGCAGTTGCAATCGGGTTATGTTTTCAAAAAACTTTATGCTGGAGCCAGCTCTGGATTTATTTGTCAGGAAGTATAGCCGGAGCCGCTTTGGCAGCAATTACTTTTAAGAAGATAAATGCTGATGATAAATAATTTGCTGCAAAAAATTTTGACCTCCTGATGAGGAGGTCAAAATTTAATTTTTAAAACCTGGGATTAAAGTACGGATTAGAACGGTCTTTTAAACTGGTGATCCAGCTTATGGAAATTTCAAATCCACCACGACCATGGCTGGATGGTTTCAATTTAGAAATATTTGCATCATAACTGATCCCAACAGAAAAGGGATGGTAGTCTAATTTAACTGCTGGAATCAAGGCATCATTCCAGCGAAAGAAGGTTCCAAAATGAATGGCATAATCTGGCTGGTCAGGAAAATCCCCAAACCGGAATCCATACATTGCGCCAAAAACTGTTTCTTTAAAAGAACCTTGCCTTGAATGATCACCCTGCAGGGTGATGTAAGAGTATTCATTCACTCCCAGTTTCAATCCTCCGGAAAATACAAATTTTGGATTTAACTCCACCTCTTTGTTTTTATAAAACGAGCTTTTCGGCCGGTTAAAATGATGATAGGCGGCTCCGATATAAAAATTATTTGCTTCGTTATTTTTTAAAGTTGAATTAAAACTCATTCCTACACTTCCGTCTAAATAAGAAAAAGTCGGGTCGGAAATGTTTTCTCCCAATCCCATTCCATCATACTGGCTGTTGGTGGTTACTTTGGAAAGATCGATGCTGTGTTGCACCCATCCACCCATAAAGCCGAGAGAGAGATAAGCATTTTTTTCGTTGCTTAATGATTTATGATAATTTAAGGCAGGCAATATCTGTGTATTGGTATAAGAAACTGTTCCGGCTTTATCATAAAATAATTGCATGCCCATGGTTACAAAATCATCCCCATCACCTATGGGTCTTTTAAATTCTCCATTAATGGATCCGGTACGGTAGCCGGTAGTTACACTGTTCCACTGGTCACGATAAACACTTTGAATCCTGATATCACCTTCAAATAATCCTGCCAATGCCGGATTTCTTAATAGTGGTGATTCAAAAAACTGGGAAAAATGAAGATCCTGTGCCTGCACAAAAGCAACAAGCTGGAGGCTGAATGTAAGCAGCAATATTTTATATTTATTTGCTTTTTGCATTTTCATTTTATGTTTACCTGATTAATGTGACATTGCCCGTTGAAGAAAGCACATCACCATTCTGGCAATAGACTTCTAATTGATATATATACACATCAGCATTTGCTTTTACACCTTTCTTTGTTCCATCCCAGCCATAAATTGCATTATTTACCGGGAAATCATAACGTTCAAAAACGATTTCTCCCCACCTGTTGAATATTCTGAAAATTTTCACCCTGTTAATTCCCCTGCCTCTCGGATAAAACATATCATTATTACCATCCTCATTCGGAGAAAAAGTATTTGGAACAAAAACATTTGAATTATTGCAAAGTGCTTTGATGAGAATGGTATTTGAATTCCGGCAGTTGTTACTATCTGAATAAACAACAAGGTAATTCATATTGTATTCAGGTGTTACATCAGGTTGAGGGCAGGTGGTGCAGCTTAAAAATGTAGAAGGCGACCATAAATAATTTGTCATATTACCGGAATAGGTAGCAGGAATATTTATAGTATTTCCGGCAACCGTGGTTATTTCTGCCGGCATACTTGCAGTAGGCAACGGATGAATCCGGATAGAAGTTGATGCCGTGTCTTTGCATCCGCTGCTATTGGTGGCAATAACTACCGGCGAAAAATTTCCTGACATGACATAGGTTTGAACAACCGGGTTCTGTAATGCAGAGGTTGTTCCATTTTTAAAATCCCAGAACCAACTTACTGATGAGGTATCAAAGACATTGAAGTTACCGTAAAACCGTAAGGGAGCATACAGGCAGGCAGCAGTGTCACTGTTAATCCTGATATCAGGACTGTTAACGATCTTTAATGCATTATTTAAACGGACAGAATCTACACAGCCCAGTTGTGTTGTAACAGTTAACTTTACATCATAATATCCTGCCCCGGTATAAGTATGCGAAGGAGTTTGGGAAGTGGAAGTGGAACCGTCTCCAAAATCCCAATTATAACTGATGATTGGATCATTAAAAGTTGTAGAATCAAGAAAGTTAATCTGGCCGGCATCACACAGAAAATTTTTATCCAATCCGAATTTTGCAACAGCTCCAACAATGGTTATTGTTTCGTTACCTGAAACAGGGATCAAACATCCTGTCTGATCCTGTATAATGGCTTTCGGTATAAAACTGCCAAACGTGGTATATTGATGTGTAACTGCAGGAGCTGTGGTGGTAACCGTTTCACCATCGCCAAAATCCCATAAATAGGAAGAAGCTCCATTGGTTTCTGCAGTAAAGGTGACATTTTGAGGTTTACAACCCGTAAGTGGTGTATAATTAATTTTTGAATTTGCTGCATCAAAAATTTCTATGGAATGATAAGCAGTATCTGTACATCCACCGGGACTTGTTGCAATAAGTTCAACATTGTATAAACCGGCAGTGTTAAAGTATTGTGCAGGATTTGCAAGGGTTGAAGTCACCCCAGGTTCAAAAGTCCAGAGTTGAGAAATATAAAAAGTAGAAGTATTTGTAAATCTTACTTCAAAAGGTGCACAGGAACTGGTGGAATCAGATACTGTAAAACCAGCAACAGGTAAATCTATTCTGATGTGATTAATTTTTTCTGTAGAATCAGTACAGCCAAAAGAATCAGTAATAAATAACTTGACAGAATAGCTGCCTGTGGCTGCAAATGATTTTATAGGTAAAGCATCTGTGGACGAACTGCCATCACTGAAATTCCAGAGATAAGTTAACCCGCTTCCGGAAGCAGTTACATCCCATTCGATATTTGCGCCGGGGCAGGAAACAGAATCCTTTGCAAAAAAGGAAACAGAAGGATTGGTACTGTTGATAATGTCGTTGATGGTTATTGAATCAGAACATCCATAGGAATCTGTTGTTATTAATTTTACTGAGAAGGTGCCCACTTTATTATAAGTATGAGTAAATGGCAGGGCTGTAAATGTCTGGTTAGTGCTGTCACCAAAATCCCACTTCCAGGATACAAGCGGATTGATGCCATCAGAAACTGATAAGTCATTAAAAGTAGTAGTCAGCCCCTGGCATCCTTCGGTATTGGTAGCACTAAAATTGGCAACAGGACCAAATACAGTGATGAAATTTGATTTAATTGCGGTATCCAGACAACCATTAAAATCTGTAGTTATTAAGGTAACCGTGTAGGTACCCGAAGTGGTATATACATAATCCACAGTGACTTTATCTGTGGTTATTTGCGATCCATTGCCAAAGTCCCAGAAGTAAGAATTAATATTTACCGGGTAAATATTTATGGCGCTGAAAGTTGTTTTATTTCCCCTGCATACCGGATTGGCTGTACTTGTAAAATCCGGGTTTTCATTCACAGTTCTTACAGTGATTGAAGAACTATGCGTGCAGCCTCCATTGGTTACCGTTAACGAAACAGTTTGATCACCCAGTCCCGGAAAATTATGAATGGGAGGATTTTGCAGGGTGGAAGTAGTTCCATCTCCAAAATCCCATAACCAGGTAAGTGGACCGGTGGAATTATCAGTAAAAGTAAATTCAGTTCTGTTTGAGCAATTCGGTGTGGCAGTAATTTTAGAAAGCGGAGGTAAAACAGTAATATAGTTGAGCTTAATTAATTTATTTTCGCAGCCATTATTTTTTACTGTTAGTGTCACGGCGTAAGTTCCCGGAACTGTATATTGATGTAGTGGGTTTTGATCAGTTGAATTACTATTATCACCAAAATCCCAAACCCATTCATCGCCTGATGGGGAAGAAAGATTGGTAAACTGAACAGAAGTAAAAACACAGGGAGTTGTGGAAGAAACCGTAAAATTAACTACAGGCGTAGTGCCCACCCGGATAATATTTGGTAAAATCAGGGTATCATTACAACCTTTACTGGTTGTGGTGATCAGTTGTAATGTATAATTACCCTGAACGGTATAAGTATGCGTCGGAAATTTTAATGAAGAAGTACCGCCATCACCAAAATCCCAGTTGTAAGCTACAATTGGATCAACAGAAGAAATATTAGGAACCGGGTTAAAAACAAAAGGTAAACAGGCTCCCTGGGGAGGTATGCCATCTATATCAAGCGTTGCTCTTTTTATTTTTATAAAATTTGTTTTGATGATGGAATCAACAAAGCCGGTGCCGGATGTTGTAACCAGTTTAACCGTGTATTCACCGTAATTAGTATAAGTATGAACCGGGCTTGGTTGGTTGGAAGTGGTTCCGTCTCCAAAATTCCAAAGCCAGGAAACCGCATCAGAAGTGGTGCTTTGAAAGAGGACTGTTAATGGCGGTTTACAGCTTGCTGTGTCAAATGCAATAAAACTGGCGCTGGTAACCGGGTTAATAATTATGGTGCCGGTAGCAGTAAAAGTACAACTGCTGTAAACATTTGTAAGTGTAACAGTATAAGTTCCGGCAGTTGTGTAAGTCTTGGTAGGGTTTTGTTCAGTAGAAATAGTGCCATCGCCAAAATTCCAGCTTTGAGAAACGGGGGCCGGGTTTGATGTATTGGTAAAGCTTACCGGTGTATTGGTAAAAGCGCTGGCTGGGGCTGTAAAGCTGGTTGTATTGGCGCCAATCACTACTTCATTATTTTTTACAATGCTGGCACTGCATCCCAGGCTGCTGGTAACATTTAAGGTTACATTATACGAGCCGGCACTATTAAAAGTATGTGAAGGATTTTGGACGTTTGAAGTGCCGCCATCACCAAAATTCCAGGCATAAGTCAGTGTTCCCGGACCGGTAGAGTTATTGGTAAAACTCACAGCAACCGGCGGACTACAAATATTTGGTGCTGATTTAGTAAAATTAGCCACCACACCAGAAGAAACTTTTATGTATGAAGTCTTGCTTATGACTTTAGAACAACCTTTGTCATTCGTTACTTTCAGCGTTACAGTATAATTACCACTGGCTGAATAAGTGTGTGTCGGGTTTTGTAAAACAGATGTGGCTCCATCTCCGAAATTCCATTCCCAGTTTGTGTTTATATATCCAGTAACCTGGGAAGTAGTATCCGTAAATTTTACCGTATGGGGGAAGCATCCAATTGTATCATTTGTTGTAAAACCTGTTTTTGGAACCGGATGGACTGTTATGTATTCAAATCTTTCAAGAGAATCTGTTCCGCTGGCATTTGTTACAGTAAGTTTTACAGTATATTTTCCGGGAGTAATATAAATTGTAGAAGGATTGGGGACAGTTGGAGTTGATCCATTTCCAAGGTCCCAGCGCCTGGACGTTGGATTATTAAGGGATTGGTCTTGAAAAGTTACAAACAAAGGAGAACATCCGGCTATGGGATTGGCTGTAAAATTAGCTGAAGGTTTCTGACCAACTGCCATAAAAGAAATAGCAAAAAAGGCAACTAATGCCCCGGCACGATTTAATAGGATATTGTTTGTAACTGGTCTCAACAGCAGTACTTTATAATATGAGTTCATATAACGGATTTTCCCAGTCAAAAATTATAAACAGGATAAAATTATTTAAGTAACTAATTGAGAAATAACAACCTAATTCTTATCTATTTAAGTAATCCGGATAAAAATGAAATAAACAGACTTAGTGATGGCTCATTGACCAGACAAGTAATCAATCGTTTAACATAAAATATATAATAGCAAAGTGGGGGTACGGTTTATAATTTATCCAATCTTAAGGTCTTCAGTTCACTCCCATTCGTTTGGGTGGCTTCAACATAAGTCCAACTGTTTTTGGTAATATTCCAGGTGCCATTTAAAAGGGAAAGGGGGCTTGGGGCTCCGGGAAAATCTGCCCAGGTGGTCATTGCAGTCGCATTCCCATCCCAGTTACCGGTTCTTTCTTTTGTCCCATTTTTAATTGCATCTACTGTTTTGTTACTGTTGTATTGAAATTTATAGGCAGAAAAAGAAGATGTGATATCGTTACTGTTTTGTATAAACTTAGTCACTTTCCATTGTCCATTAACCATTGCCTGCACCACCAGGTCCTGTGCTATGTTTTCAACAGTTTTTTTGCAACCGGTTAATGCAATTGTTCCAAAAAAAATGAAGACCAGATTTTTCATATGTTGGTTTAAGGATACACAAGGTACTTAATATCATTGACGCCTGCAATCGGAGAAATCAATTTCAGATAAAAAAAAAGACCAGCATTGGCGGTCTTTTAAGAAAGTAACTGAAAAAAAATTATTTTGGAAAACCAGGTTGGGATTTTAACTCGTTTATCTGTTGCGTATGCCGGTTGCTATGCGAAGAAATCAATAAAGAAATTTGATAACAATCCAGCCAGCCAAGAGGTGTTTCGGCCACATGATTCCTCATGTCTTCTGTTGAGTTTCTGATATATTTAATAAGATTTGATCTTTTGTCTTTAAAATCAGAAAGAGCAGCATCCAGGGT
>DATDPZ010000085.1:0-5752 GCA_035292525.1 Chitinophagaceae bacterium
TACTATCCCCGTCCGACTGGCGTCAGCCGGGCGGGCATTGTACTAGGAGGCGAATAGTTTTTTAAGAAATCTTCTGCCAGCTGCAGTTTTAAAATACTTTTCACGTTGAATAGCATCTTGCCTGGATGAAAATTGTTCAGAATATATTATTTTAAAAGGAATATAGGGGCGAATAGATTCAGTCATTCCTGCATTGTGTTGTACAATCCTTTCTTCTAAATCTTCACAATGACCTTTGTAAATAAAATCATGATGAATGCTTTTCAATACATAAGCATAGAACATATTACATTATTTGTAGCCTCGGCGGGAATCGAACCTGCATCTGGGGCTTCGGAGGCCCTTATACTATCCATTGTACTACGAGGCCAATGAAAAAAATGAACTAATAAGGCTCATATACTATCCCCGTCCGAACGTTGTTCAGCCGGGCGGGCATTGTACTACAAGGCCAATGATTGAAATACAAAAAAGCAAATTCTAAATTCCAAATACCAATCTTAACGTTGTTGTTTGGAACTTGTAATTTGGGATTTTAAAATTACTATTTTATCAACCCAGGTGCATTAGTGGCAAAGATCTTGACGGCAATAGCCAGCAATATTACACCAAAAAATTTTCGCACAGCGATCAGCCCTGCCGGACCTAATAGCTTTGCAATTAAATTGAGAGATTTTAAAACAATGAAAACAATGATCAGGTTTACAAGTATCGCAATTAAAAGGGTTGTTTCAGAATAATTTGCTTTCAGGGAAATAATTGTAGTAAGTGTGCCCGATCCGGCAATCAAAGGGAAGGCAATGGGCACCATGGTACTTGATTTAACATCTTTATCACTTTTAAAAAATTCCAGGCCCAATACCATCTCCAGCCCCAGGATAAAAATGACTATGGAACCGCCCACGGCAAAAGAACCGACATCAAGGCCCAGAATTTTCAGAAAACCTTCACCTGCAAACAGGAACAGGATCATCAAAACGCCGGAAATTAGCGTAGCTCTCATTTCTCGAATGCCGCCCAGTTTTTCTTTTAAAGAAATAAGAATAGGAACCGAGCCCACAATATCTATCACCGCAAATAATGTAAAAGTGACGGTCAGCAGCGCTTTAAAATCGAAGTCCATAAAAAAAGTTTGAACAAAGTTAATGTTTGGGTTGTATAATGAGTTTTTTAAAGCCTGCCGTACATTATTACGACAGGCTTTTTATCAGTTAAAAAGATATTTCTCTTTAAACAGGTTAAGTTCAACCTCCAGGTATTGCAGACAATCTTTGCAAAGACATTCATTATACTGCTGTTCAATGTATGCCCTTTGTTCTAATGTAAATACTATTCCATAACAATGGCATTGGGTTATATTTCCGGATTTACATTCAAATTACTTTTTACACCGCGGGCATAAAATGTACTCATGTAAACACATTTTCTTCGTCTTTAAAATTGAAAACTTATACCGCCATTAATCAAAAACGGTGCGGTATTATATCCACGGATGTCAAAGTATTTGTTTCCGGTTATATTTTGTAAATCAGCAAAAAACTTCATATTCTTACTGACTTTATATTCTGCATAAGCATTCAGTAAGAAATATTTATCAAGAAGTACATCTGCTTTTTTGTATCCACCCACATCAAAACGACTGCTTACGGATTTGGCACTTAAACTCATAAAGAAATTTTTATCAAACTGGTAACCGGCATTCAGGTTGATATTGTTTTTTGGGCGTCGGAGCAGATAATTATAAACCGTATCTGCAAAATTTTTCCTGCTTTGGGTTTGCTCTTCACCAGTAAGTAAAGTATAGTTAAAGAAGATAGTCAGTTTACTGACCGGGTTTGCCCTCAACTCCAGTTCAAGGCCGTTGACAGTTTGTTTTACAAAATTAAAATACCGGAAATTGTTGTAGTCGTAATCAATTCCATTATTTATATCACGATGAAAGTAAACTAGCCGGCTGCTTATTTTTTCATGCAGTTGTTGAACTCCCAGTTCATAGTTAGTGGAAGTTTCGGGTTTCAAATCTTTATTGCCGCTAAAAACATCATACACCTGAAAGATAGAGGGAGCTTTGAAACCAGAAGCGATACTGCCAAAAACTCTCCAGCTATTATTGATGTTAAAAGAGGGATTGAATGTATAAGTACTATTGGTTCCGTATCGGGAATGTTTATTCATTCTTCCACCAACTTCTACATTCAATCTTTTTTTCAAAGCATTTATAAGTAAAGAACCATAGTAAGATGTTTGATGCAGGGTCGTGTCTTTAAAGTTGCTGCTGTATGGGCCAAAAGAGCTGAGAGAAAAATACTGCTGGTTCATGTTTGCCCATCTGTAGTCGGCGCCAACCAGTATAGTAAGCCAGTCAGCGGCAGTGATGTTGCCGTATAATTCTGCATACTGGGTACGTCCTCCGTATTTATTATTTTCAAACTTTGTTCCAGAAGGACGAACAAATAAACTGTCATTCCTGTATTTTCGGCTTAGCTCTCCATATTGGTAGTTAGCCGAAATGCTGACTATTCCTTTTTTAAAATTAGCTCCTGCACCTGATGCCAGATTACTGTTTTTAATATAATAGTCTTTTTCATCAGCAAAAACTCCGGCATCAATATCCGCTTTGTACTGGCTATGTTGTATAAATGTTTTTAAAAGTAATGAAGGAATCACCTGGTACTGCAGCCCGGTGTTAAAAACGTTACCATCATATCCATCTTTGTCAAATTCTTTTGTAGCAGTACTGTCATAAGCTGCAGAAAAACCATTGCTGCTGAGTTTTGCAAAACGGGAAGTATAGGTTAGTTTGTTATTTATTTTTCCAAACAGCTGTACATTATTTCTAATTGTATTCTTGTTACCAAAGCCTGCAGTCACATTTATATTAAAGACTTTTTTCACATCTTTTTTTACCGTAATAATATTTATGGCTCCGGCAATAGCATCACTGCCGTAAAGAGTAGATTGTGCTCCTCTGCAGATTTCAATTCTTTCTACTTCATTAATCGAAAAAAGATTTAAGTCAAATTCATTATTGATCATGGAAGGATCATTCATGGGAATTCCATCCAGCAGGATCAACGTTCGTCCGGAAGATGCGCCTCTCATAAAAACGGATTGAACGCTTCCGGGAGCATTGTTGGCGCCGGCAATGGTAATGCCTGCCTGTTCATTTAAAACCTGTGCAACAGACCTGCCGCTGCTTTTTTCAATCTGTTCTTTATTGATTACTGAAATTACTTTTCCTGTAGTACTTTGTTTTTGCTCAAACTTGTTGGCAGTTAATACTACTTCATCCAATGTTTTTCCTGTTGTGTCTTCCCGCTGTAGCGGGACAAGTTGTGCGGTAAGCTGACTGCTGATGAGGACAGCAGCCAGCACAAAAAGATGTTTTTTCATTTTTCATGAAATTTTTGTGTGACTGCTCCCGGTAAAAAAGTGATAGAAATATAAATGTCCTGCGACGTTTACATCTCAGCCTTTCACCCGAAAGCATTAAATGTTGTTTGTGATGTGGCAGGTCTTCTGGCTTACTCTGTTGTTTAATGCCTTCCCGTCTCGATGACAGTGGCGTGAAGATTAAATAACAATAAAAGAGTCTACAGCTACGGGGATAGCGTCAGCATTTGACTGACTTCCCTTTTAATCCCGGTTATCAGGCCGGGAACCAAATCGTTGGCAAATGTATGGAGAAAGTTTTTACAGGTTAAAGATCTATACCAGGATATTTTTTTTCATACAAAAAAAGTTAATGTGGTTTTTGAGCGGGCAACTTTTATTTTTTTATTCGTTATGAATTGGAATAAACTTTGCTATAGTTATGAAGTCCTGGATTATAATTTGTTTTAATTAAAGCTTTATAAAATATATTTTTATGATGAAAACCAGTATAACCGTTTTAGGTATATTATTCCTGATTATTGCGTGCAGTAAAAAATCAGACTCCGTGGCGACAAATTGCAGTACGACGATATCTTTTGCTGCAGATGTAAATCCTGTTATTCAATCAACCTGTGCCATTAATGCGGGATGTCATGGTTCAGGGAGCACTAATGGACCCGGCCCATTGTTAAGCTATACACAGGTGTTTAGTTCAAGAGCAAATATCAGAATAGCTGTTGCCAACGGAACCATGCCTCAGAATAGCACCCTCTCCGCTACACAGAAAAATGCCATTCTTTGCTGGATTGACAACGGGGCTTTGAATAACTGATGAATGTATCAGAAAATCTTATTTAAAATTAAAATGTAAAGAAATACCTCCGGACAGGTTGAAACCCGGCGCTGCATTAAAATACCTTCCGCCAAATGCATTGATATCATTTCCCAGGCTGTACTGCACATCGAACATATTATCAGCAGCAATAAAAAGTTCCATTATTACTTTCGGATGCAGGTTTTTTTTCCATCCTGTTCTTGCACCCAACAGATTAAAGGAAGAAGCGTATGTTGAATTGGCATCATTCAAAGGAACAGGATCGGAGTAATAATAATTGATATTTGCATAAATACCGGGTTTGGTGATCAGATCAATTCCTGCTGCAATTACCTGTGGCGCCACGCTGGGTAGTTTATTTCCCGAATAATCATTACTGAGTTGTTTGAATTCTTTGTAAGAGAAATCATGCCAGGTATGGCTTAACCATATTTTTAAATCTGAAAAGATTTGTTTTTGGTTTTTGATCAGCTGCCAGGACAATGTTGATTCAATTCCCTTTTGTTTAGTGGATCCTGCATTATCAAAAAAATCAGCGCCATTCTGATCTCTGCGTTGAACAATTGTATTGTTTAATCCAAAATGAAAAGCATTGATGTCATAATAAATTTTCCCCTTAAGTAAATTACCCCGAATACCCGCTTCATAATTTATTCCATATTCTGCATTCAGGTCCGTACTGATTCTTCCGGAAGAAGGCAGGATTTCAGCCGTCGTTGGCGGAGAAAATCCCCTGGAAATACTTGTATAAACGGACAAAGAATTATTTAATTGTTTTAAAACAGCAAACCTGGGCGCCGGTTCATTTTTATATTTTCTGGATTGCTCAGTTACCGGTAATGTTGAAAGTCTGAGGATGGAGATATTTTGTGAGTTGATGCTGAGCCCGGCAGTGATAAACCACCCGGAAGAAAGTTCTAGAGTGGATTGGGCAAAGCCAAAAAAAACTTTGTTATTGATCTCATCATCCGTTTGCAACAAATCAGGATTACCGTTTTTATTATTATAAATTCTTACAGAGGAAAAGCCTTGTTGGAATTCGATACCAGCAATCACATTAATTTTCGTGTTGGTTTTTATTTTTCCCGAATATTGAAAGAAAGATCTGCCACCGCTATGGGGTTCACTGGTTCTGCCATAGTTCCGGATAGAAGGATTCAATAAACGGGTAGCTGCACCATAAAAAGAAGTGGTAGATTGCCATTGAGCATTAAATTTCTGATTAAAACTTATACCCGCTAAAAAATTTTTCTGATAAATAGCCGCTTTGGTTTCTTCTGCTCCCGGAGTTTGACCCACTCTTGGCCTTGCTGCTCTTGGGTTAGTCAAATATTCTGCTCTTGTAAGGGCGCCGGGTGTTTGATAAAAAAGATCGCCCCATAGAAAATGGGAACTGATTTCTCCTTTATCTGAAATTTTAGTTTGAAGATCCCAGGTAAAAACTTTCCGGTCCAGTTTTGTATGATCTCTGTAACCATTAGAAGAAAGTTGCAGATAATTAAAAGTATTTTGAAAAGCATCGGTACCTAAGCGCAGGTTCGT
>DATDPZ010000086.1:0-3714 GCA_035292525.1 Chitinophagaceae bacterium
ATTTAAAACAAAGACCGGAAGTCAAAGCAGTTGACTTCCGGTCTTTTAATTTCAAAATGTTCTATTGCTTTTAAGGGTTAATATTTTTTTAGAATGCTTCACTTTTAAAAACTAAGGTTAAACCGGGTTCCTATGGAAAAATTGAAAAGGTGCTCTTCCTGTGAAAAACCAACAGTGGCAGATACAATTGCTAAATTGAAAGGAATATAATATAAACCTCCTCCGACACTATGATGCCACCGGCTGGAAGCTTCGTTTTTTAACCAAACTCTTCCCAGTTCATTAAATCCAATAAGTCCTAATGATCCGGGTAAAATGTATGATTTTATATCTGTAAGTTTCAATCGAAACTCCAGGCTGCTGTAAAAAGTGGAAGTACCGGCAAAACGGTTTTTACGAAATCCCTTCAGGAAATTATTAGCGCCAAGTGTAAAAGCCTGGAAATATTCATAATTATAATTAAATATATGTCCTGCTCCTAATTGAATAACGGTTACCAGTCGGGCAGGATCACTTAAGCTGGCATAGAGAGCCATGTCAGAACTTAGCTTTGTAATGTTGTTACTCGTTTTTGAAAGACCTGCCATAGAAGAAAGTTCAGTATTCCACTTGACACCGCGGGTGGGGAAAAGTTCATTATTCAAATTATTCAGCTGTATCGCCAGCTTACCACCCAGGTAAGTTTTATTCTGGTAAACATTTTTCGGATCAAGCCCGACAAGCAAGGGGTTTTCCAATACTTTACCTGTATTGTTTTCCGGGTTGTTCCAGTATTGATAAAATACAGGACCTGCCAATACTTTTACTGTTTCAAAAAATCTTTTTTGAAACAGTAGTTGTGTTTCCATGTGGCTATACCTGACCCTGTAGTAAGTAACGGGTTTTGTGGGGTCCACTTCTGTATTATTACCAAGCCCAAAAAAATTATTGATTCCCGGTGTCATGGCTTCGCTCAAAATAACAAGGTCTGTATTGCGGATGACATGATTGAATTCGCCGGAATAGCGAAACTGGATACCTCCCTTGTTAAGGGCATACAGGGCAGTAAAACGCTGAAAAGATGTAAAAGGTTCATTTCTGAAACCAAATATTTTTTTGGAAAACCCGGTCCCAACTAACAACCCATCATCATTGTTGACGGCTGCAACAAAACCGGGAAAACTACTCCGGTCATATTTAAAGCCAAGAATGTTATAATAATTAACTGTGGGTTCTTTTGAAAACATAACCCTTGAGTTTTTCTTGTTCTGTATATAGTTATTGGAGTCAATCATGTCATATAAATAATTCTGAACATTTCCTCTGATATTAAAAGTGTCGTTACCCCTGCCTCCAATTACCCTGATCCTGATACGGGAATTAACGGTACTGTCAATATCAAACAGATCATCATCATTCAACCCGTACAGTCTTATTTCTTTGGTTACTTTCTGATCAAAGGTTCTGTTGTACATTAAAAAACCGGTGTCATTATTTTCTTTCCGGCCATATACTTTTACATTCAGCCCTTCGGGAATACTGGTCAGTTTAAAGTATTCTTTTTGATTGCTCCCTATTACATTTACATTTTTAGAAATAAACCGGTAATAGGTCATTGCTTCTTTTTTCAGTAAGTCACGACGGCTCAAAAGTTTTTTGGTCAATACCGGTCCGCTTATTGTATAAATTTCCGGTGGTAATTTTTTTATAGCGGCAGTGATCACAGAGTCATTTAGTTTTTGCTCCACTTCTGAGATTCCTTTTTTCCATTCTGATGCATCCAGGCCGTTAAGAAATACACGGTCAAAATCCTTAGAACTTTCGCCCAACCAGTTTACCGAAGGAATATCATAACGAAAACCTTTTAAGAAAGGGAAAAACTGCATACTGATCAGCTTCATCAAAAAACCATCAGAATAGAACATGGCCTGGTCACGATCGCGGGGTATGGGCAAATAAAGTTTTCCCATACCGGTATCACCAGTCGCCCATTTCCATTGTCCGAAATGCCGGTCAAAGTCAGCAACCAGTATATCCAGCAATCTGGCTTTTAATACAGCGGGCTGATCTATACGGTGATCACTTTCTTCCATTATTTTCTCAAATACCTTGTTGGTGCTTCTCACTTTTTCATTATGAAGAGAGGGTTCTTTTTCTTCTAAAAAACAAATCGTATTGGCGAAAATGCGTTTATAAATACCAAAGGCCCTGTCTTCCGGAACAAAAAATAATTCGGGTTTGGGAACAGTAAGCCCTAATGGTTTTGAGAGTGCGGGTATTGTCAATGATGCATAAGGGTGTGAAGCAGAAATAAAATCCTGTACTATATCCTCAGCCAGCGATCCTCTGAAATTTTCAGGAATAGCATTGCTGGGGTCTTTATCAATCGTACGTAATACCCACTCTTTGCCGGCAGCATCTTCTAATGTTAATGACTTTGTGGCTTTACCTCCCCCAAAACTTTTTATTTTAAATCCTCCTTTTTCTTTCGTCAGATTAAAAACTTTCATATTTACCGGTGTGGCCCATTCTTTCCGGTAATTTTTCCCCATAAAAAATTTTTTTAATGAAGAATGTGTAACGTACTTATCACTGGCTGAGATGGTGATCGTATCCTGGTATTTAATAACAGGAGAGTTCTCCACTATTCTGTTGATGGAGTCGGCCCGGGGATCTGGAATTGTAGAAAAATTAAGGATAACAGAAGAAAAAGCATTTCGTATGGAATCGGTAACAGAATAGAATGTTGCTCTTACATTATTGTTCTTCGATACTTCAAGTACGGCAAATCCTTTAGTGGCCGTAGCGAACAAACTTTTTTTACTTTCTGACACACGGGTTGTTTTAGAACCTGATCCACTCACTATATAATTAGTGGCACTGTCATTAATCAGTTGCAGGTTATGTTCATGACCGGCAGCAAACACAATATTGCGGTATGGTTTTGCAACCGACTGAACAGCGTTGATCATTTTTACATAGTTGTAATGTTTCAGATCCTGCGGGGTTCCAAATACACCTCTTGCAATTGGATAAATGGATCCGATTAACGGAAGCGGAAGATAAAGCCAGCGGCGAATATCTGTAAAGGGGAAAATATGTTGTTTCAGGGTATAGTAACCCCCATGTGTACCGCTGCTTTTAAAAGGATGATGACAGGCCAGGATGACCAGCTTTTTTGCATTCCTGCTAAAAATATCATCGAGTTCTGACAGCACATCATCTGTCGTTTTATGGTCGCATTCAGATTCAATACCAGGTTTATCAAAAGGATGCAGCCACCATTGACTGTCAAAAAGAACAAGCGTCGCAGCAGGCCCTAAAGAAATTTCGACGGGACCCGGACAGCCATCCTTAGGAAAGAATTCTACATTTGGTTTATTCAACCCATCCACATAACGCTGCTGCCGGGCTACGGCATCATAACCGTCACGGCTACCATTTTTCCAATCATGATTACCGGGTATCATATAAATTCTGGCCGGGGTATTATCTGCAATTGAAAGCTGGGAATCCAAAACCTGCTTTAAAGAATTGTAAGAACTATACTGGTCGTCGGGAAGCCCATGACGGTATAAATTGTCCCCCAGATAAACAATGGTTGTTCTGGCATCCATCGGGATCAGTTTTTTTATAGCATTAGCCACCGGTTGTTTGCCATTGGTCAGTTCTCCGCCATCACCTACCAGTACAATCCGGTTTACAATAGAATCCTGGGAAAATGAACGGCTTATT
>DATDPZ010000087.1:0-11744 GCA_035292525.1 Chitinophagaceae bacterium
ATTCTGCAAGTACTGGAACAAATTGGTACCGAAAATGAAATTGCTGTTATATCCAAATACCTGCATCATTCCCGTGACGAATTTAAAGCGGCTTCAGCCAGGGCTATCGGAAAAATTAGTGCTGAAGGCTGGTCAGCGGTAGAAAAGAAAATCAATCCTGAGCTTATACCCTGGAATCAATTACTGCCTTATTTAAAACAGGAGGCTTTGTTATGAACTGGTTGCAGATCATTTCCATCTTTCTTACTTACAGCCTCTTGTTGTACTCCCTGTTTTTACTGCTTTCTTACCTGTTCATTGCTTTTTATTCTATAGGGGAAACAAGAGGACATATTAGGAAAAGCAGTTTTACGGATTATTCCATCATGGCCGTGTCGGAAAAAGCCCCTTCGGTCAGCATCCTGGCTCCGGCTTATAATGAAGGCGCTACTATTATTGAAAATGTAAGATCGTTGCTGAGCATTTATTATAACAACCTTGAGCTGATTGTTATAAATGACGGCAGTAAAGATGATTCACTTCAAAAACTAATTGAGGTCTATGAACTGGAAAAAATCTCATGGTGGACCCAACAGCACATCTGCACCCAACCTGTAAAAGGGGTTTACAAAAGCAAAAATCCGGTTTATAAAAAATTGATTGTGGTGGATAAGGAAAACGGCGGGAAAGCCGATGCGTTAAATGTAGGCGTCAATTTTGCCCGTCATAATTATATCGTTTGTATTGATGTGGATTGCATATTGGAACAGGATGCCATGCTGAAACTGGTAAAACCTTTTTTGGAAGAAAGAGAAGTACGGGTAATTGCCACCGGGGGCGTGATTCGTATTGCCAATTCATGTGAGGTAAAAGAAGGAAAAATTGTCCGGATTAACCTGCCCAGGCAATTTTTACCAAGAGTACAAACACTGGAATACATCCGTGCATTTCTGCTGGGGCGGATGGCCTGGAGCAGAATGAACGGGCTGTTGCTGATATCCGGTGCATTTGGCGCTTTCGACAGGGAAATTGTAATCAAATCCGGCGGGTACAATCCTCAAACTGTAGGAGAAGATATGGAACTGGTGGTGCGTATGCGCCGGTATATGGAAGAAAATAATCTGCCATACCGGGTGGCTTATATTCCCGATCCATTGTGCTGGACAGAAGCTCCTTCCAGTTATAAAATTCTGGGGAGGCAGCGTAACCGTTGGACAAGAGGCACAGTGGAAACCCTGAAGATTCACCGCAAAATGTTTTTTAATCCCCGGTATGGATTATTGGGTATGATCAGCTATCCTTATTGGTTCTTTTTTGAATTCCTTGCCCCCATTATTGAATTTACCGGTATAATTTCTTTTATCCTCCTGGCTCTTTTCGGATTAGTAGACTGGTCTTTCTTTTTTTCGCTGCTGGCCTTTATTGTAAGTTTTGGATTTTTATATTCGGTTTTTGCTATTTTAATGGAAGTGCTTACCTACAATCAATACAAAAGGCACAGGGATATTTTTAAACTTATTGGCACAGCTCTGCTGGAGCCATTTTTATTTCATCCTTTTGTGGTTTGGTCTGCAATTAAAGGCAATATTGATTTTTTAAGAAAGAAAAAATCCTGGGGCGAAATGACCAGGAAAGGGTTTGCATCAACCAAATAACAATTCTCATTTATAAAACCTTTTTTTGAATCACTTAATAAAGCAGCCCGGTTATTTGCTGTCTTGTCATTTGGATACTTCTTGTTTTCTGTACTGCTCAGTAATTACAAACTAATTTTCATTTGTGAGTTATATGTTTTTTTTATCGGGTGCGGAAGCCATACCTGTGACCCACATGCCGGAGTTGCAATTCTGAATTTTATTTAACCAAATGAACAGGAGCTTCTTTTTTTATACAGATTAAAATCTTTTTTGAATACCGATGCCAAAGCTGAACTGGTTTCCAAATGTAGCCGGTAAATACTCCTGGTGCTGCCACGAACCAGTCAGGTTTAAAATAGTTAATCCCTTGAATGATTTGTTGTATTCGGCAGAAAGACTATTTGATTTTATCCTGGCAGGAGAACTCAGTTGTACATTGTTGCTTTTGTTGTCGGGAGATATTCCTGTTCGAAATCCAAAGGCAAAATAATCATCGGCTCCGCCAAAATAATAACGGGTAGTAAACGAATACGAATGAGAAATATTGGAATTGCCTGGTGTAATATAAGTACGCAGATTGAACCAGTAGTTTTTAAAATATTTACCTACAGAGCCGGTATAAATCCAGGTGGCATCATTAAAGTAGAGGTAGCGAAAACCCGCTTCAGCTTCAAAACTGTGAGGAAGATTAGCGTACAGGGAAAAGCCGGCACGGTAATGAGGAAATACACCGCTTGTGTCAGAAATACCCACATTGATATAACTGTAAAAAGTTTTTGAAATCCGCGGGTAAGCATCAGCTTCCAGTTGCATTGCTCCATTCGAAAAACGGTTGGCATAATTCAGGCGACCGATAACAGAACCTATTCCTGTGCTTCGGCTATAACTCATACTTACCAGGTGCCAGGGATCATCAAACTGCTTGTCGAAACTGACATAATCATAATTGATACCAAATTTATTTTTTGATGCCTGGTCTTTTATTTTTTCTGATATGGATCTGGTCTCCGCATTTTTCGGATCTTCCTTTATTTAGGCGTTTACCACTGCATTGGCTTCATGAAATCGTTTTAATGCCGATAAGCATTTTGCTTTCTTTAGTAATAGTGTTTTTGATTGCGGGTGAAAGGTGAGTCCGTTATTACAAATACTTAAAGCTTTTGCAGGATTATCGTTCCAATATTCCAGGTCAGCATAGGCGGCAGCGGCATCTTCGTTATCCGGTTGTTGCCGCAGCACTTCTTCAAATGCACTGCGGGCACTGTCCGTTTGTCCCGACCAGGTAAAAACTCTTCCCGAAAAAATCCGGATATCAGCATAACCGGGACTTTTGTTCAATGCTAACCTGCTTAATTCAATTGCCAGCGGATAGTTTTTCTGATCAAATGCGGCCGACCGGGCCTTTGCAAATAACTCATCAGGGGATAGGGAATCCTGAGCCGGAAGATATTTGCAAAGAATCATGCCCACCAGGAAACCAACAGAAAAAATAAGTTTTTTCAAATACATTGGATTGGGATGGTTCGGGTTTAGCCAATTAAAGATAATACAGTACCCTTCAAATCAGTAAACGCAAAACCGGGAAGATTATTTGATAAAAAATTATTCTCTTGTCTCATTTCTGTTTCCTTCTTCAATGTCGCTGAAAGTAAAAAATAATATTAAACTCATCTGCATTTAGTAATTTTCTAAACAACTCATTCATGTTTTTACTTACATTTACGATCTATAATTTAAGCATATGAAAATCTGCTAAGACCTGCCGCGTTGCAGGTTGGTTTGTTTCCCTTTTGAAGAAACTGATCACATAAAGATCCAATCTCCGGCCGGTAACCGGTTGTCTGTATTTTCATTCCTTTTATCTAATTTCAAAAGATTTTCATTCATGTCAAATCATTCTATATATAAGAATAACCTTCACCGTTTTTTTTCTTTAATCAAACAATCCATTCGTGGTGGTGAATATGATTATACACAAGGAAGTATCCGGGTGGCCATTGTATTACTTGCTGTTCCTATGATTCTGGAGCTTAGTCTGGAAAGTGTATTTGCTGTAGTGGATATGTATTTTGTAAGTCACCTGAAAGAAAACAGCAAAGAGGCAATGGCTACTGTGGGGTTAACGGAAGCTGTGGTCATGATCGTCTATACGCTGGCTATTGGCTTAAGTACTGCTGCCACAGCCATGGTGGCCAGGAGAATTGGTGAAAAAAATCCTGATGCAGCAGCTCATGCAGGCGCACAATCCATATTAATTGCACTAATAGTGACCGTTATTGTCAGCAGCCTCGGCATTGTATTTGCGCCGGATATATTAGAGCTAATGGGTGCTTCGCCTGAAGTGATACAGGAAGGAAAAATATTTACACGGATCATGCTGGGCGGAAGCGTGGTGATCATTTTATTATTTCTTATCAATGGTATTTTCAGGGGAGCTGGTGATGCCACCATGGCCATGCGGAGTTTATGGCTCGCCAGCCTTATCAATATTTTTTTATGCCCGATGTTAATATTCGGATTCGGACCTTTTCCTGAGTTGGGATTAAAAGGTGCTGCCATTGCAACAACTATCGGGCGGGGAATAGGTGTGGTTTATCAATGCTATTATCTCTTTGCAGGTAAGCGAACGATTAAGATAAAAGCAACGCATTTCAAATGGGATTTACCAATCATTAAAACACTTCTTGAAGTCGGCTGGCCGGCAACCATCCAGTT
This sequence comes from Chitinophagaceae bacterium, assembly GCA_035292525.1. GTDB lineage: Bacteria > Bacteroidota > Bacteroidia > Chitinophagales > Chitinophagaceae > VBAS01. The sequence continues at coordinate 4,332 of DATDPZ010000087.1, forward strand.
TTTTATGGCTTCGGGCAGCTGGATTATTCTTACAAAATTAGTGGCAGAAACCGGGGGTACAGATGCCAGCGCCGGTTACCAGGTGGCTATCCGCAATGTGGTGTTTTTTATTTTACCCGCATGGGGGTTAAGTAATGCAGCCGCTGCATTGGTCGGTCAGAATCTTGGCGCCAGACAACCGGGCAGGGCAGCACAAAGTGTTTTGCTCACTACAAAATACAATGCTTTGTTTATGGGATGTGTTACTGTTATTTTTCTCTTCTTTGCCTCTCCTATCATCAGCATTTTTACCAAAGAACCTGAAGTACACCGTTATGGTACGCTGGCTTTGCAGGTTATCGGTACCGGCTATATTTTTTATGGCATTGGCATGGTAATGATTCAGGCATTAAATGGTGCCGGCGACACAAAAACCCCCACCTGGATAAATTTTGCCGGTTTCTGGTTATTACAAATTCCCCTGGCTTATTTATTAGCAAAAGGATTTAATATGGGACCGCTTGGTGCATTTATTGCCATTCCTGTTGCAGAAACAGCGATTGCACTGGCTGCCTGGTATTATTTTAAAAAAGGGAAGTGGAAAGAAGTAAAGATCTGATAAATCTCCCCGGATAATTAATAAGAAAGAAGAGTAGAGATATTTATTTTTACCTTTAATATCATCTTTAAAATATGGACAAACAGGTTATTTCCCAGAACAGAATCCGCCAGATCTTTTTCCTTTTAATCATTGTCTCACTGGGATTGCTTCTCTTCATGGAGCTTATTGGTTTCCTGCCTGCCCTGCTAGGCGCTATTACCTTATATATGGTCATGCGCAGACCGATGCATTATCTCCTCCGGAAAAAAAAATGGCGAACCGGGTGGACAGCAGTTTTGTTGATGTTTTTATCAATGATCGTCATCCTGTTACCGGTAGGAGTACTGGTCAATATGCTTTCCTCAAAAGTGTCTTATGCCATCAGCCATTCCAATGAACTGATTGATGCATTAAAAAAAATAGTAGATACCCTGGAACAAAGATTCAGCATAGAAATTGTGAGTGATGAAAATATTAATAAACTGGGCAGCTTTCTTTCCAGGAGTTTACCAAAAGTATTAAGCGCCACCTTCAATACACTCGGTACTATTTTCTTTATGTACTTTATGCTCTATTTTATGCTGGTGAATGGAAAAGAAATGGAAAATAGTCTATATGAACATGTGCCTCTGAAAGATGAAAATGTAATCCGGCTGGGCGATGAGATGCAGAAAATGGTTATGAGCAATGCCATTGGTATACCTGTGATTGCTTTACTACAGGGAATCGTTGCTTTGACCGGCTATTTCATTGCAGGAGTAGCAGAGCCCTGGTTTTGGTTTGTGGTTACCTGTATTACCGCTATGATACCCATAGTGGGGGCTGCGCTGGCCTATATTCCTTTAGCTATTATTTTCTTTGCTAATGGACAGAGCTGGCAGGGAATATTCATGCTTATTTATGGCTTTGGCGTAATTGGTACAGTTGATAATATTTTTCGTTTTGCACTGGCAAAAAAATTTGCCAATATTCATCCGCTGGTTACCGTGTTTGGAGTCATCATAGGCTTAAATATATTTGGATTCCTGGGTCTTATTTTTGGTCCGCTACTGATTTCTTTATTCATGCTATTACTTAAAATATACTCCAGCGAATTTATTACGAAACAAAGGCATTTACATCACAATATGGAAAACTGAAAGTTTCCCTGCAAGTTGCCACAATCAGCATAAGTATATCTTCTATTATCACTGCATGAAATGATCGTAATAACCACAGCAATTAAAAAATACTGTGCTAAACAGCTTGTATTTATAAAAAGTGGATAATAATTTCACACTTGTTTCCGTTTCAGAATTCTAAATCCGTATCCGTGCCCAGGTTAACAACAATCCTTATCCTTTCCCTCCTGTCTGTAAGTTTGCTGTTGCTCCCAATAGTAAATGCTGGAAAGAAGCCTGGTGAATTTCATTTAACTATTACTGAAACATCTGTAACTACTGTTGCCGAAGAAAATGAGGAAGCAGAGATTGATCTGCTCTATGACAGTCTCCGGCTTGAAAAACTTGGACTAAAGAAAGAAACATTTACCTATGCTTATACCGGCTACAAAAACCTGGTGGAGCAGGATGTGTTTACAAAAGAAGGAATCCTTACTATTTGTGATTTCAGCCAATCATCAAGAAAGAAAAGACTTTACCTTATTGATCTGCATGCATACAAACTGATCTTACAGACCTATGTAGCACATGGCCGCAATTCAGGCGAAGAATATGCCCGGAAATTTTCAAATAAACCCGAATCACTTCAAAGCAGCCTGGGATTTTATAAAACAAGCAAAACCTATTTCGGTGGTCATGGCCTTGCCCTGATATTATCTGGTTTAGAAAAAGGATTCAATGACAGAGCAGAAAAAAGAAAGATCGTGATGCACGGATCTGAGTACGTAGGTGAAAATTATTTGCGCCGAAGCAAATACATGGGACGTAGTTTTGGTTGCCCTGCCATCCCGGAAAAACAGGCAACAAAAATTATTACGGCCATTAAAAACGGAACTTGTTTATTTATATATCATCCAAACAAAAATTACCTGACTGGCTCAAAAATATTAAACGGCTAATTGGACGACTAATAAGGATGGATGAAAACAAAAAGCTCAATCTGTACCCTATGATTGGGCTTTTTTGCTGCCCTGGATTTTTTTAAATTAATTCAGCTAACAAAATAATGAGCAGCCAGTTGTGAAAGAATGCCGATTAAAAGGCCCAGGTAAATTTCTTTGCTGCTATGGTCCGATACGATCAGCCTGGCTGTACATACCACTCCGGTTATTAAAAAGGCAATTGACAAATACAGGCTTTGGTTTGTAGTATCCTGAAAAGCAAGCAAGGTTAAGAAAGTGCTCATCACACCTGCTGCAATGGCATGCATACTTACTTTCAAAGAAATATTTGCCAGAAAACCCAGCACAGAAGCATTAAAAATAGCCATGCTCAGGCTTTGCATTTCATTTGCTGCATGATTATTTTTAAATGCATACCAGTTCCAGAAATAAAAAATCATTGAGATCATATAGGGGACGATCCTTTCCTTTTGTGTTTCCAGGAAAACTGATTTGATAAATTTCAATCCTTTTAATAATAAAACACTCACCAAAGGAAGAAAAGTGCAATTGACAAAAACCTGAAGCAAGGTGCCCAGTTTGCCCCAATCATCCAGGCCGGCAAATATGTATGGATGAACCAACAAAAGGAACAGCGTAACATAAACCGGAATAAATAAAGGATGAAAGAGATAAGAAAAAATGTAAGCAAAAAATTTTACAGCGACAGACTGTGGCTGAACTTCCCTGTGGATGATCTCCCCGTATTCGTTCAGTCCATTACCGGCAAAATGGTTGGTCATAGTTTATAATTCTTTTCTCAACCGGGCTACGGGAATATTTAACTGTTCCCTGTATTTAGCCACTGTTCGTCGTGCAATATTATATCCTTTTTGCTGAAGCTGTTCAGTTAAGTGCTCGTCACTGAGAGGTTTCTGTTTATTTTCTGCTTCTATCAGGTTACTTAATATTTTTTTCACCTCTCTGGTTGATACTTCTTCTCCGCTATCTGTACTCAACGATTCACTGAAAAAGAATTTAAGCCGGTAGGTACCGAATTCAGTTTGAACAAACTTGCTGTTGGCCACCCGGCTTACGGTAGAAATATCCAGGTTGGTTTTTTCTGCAATATCTTTCAGGATCATCGGCTTCATATTGGTTTCATCGCCGGTAAGAAAAAATTCCTGCTGATAATTCATAATTGCCGTCATAGTGCTGATCAGCGTATGTCTTCTTTGTTTAATGGCATCAATGAACCATTTGGCCGCATCAATTTTTTGTTTGATGAATATCACTGCTTCTTTCTGTCGCTTGTCTTTTTTTGCCCCCCGGTCATAATCCTTCAGCATATCCCGGTAGCCTTCGCTGATGCGCAGATCCGGTGCATTCCTGGAATTCAGGGTAAGTTCCAGTATACCGGAATTATTATAAATAAAAAAATCCGGCACTACATAATTCCCGGCTTTATTCATGTCACCGATGTTTCCCCCTGGCTTCGGATTCAGGCGGATGATCTTTTGCATCACTTCTTTCATTTCATCATCAGTCAGGTCAAGACCTTTCTGAATTTTTTCATAATGCTTTTTTGTAAACTCATCAAAGTATTTTGAAACTGCTTTAATGGCTTTAGTCACTATGTTTCCTTCATCCTGTATCCGGTAAAGTTGCAGGAGCAGGCATTCCTGCAAATTTCTTGCTGCTACACCGGCGGGGTCAAACTGCTGAATTTTTTTTATCAGTTCTTCCACTTCCTGCTCTGTAGCAATAATATTTTGCCTGAAAGCAAGATCATCTACAATAGCGATGGTCTCTCTGCGCAGATAACCGTCTTCATCAATGCTGCCTACAATTTGTTCTGCAACTTTTTTTTCTTTATCATCCAGCTTCAGTAAACCCAGCTGGCCGAACAACATCTCGTAAAAGCTGGTTTCTTTTTTATACGGAATAGTTTTTTTGTCATCTTCGCCTGAATAATTATCATCCCTTAACCTGTAATCAGCAATATCATCATCACCGTCTTTTACATAATCGCTGATATCAATATTATCATATTCATCCGGGCTGCCATCAGGCTCATCAAATTCTTCTTCTCCATTTTCTGAAAATTCGTCTTTAATTTCATCCTGGTCTTCATGTTTTGATTCATCCAGCTCCAGGGCCGGGTTTTCTTCCATTTCTTCTTTAATCCTTTCATCAAGATTGGCAGTGGGTACCTGCAACAGTTTCATTAGTTGAATCTGCTGGGGAGATAACTTCTGTAATAGTTTTTGCTGAAAACTTTGTCTCATCGCCATAGCATCAATATCATTCAATTGTTATAAAACCGGACATAAAAAAACTGGGCCATTTATCAAAAATCAGGCCGTAAATTTACACACAAATAAATTAAAGGTGGCTCAACGAATTACTACCCTTCTTGTTGTATTCCTGTTAATGTTATGCCTGAAAAATTTTGCGCAGCAAAGTCAAAATACTATTTATTTACAGCGTTCTTCAATCACTAAATATATTTCACTTAAAAACGCATCAATTGCTCCGGATTTTTACACAAAAACGCTGGGCTTTGTATGTTCAAAGGAGTTTTTACTGGAGAAAAAAACAAATTTTCCTCTTCGCATCAGGTTGGGTTCTTTGGCTTATGTAAATAAACTGGAAGGAAAGAATCATTAATTTATTTCTTTGAAGGCAGCCAGTCCATTGCCGGAATTTTTACGGGTTCCCTGTAATAATTATTCCGTAAGCTATCATTCCATCCGTTTGGATTATTGTTAAATGATTTGCTGCTGAAATAAATGCTTCCCTGTACATTGGGGTATTGGCGAAGAAGTTTTATCTGGTTGGGCAGTTCTTCCGGTTTACGCCAGGCGGCATTTGCAGGTGAGTTACCTGAGGAGCGGTAAATGCCATGGCCAATGTAAAGGTGACGGCCATAAGAATTTTTGCTCCACCAATCCAGCAATTTTTTATAATCAATTTTATCGTGACCAATCTCCAGATATAATTGCGGGGCCACATAATCAATCCACTTTTCTTTCAACCACAAAAGAATATCTGCATAGAGGTCATCATAATTGGTTTGTCCTGCCTGGCTATCGCTTCCCCTGGGGTCTTTGTCGTTATTTCTCCATACGCTGAACGGCGAAATCCCAAATTGTACCGACGGCTTTTCTTTTTTGATAGCCATAGACAGCATTTTAATAACCGTATCCACATTGCTTCTTCTCCAGTCGTCTTTACTTAACCTGCTACCCGATCTTTTGTAAGATTCGCTGTCAGGAAATTCTTTTCCTGCAATCCGGTATGGATAAAAATAATCATCCATATGAATGGCATCAACATCATAACGACGAACGATATCGCTGATCACATTTACAACAAATCGTTGTACTTCTTTACTGGCAGGATCAAAATATTTTTTATCGCCATAGGTTAAAAACCAATTTGGGTGTGTCCTGGTAACATGGTTAGGCGAAATAGAAGATTTGCCGATGTTAAATTCTGCACGGTAAGGATTGGCCCAGGCATGAAATTCCATTCCTCTTTTATGTGTTTCTTCTATCATAAACTTTAGCGGATCGTAATAAGGAGATGGTGGTTTGCCCTGCGTGCCGGTCAGCCACTGGCTCCAGGGTTCGTATTGTGAAGGATAAAAAGCATCCGCAGCCGGACGTACCTGTACAACCACGGCGTTCATGCCATTGCGTTTATGCAGATCCAGCTGACGTATAAATTCTTTTCGCTGATTTTCCGGATTTGTTTCTCCCCTTGGTGGCCAGTCAATATTATCAACCGAAGCAATCCATACACCGCGAAATTCCTCTTTCGGCTGTGCCATTAAGAATAAAGGAAGAAGGATCAGTGAAAAGAATAATAAATATGGACGGATAGCTTGTTTCATGTTTCGGGATATTTTAATTCCAAAACACGAAAATACATTATTGATGGTTGCGAAGCTTATCCGGGAGATTACTTAACAAATCCGCTTCTTTTTTTGTAAGGCTATTAAGCATGCTATACAGCTCTTTATTACGGCTATCCGGTTTGCTAAGTACATTAACCCCGGGGGCAGAATTGAAATTTCAACAAAACGTTTATCTTTTTTTGAATTTCTTTTTTTAACAAGTTTTTTTGTAATCAGCCTGTTTACAATCCTGCTGGTATCGCTCATTTTATCCAACATCCGTTCTCTCAGTTGAAGGGTGGATGTGGGTGTTTTGTTATCCCTGAGAATAAGAAGCATGTTGTGTTGTTGAGGCGTAAGTTTTTCTGATTTTGTAAATCTTTTGATTTTATCCAGTACCGGAGAATGGGTGAACAGAAAATTGACCATGGCTTTGTTGTAGGGGTTCCTGAATTTATTTTACTCTAAATCCCTTTTAAATTTCCATTAGATCGTCTTTTTTAAAAAATAATAATGAAGATTATTCTTTCCCATTTTTTAGCCCGTTTATTTTACAAAAAGGTAAAAAATACTCCTTTAGTAGTATATGGATGTCCGAAAATCGGTGTTGCTTTGTATTGCTTTCTATCTATTAACCCAAAAAGTCACCATGAAAATTTTAAACGAATCAATCCGTAATTTCTGTGCAGGTTTTATTTCCTTTTATACCCTGCTATATAAAGAATTAAAGAGCTGGTAGGGTTTATTATTAACCCGGATATAAAAATTACAACTACCGAAAGAGAGATCATCTTTCCCACACTTTTGTGCCTTCGGTACAATTGCTGCAGATGTCAATATGTTTTCTTCCTTTTAAAATGGCAGACCGGAATTTTTTATACTCCTCATTAT
>DATDPZ010000088.1:0-2485 GCA_035292525.1 Chitinophagaceae bacterium
TGCCTTTGATGAGTGGACCAAAGCACATACAGAAGAATACAAAGGATTCACCACCTTTCAAAAAAGTCGCGTATTTAAAGTGCCTCCGGGTCAATATTACTTTTCAAAATAAACTCAGCATCCCTGATGAAAAGCCCTGTAAAAACAAGGCTTTTTTATTTTAACCATTATCCCTAATTTGTTGGTGAAACTTATCCTGCCTTTCAGTACAATTCAGTTTTTTTTAATGATTCAAAAAAAGTACACATGGAACCAACAAGAATGTTTGATTTTTTAGAATTCCAATTGAAAAATTTTCCACTGCCAGATATGTTTGCCGCCAAAGAAGGAGGCAAATGGAAAACCTACTCTACACAGGAAGTGGAAGACATGGTAAATAAACTGGGCAGCGGATTACTGGAACTTGGCGTTTCTGCCAATGATATGACGGAGGAAGGAAGAGACAAAATAGCGGTGATCAGCAAGAACAGACCTGAGTGGTTAATGCTGGACCTGGCCGTACAAAAGATCGGGGCAATATTGGTGCCCATTTATCCAACAATCAGTGTCAATGAACTAAAATTCATTTTAAATGACTCCCGGGTAAAAGCAATTTTTGTTAATGATGAAGATCTTTTCCTGAAAGTAAAAAGTATAAATGCAGAAGTGCCCTCATTAAAACATATTTACACTTTTGAACATGTGCCTAATGCAGTTCATTGGAAAGAAGCAATTGGTAAAAATAAAAACGAGTTAATTGATCAGCTGGCAGGAAAAATAAAAGCGGAAGACCTGGCCACTATCATTTATACTTCCGGTACTACCGGCACGCCCAAAGGAGTAATGCTGAGTCATCATAATATTGTAAGTAACGTACTGGCCAGTAATTGTGTGTTTGAAGAAATAGGAGTACAAAATGTAAGAGCATTAAGTTTTTTACCCCTGAATCATATTTTTGAAAAAATGATCAGCTATATCTATCTCTATAAAAGTGTTTCCATTTATTATGCAGAAAGCATGGAAACCATTGGCGATAATCTGAAAGAAGTAAAACCGGCAATTTTTACCACCGTACCCAGGCTATTGGAAAAAGTGTATGAACGCGTCATGTCAAAAGCCGCTTATCTTACCGGGATTAAAAAAAATTTATTTAACTGGGCACTCAGCCTGGGATTGAAATATGACGTTACCAAAAAAATGGGTTTGTGGTATCATGTTCAACTTGGCATTGCCAATAAACTCATCTTTAGTAAATGGCGGGAGGCCCTGGGAGGAAATGTAAAAGCCATTGTAACCGGCTCAGCCGCCTGCCAGGTAAAACTATTACGGGTATTCACAGCTGCACAGATCCCGATACTGGAAGGGTATGGACTTACAGAAACTTCTCCGGTGATCAGTGTCAACCGTTACCATCCTTCCGGCCGGATGTTTGGTACCGTTGGCACCCTTATTGAAGATGTAGAAGTAAAAATTTTAGAAGACGGAGAAATTGTATGTAAGGGCCCCAATGTGATGATGGGATATTACAAACAACCCGGACTGACAGCTGAAGTGATAAAAAATGGTTGGTTTCATACGGGAGATATTGGGGTTTTTGTTGAAAATAGTAAGGACCCTGCACATAAATTTTTAAAGATTACAGACAGGAAAAAAGAAATTTTTAAAACATCCGGCGGCAAATATGTAGCGCCACAGCCCATTGAAAATAAAATGAAAGAATCCAAATGGATCGAGCAGATGATGGTAACCGGTTCAGATCAGAAATTCACCGGTGCGTTAATTGTCCCCTCGTTCAATGCACTGAAAGAATGGTGTACGGAAAACGGAATGGAATTTCCGGGTAATGATAAAATTATTCAGAATGAAAAAGTGCTTGCCCTAATAAAAGACACCGTGGAGCGATATAACCAAAATTTTAACCAGGTAGAACAAATTAAAAAATTTGAATTATTGCCGGAGGAGTGGAGTGTGGACGGCGGCGAACTAACCCCTACATTAAAACTGAAACGGAAAGTGATCCTGGAAAAATACCGGGAGGCGATTGCAAGGATCTATTCATAAGAAGGCCTTATCCCCCCGCCTAATCTTTACTATATTTGCTGCCCCACTTTTACAGCTGAATGCAGCAATTAAGTGAATGGTCCCGTAGTTCAATGGATAGAATAGGAGTTTCCTAAACTTTTGATACAGGTTCGATTCCTGTCGGGACTACTAAATATTTAAAATGAAATTTTATAACCTCCTGATAAAATACCGCCTTTATATTGGAATCCTGATTGCCATTCTGGGTGGCGTCATCAATTATTTTTCAGGTTTCTGGCCTGGCTTTCCCTTTTATTTGGTTGGCTTAGTCTTAATCCTCGGGCATTTCTTTTTCGGGCCGCTCCGTATTATCCAGGAATACCTGGAAGCCGGCGACATGGAAAATGCTGAGAAAGTTCTTGCCTCTATAAAATTTCCCGGACTTCTTTACAAACCCATCCGTTCAGTATTTTATACACTGAAA
>DATDPZ010000089.1:0-3064 GCA_035292525.1 Chitinophagaceae bacterium
CAAAAAGATATTTTTCCTCGTATTCCACTTCAAAGTCAGCCAGCATTTTCAAATATTCCTCTCTAAATGTTTTGTTCCTGTGGTGTTCCTCCTGGGTCATAATGTAATTTATAACACCATCTCTCTGGTTTTTGGAATGAGAGAAGGCTCTCCCGCCTGAGGCGGGACCATTGAAATTTTCCTTTGATAAATCCCTGCTCATTAACCCACTTACTGCTGCTTGCTTTGACAATACTCATGAAATCGGCAACACATGTAGTTACAGGCATTCCGAAAAAAATGTGCACATGATCTTTCCATCCTCCAACGGCTAAAGACTTAGCGCTATTTCCTGTAATAATGCCAGATATATACCTATGTAAGGTATTCCGCCAATCACGGGTAATAAAATTTTCTCTGCCTTTTACGGCAAATACAGAATGAATAGAAATTTGAGAATAGGTATTGGCCATAACATAATTGAGTTAATATCGCCCCTATGGGGCTCACTTTTAAATTACGATCTTTTTTGCTACCAAAAGTTTGCCCCGATGGGGCAGCAGCACCTCAATAAAAGAATTAGCCGATATAAACCGGGATGTGTTTTTAATTCTGAAATACTTTATATTCCGGGAATACTGAGTTTTTTTCAGATTGCATCACAAAGAATTCTGACTAATTTGGGATGGCGGGGTACAGTAGTTTTCTTTTTTGTGATGGAGTTTTGGTAAATATCATGCCTGCTACCGTGCCGGTAAAGATAACTCTGGTGAATGGCCAGGTGCTGAAGAAATTCATTTCTCTTAACAGACATCAGTCTACAATAATTAAATCTTCTTACAGTACAATGTTTTTATCACCGGGTTCATCCTGCATGTCTTCAAAGTAAATTTTTAAAGCATCCATTACATTCTCTTTTGCATCTTCAATTGTTTTACCCTGTGAGATTACTGCTGGTAATTCTTATATTGATGCCACAAAAAACTCTTCACTTTTTGCAATTACTATGGTAAGTTCCTTATTAATAGTTTGAATAAAATTAATACAAAAAATCTATCTTGTTGATCACTTTTGGCTTACTGGCTAATCACTTTCATTTCCGTTCTTCTGTTCAGCGCTTTTCCTTCTTCTGTTTTATTATCGGCAACGGGTTGTGTTTCTCCAAAACCTTTGGCGGAGAGCCTTGTGGCTGAGATACCTTTTGAGACAAGATAAGTGACAACGGATTTTGCACGGTTGTTTGATAATATAAGATTGTCCGCAGGTTTTCCAGTGTTATCTGTGTGTCCGTTGATCTGGATCTTTACAGAAGGATTGTCATTTAATAACTGAACTAATAAATCCAGCTCAGCTTCCGATTCCGGTTGGAGATCAAATTTATTTACATCAAAGAAAACATTCTTCAGTATGATGGACGCATCAGTTTCGATTGGTTGGAGAGGAATATTTTTTTCAAAAACTGAATCAGAAACCGGCTGGCTGAGAAAAAAATTATCTGAAAAAAATAAATAACCTTTCCTGTTTACATTGAAAGCATAATTTTTTCCTATTGGCAGGGTGATGAGATAATTGCCCTGTTCATCTGTCTGTACTTTAGAAATAAGTTGTTTGTTGCTCATATCAAATAATTCTACAGCCGATGGCAATCCTTTTAATGTTTTATTGTCATACACTTTTCCTTTCACCCAAAGTGTTTTAAGGGGCCGCATATTTTCTCTTAATTCAAAACTGTAAATATCAAAACCTCCTTTGCTGTCACTGCGGTTACTAGCATAATAAGCTGTTTTGGCATCGGCTGCAATAAATAAGGAACCTTCTTCATGAATAGTATTGATGGGGTAGCCCAGGTTCTGTGGCACACTCCAGTCTCCTTTCGGTCCTTTCCTGGAATAGAAGAGATCACTTTCTCCATATCCGGGCAACCCGTTTGATGTAAAAAAAAGTGTTTGATTATCGGCATGAATAAAAGGACAAGCTTCATCTGCTTTTGTATTTATTTCCGGTCCCAGGTTTTCCGGAGTGGACCATTTCCCGTCCGGGGATAAACGAGAAACATAAATGTCGCTTCCTCCATATCCGCCAAATCTTCTGCTGGCGAAATAGAGGTCTCTTTTATCCGGCGACAGCGAGGGCTGGGATTCCCACTGATCTGTGTTTATTTTTCCGCCAAGGTTGACGGCTTCACTCCAGCCTTGTGGTGTAAGAAAAGAAATATAGATGTCACAACTACCCCATCCATCAGGCCGGTAGCATCCTGTAAACATCAGCCATTGCCCATCCTGTGAGATCATTTGAGCACCTTCACTTTGATCAGTATTTACATTGCCACCAAGCGGAGCCGCTTTATTCCAGCCACTATCATTTCTTCTGGCAGAAAAAAAATCTTCGTCAGCACCCCTTAATCTTCTTGTAAAAAATAACTCAATACCGTCAATGGTCAGCGAAGGGAAATATTCAGATTCGGTGCTGTTAATATGATCTCCTAAATTTTTCGGAGCAAACACATAATTTTTTTCAGGATTCTTTTTTTCAAATTCAAGGGCAAACTCATAACTCTTCTGACGGTATTCACCGGCTTTGCGACTGCTTTCTCCCAGTTTTGGATTAGATAAATATTCATTCACAGCCTGCAACGCTTTTTCAAATGCTCCGATGCCTGCAAGATTGATGGAATAAGGAAGTTTATAAAGCTTTGTGTACACTGTGTCTTTTGAAATGGCTTTTTGGTAATACTCCACTGCCAGTCCATTATTCCGGATCTGGCCGTACACACCCGCAAGCGACAAATAGGCATCCACATAGTTGGTATCAATATAAATTGCCTGCTGAAGAAAGCTGATGGCTTCGGGATAAATGCCATCCTGTGCTTTCGTTATCCCATCATTATATAATTTTTGTGCTTTTTTATTTACCCGGGAAGGATCGTAACGTTGGGCGAAAGAATAATTTGCGGTTAGCAAAAAAAAATTAGTAAAGAGAATTATTTTCAGAATTATTTTCATGGATATGTTAAAATAAATAACGAATCTAAACTTTTTTTATTCCTTATTTCAGAAGAATATGTTAAGGAGAAGGTTGCTTAAGG
>DATDPZ010000090.1:0-10408 GCA_035292525.1 Chitinophagaceae bacterium
ATCTTTGGTCATTACGGTGCTGCTCATCAGCACGTCTTTTACCTGCTCTGCCGTGAGATCGGGGTAGTAAGAACGGATAAGCGCTGCTACACCTGCCACTACCGGCGAAGCCATACTGGTTCCGTCAGCATTACCATAAGTATTTCCGCCCGGCACGGTAGAGTATATCCTCATGCCCGGTGCAAATACATCTACTTCGGTTTTTCCATAATTGGAAAATCCTGCTGTCAGTGAGGAGAACTTAGTTCCTTCCCGTGTAAACTGTGAAATGGAAAGATCTCCACTGGCACCCACAGCAATCCAATTCGTAACTGTAATCCCGTTATTTAAAACTCTGCTGGGGAAATGGATCAGTGAATCGGCATTGAAACTTTCATTACCTGCCGCAGCTACAATCAATACACCTTTGTCCTGAGCATACTGCACCGCTTCATCCACCCAATTTTTTTCGGGGGAAAAATATTTTCCAAAGCTCATGTTGATCACCTGTGCCCCGTTATCCACTGCATATCGAATGGCAAGCGCAATGTCTTTATCATGTTCATCACCATCGGGAACAGCTCTTATAGACATGATCCTGACGTTATCAGCAATTCCATCCACCCCTGTTTTATTATTTCTTCTGGCTCCAATGATCCCGGAAACATGAGTGCCATGATGAGCAGATTTTTCATCCACAAACACATTATTATTTCCGTAAAACCGGTCATTGAAATCAGGGTAATTATCATTTACAATATTCCCCCTGAAATTTTCAGGTGCCACTTCTTTTGCTTTATTTTTCTTTTGTTCACTGTCCAGGTATGACTTAAAATCCCCGATGAATTCCTTGTTGGTCACTTCCATGGCTTCATAGGCTTTCATTAATCCAAGTATGGAAGCTTTGGACCTGTTTATTTTTTCAGTTGGAGCCTGAAATTTTTCAAGATCTGTTCCTGTATAAACTTCTTTTCCTAAAGCAATTTTTAATAAACTATCCGCATTGGATAAGTTCTGATAAACCATTTTTAAAATAAGCAGATCAACACTTTCATCTTCAGCAAATAATTCATCTTTGGCTTTTCTCCACATTTTATAAATGACAAGTTCTTCTTTGCTTATTTTATCATCATTTATTTCTTTTCCTTCAAACCGGTCTTTATAAGCATGATAAACCCGGTCTCTCTCATAGGAATCTTCAGTAACATTCCTGCCGTCTTTTCCTCCTATAAAATTCCAACCATAGATATCATCTATATAACCATTCTTATCATCATCTATGCCATTCCCCGGAACTTCTTTCGGATTTCGCCAAAGCACTTCCTTAAGATCTTCATGAAGGGTATCCACGCCGGAATCAATCACTGCTACAATAACTGTATTGCTTTTTTTCCCTTTTACAAACTGGTAAGCTTTATCAAGGCTGATTCCGGAAAAACCTGATTGACCTTTATCCATCAGGTGCCAGCCATTGGGTAATACTTTCTTTGCCTCTTCCTGGGCTAAGGATGGAAATGAAAAAAGTATAACAGCGAGGTAAAGAGGTAAAAATCTGAATAGTCTTTTCATCAGTAGAAATTTAATTGCAAATATTTAAAATCTCAAACAGTAAAAGAAACCTTTTATATATTTTCTGATTAAAATAACAGAGTCTTTTGTTTTAAGTTTGAAGTGGGAAGAAGGCTCTCGGAATATTATAGTTGCATACAGACGGATTTTAACTATTACAGGAATGTGAATTTTACAGTTCAAACTTAATTCCCTGGGCAAGCGGTAAGTGATCGCTGTAATTAATGGTATTGGTTTGCCGGCGCATGTAATTTTTCCAGGCATCACTTCCACTTTCCCTGCCGCCACCGGTTTCTTTTTCACCGCCAAATGCACCGCCAATTTCGGCACCACTGGTACCAATATTTACATTGGCAATACCGCAATCACTTCCGGCTACAGAAAGAAACTGTTCAGCTTCTCTTAAGTTGGTGGTCATGATGGCCGAGGATAAACCCTGAGGCACTCCATTCTGTATAGCAATTGCTTCATCAGTAGAAATTTAATTGCAAATATTTAAAATATCAAACAGTAAAAGAAACCTTTTATATATTTTCTGATTAAAATAACAGAGTCCTTTGTTTTTAGTTTGAAGAGGGAAGAAGGCTCTCGGAATATTATAGTTGCATTCAGCCGGATTTTAAATATTACAGGACTGTGAATTTTACAGGTCAAATTTAATTCCCTGGGCAAGTGGTAAGTGATCACTGTAATTAATAGTGTTGGTTTGCCGCCGCATATAATTTTTCCAGGCATCACTTCCACTTTCCCTGCCGCCACCGGTTTCTTTTTCGCCGCCAAATGCACCGCCGATTTCGGCACCACTGGTACCAATATTTACATTGGCAATACCGCAATCACTTCCGGCTACAGAAAGAAATTGTTCAGCTTCTCTTAAATTGTTGGTCATGATGGCGGAGGATAAACCCTGCGGCACTCCATTCTGTATAGCGATTGCTTCGTCTGTAGTTTTATATTTTATTAAATACAGGATCGGGGCAAATGTTTCATACTGAACAATTTTAAAACCTGGTTTTGTTTCCGCAATACAGGGCTTTACATAACAACCGCTTTCGTAGCCATCGCCCTGCAATACACCTCCTTCCACAACAAAATTTCCACCTTCCTTTTTACATTGTTCTATAGCATCCAGGTACATATTCACTGCATCTTTATCAATCAGGGGGCCCACATGATTTTTTTCTTCCAGCGGGTTCCCGATACTTAATTGGTGGTAAGCAGCCACCAGCTTTTCTTTTATTTTATCATAAATATCTTCATGAATAATCAATCTTCTGGTTGATGTACATCTTTGTCCTGCAGTACCCACAGCCCCAAACAAAGCGCCACGAATGGCCATGTTTATGTCGGCATCTTTTGAAATGATGATGGCGTTATTGCCTCCCAATTCCAGCAAAGCTCTTCCCAATCTTGCGCCAAGCGCAGCACCCACTGCTTTACCCATCCGGGTAGAACCGGTTGCAGATACCAGGGGAATTCTTGTATCGTGGCTCATCCATTCACCTACTTCACGGCCACCCACCACTAAACTGCAAACTCCTTCAGGGATATTATTTTTTGAAAAAACTTCTGCTATGATATGCTGGCAGGCTACCCCGCAAAGGGGAGTCTTCTCAGAAGGTTTCCATACGCAAACATCTCCGCACACCAAAGCCAGCATTGTATTCCAGCTCCAGACAGCCACCGGGAAATTAAAAGCTGAAATAATACCTACAATGCCCAGCGGATGCCATTGTTCATACATGCGATGACCGGGGCGTTCGCTGTGCATGCTTAATCCATACAATTGTCTTGATAACCCTACAGCAAAATCACAGATATCAATCATTTCCTGAACCTCACCATAACCTTCCTGCAGACTTTTACCCATTTCATAAGATACCAGTTTTCCCAGGGGTTCTTTATATATTCTTAAAGCTTCTCCAATTTGTCTTACTATTTCTCCTCTTTGCGGAGCCGGTGTTTTTCTCCATACTTTGAATGCTTCTTCAGCAGTCAAAATAACCTGCTCATAGCTTTCTTTATTTGCAGTACTTACTGTAGCAATCTTTTTTCCATCAACAGGTGAACAGGAATCAATCGTTTCTCCGGTTGAATTTATCCATTTCAATCCGGTTGCTACTCCAGGGTTTATTTCTTTAATTTTTAAGTCAGTTAAAAATTTCATGTGTTGATTTTAGAATGACAAAGTTATTTGAGATTCACCAGATAATTAGTTGCAGGATTTTACTTCTATAAAATACAGATGTGAATTGCCACGGGAAAAAATCTGCAGCCTTCATTTGCAGGAATGGTCAGAAGTTTTATATTATTTTTTAACTGGTTCAAACCCGTTAATAAAATATGTGTCGTCTCCTAGTATTGCTCATTTTCGTTTGGAAAATTTTTGTTCTTTATATCTGCTATGTATTGCTGAACGGCAGTAGTGATCTGCTGATCTAAATTTAAATACTGGCGTAAAAATCTTGGTTTGAATTCAGTATTAATTCCCAGCATGTCGTGCATCACTAATACTTGTCCATCGCAATGCGTACCGGCGCCGATACCAATAGTAGGGATCGTTAAATTTTCAGAAACTTCTTTGGCAAGTTGTGCAGGAATTTTTTCCAGAACAACCGCATAACAACCGGCATTCTGTAAAAGTTTTGCATCCCGGCTTAGTTTACCGGCCTCTTCTTCATCTTTAGCACGGACGGTGTAGGTGCCAAATTTATAAATAGATTGGGGGGTTAATCCTAAATGGCCCATCACCGGAATACCCGCTGAAACAATTTTCCGGATAGATTCAATGACTTCTTCACCGCCTTCCATTTTTACTGAATGTGCCCCCGTTTCTTTCATAATACGTACAGCAGATGCAAGGGCAATGTCTGAATTAGACTGATAAGAACCGAAAGGAAGATCCACCACTACCAGACAACGGTTCACTCCCCTGATTACGGATGAAGCATGATAGATCATCTGGTCCAGGGTAATGGGTAAAGTGGTTTCATGTCCTGCCATCACATTAGATGCCGAATCGCCAACCAGGATAATATCAATACCGGCGGCATCAATCATCCTGGCAAAAGAAAAATCATAGGCGGTCAGCATGCTGATCTTTTCACCGGCAGCTTTCATTTTCTGCAGGGTGTGGGTGGTTACTTTTTTAATCTCTTTGTGAACAGACATAATCCAGGATTATTAATCAGGGTGAAAAGGTAAACTTATTTTTTATTGTAAAATTGTAAATCAGGATCATCGGGTTTTAGATTTCGATATTGCTCATTCTCACTTCTTCATAGAGTTTTTTAATCAGCCCATCCGCCAAACCGATCTTGGGTACATAAATTTCTTCTGCATCAGCCCAACGCATAACATTAAGAAAAATTAATAAGGCCGGAACAATGACATCAGCCCGGTCTTCCCGGAGCCTGTACAAAGACATTCTTTGTGAAAGTGACAGGTTACTGAATTCCTTGAAGTATTCACGCAACAGATCTATATTCAGTGGTTTCCCTTCTTTTCGTTTTGATAAAGAGAAAATTTTATTGATATTTCCCCCGGTACCAATGGCGGTGACATGATGATATTGTTTTGCATTCACCCTGATGTATTCTTTCATTTCATCCCATTGCGCTTCGCTGACCTGGTTTTTCAGCAGGCGGATGGTGCCTATATTGAAAGATTCTTTAAAGATTAATTTTCCATCGCTGAAAAAAGTAAGTTCGGTGCTTCCGCCTCCCACATCAATATAAAGATAGGATTCATCGTTGGCCAGGTTTTCTGCAAAGTGGTTTTCATAAATAAGCGAAGCTTCATCCTGCCCTGAGATGATCTCTATTTCGATCCCGGTCTCTGTTTTTACTTTCTTAATAATCTCGTCTGCATTAACTGCATCCCTCATGGCAGAAGTGGCACAGGCTTTCAGGTGTTTTACTTCATACACATCCATCAGCAGGCTGAAGCTCTTGAGTGTTTTGATAATCTTTTCAACTTTTGCCCGAGAAATTTCTCCTTTATCAAACACTTCAAAACCCAGTCTTAACGGTACACGAATAAGTGCATTTTTTATAAATTCCAGGGTTCCCTGCGGGCCTAGTACAGCATCAGAGATCAGCAGGCGTGCTGCATTACTCCCAATATCAATGGCTGCCAGTTTCAATAGTTACTTTTGTTTTATTGAAAAGATATTTATAAGTTTCTACCTGGGATCGGATTTTTTTTCTTCCACCACTGACATATTCATTGCTGAGTTCATTATTCAACCGTCTTGCTTTTACATTATCATTAAGTTGAATAAGGAGAATATCTTTTAATTCTTTTTTAATTTGTTTATCCGTGATCAGGCAACTTGCTTCCACCCGGTAATCTAGATTACGCACCATCCAGTCGGCCGAAGATATATAAACTTTCTCTTTACCATTATTGTGGAAGATCCACACCCGGGCATGTTCCAGGTATTCATCCACTATGCTGATGGCTTCTACCGGTTTCTTATATTTTTTGCTTTGCGAACGCATACAAAAGATTCCCCGGACAATCAGGTGTAATTCCACTCCTGATTTTGCCGCTTCATTTAATTTCATGATCAGGGATTCATCGGAAAGTGAATTCATTTTTAAAATCATACTGGCCGGCTTACCCGATTTTGCGTTTTTGATTTCGGTATTGATCAGGGAAAAAAGTTTTTTACGGATGATGCCGGGACTGGGAATAACGATGGAACAATCATTTAAATACTGGGGGCCCAGGCGGGGTTGTTCCAGGAAATTAAAAATCCTGTTTACATCTGCCATGATATGTTTATTGCTGGTAAGCAGGCAGGTATCCGCATATATTTTAGCTGTTTTTTCATTTAAATTTCCTGTGCTGACAAAACCATATTGTATAGTTTTATCTTCCAGTCGTTTTTTTACCAGGCAAATTTTAGCATGTACTTTCATATCGGGTATGCCAATCAATACTCTGGCCCCTTCTTCTTCCAGCCGTTCTTTCCATTCCAGGTTTGCTTCTTCATCAAACCTTGCCTGCAATTCAAGAATCACTACGACCTGCTTACCATTACGAACAGCATTAACCAAAGCATTCATAATTTTTGATTGGGATGCCAGGCGGTACCCGGTTATTTTAATGGTTGTCACATCCGGATCAATAGCTGCTTCCCTTAATAAATCAATAACTGCGTTGAACGAATGATAGGGGAAATGAAGCATCAGGTCTTTTTCCATGATCACATCGGTCACTCTTCTTCCATCGGTCAGCGCAGGATGATCAAAGGGCTTTCTGCGGTGATTTTTTGTTTTAAAAACGTGTTCAGGAAATTCGATAAAATCTCTGAAGTTGTGAATGCGGCCACCGGGAATGAGGTTATCTCTTTTGGAAAGATTCAACTGCCGGATCAGGTATTCCAGCAAACCCGGATCCATTTCCCGGTCGTAAACAAACCTTACCGGTTTTCCTTTTTTACGATTCTTTAATGCTTTTTCCAGTTTTTGAATCATTGGGGTATTGATGTCGTTATCAATATCGATCTCAGCATCACGGGTTACTTTAAGAATATAAGAGGCATACTGGTCGTATCCGAAATAGGAAAAAATTTCCGGCAGGTTAAAACGGATAATATCTTCCAACAGGATGATATGATGCTCGTCGAAACGGGAACCGGGCAGTAATACAAACCGGTTCAGAATCAGAGGGATTTCTATCAGCGCATATTTCTTTTTAACGGCCGATTCATTTTTCCACATAACCACAGCGAGATAAATGGATCTGTCTCGCAGTGCCGGAAAATTGGGAATGCTCTCAATCATCAACGGAATTACATTTGTACTTACTTCATCTTCATAATATTGTTTTACAAATTCCTGTTGTTCTTTGGTTAATTCATTTTCTTTTACCAGGAATATTTTCTCTGTTCTCAATTCATCAATGATGCCTTCCCATATGCGGTAAAATTCACTTTGATGTTTCAGAACAGTCAATTGGATATCATCCAGTATTTCCTGTACATTTTTTTCAAGGTGCATTTTTACTTTATCCCTGATACCTACCATGCGTTTTAAAGCAGCCACTCTTACCCTGAAAAATTCATCCAGGTTATTTGAAAATATTCCCAGGAAACGGATACGTTCTCTTAATGGAACATTGGGGTCTACTGCTTCCTGCAACACTCTTGCATTAAAAGACAGCCAGCTTACATCACGGAATATGGTTTTGGGTTTACCTGATATCATCATTTTTTTCTTAATTCCAAGTCGCTAAAATTAAGCAAGCCCTTCGATTTAAAATAGTATTTTTAAATTTAAGAACAGATCACCGGTTCTGTTTTATCAGGTAAAATAAATTCAGGTATTTTCCTGACTTTCAGTTTGAATGTCTTTTTTGTTGGTTTGCGAAATTAAAATAAAACAAATCAGTCCTCCAATAAGGATGATGAAGGTTTGAGCACACCACATCAACCACCCGGATGCATTTCCTGTAGTGTCTGGATTCAGCCCATAAAGACCTAAAAGCTGGGCGATCAGGAGGGGATAGGCGCCAATTCCGTTTGGTGTTAAGATCATACCAATGGTGCCAACAGCTAAAGTGGTGAGGCCGCCGCCTAATCCCAATACCTGTGTTTCTCTTAAGGCAAATAAACCCAGGTATGATGCTAAATAATACATTGACCAGATTAAAATGCTGTGAAATATAAACCAACGTTTAGTTTTTAAATTTTTGATACTGGATAGCCCCTGCAGAATATTTTTTATAACTGTTTTAATCCGGGACACCAGGTCTATATGACCTAACTTTTTTAAAATAAAATAAATCAGTAAAATGAAAAACAGGAAAGCTCCCAAAGCGATGCTGAGTTTAAGAATAGAAAGATTTCCGGTTTTATCATGAAAAAAAGCGACAAGCATTTTTTGCATATACTGTCTGAAAATAGCCCCCTGGGAAATGATGGCCAGGAAAAAAACGATCAGCAGGCAAATCATATCAACAGCCCGTTCAACCAGGATTGTACCGATCAGTTTATCCACTTTCACCTTTTCATAACGGGCCAGTATGGTGCATTTAAATACTTCACCCAACCGGGGCACAGCAGCATTTACCATATACCCGATCATGACGGCAGCAAACACATTAAAATCTGAAGGCTTATATCCCAGGGGTTCCATCAGCAGTTTCCATCGCATGGCACGGCTGTAATGAGCAATCAGTAAAACAAAAACAACAGGAAGAATAACCCATTTTCGTCCACGGGCAATAGCAGCTTTTATCTGCAACCAGTTATCATAATTGATATTCCGTACGGATAGCCAGACAAAAAAAATGCCCAGTGCGAAGAAGAAAAAATATTTAAAAAGAGTAAGTAATCTGATCTTCATAAAAGCAGGAAAATCTTAAAACTATTTCTATGATCATCCCGGTTTAACAAAAATAAGTTATTGCTTTTTACAAACATCAAATCCTAATTGATCAGCATATTGTCAATCAGCCTTACACCGTTGATGAAAGCGGCAGCAAGGACTACAATTTTTGATTTCCCGTTCCATTCATTTACTTCTGTTAAGTTTTCTGCTGAAGCTATCGTTATATAATCAATTTTAAATCCTTTGTTAAGCAGTTGTAAAGTGGCAGCATTGATCAGTTTATTGGTTTCGCCTTTTTTCATATTTTCTTTTACAAATAACAGGGTTTTGGAAATTTCTGTTGCCTGCTCCCTGGCTTCTACCGTTAATCTTTTATTCCGGCTGCTCATGGCCAGCCCATCTGTTTCCCGTACAGTAGGTACAATTACAATCTGGATATTAAGTTTTCTTATACTTAATAATTTTTTTATGACCAGGCATTGCTGGTAATCTTTTTGTCCTAAATAAAGAAACTGTGGTTTTATAATTTCAAGAAGCCGGTGAACCACCTGGCAAACTCCCTGGAAATGTCCGGGCCTGAATTTTCCTTCCAAAATTTTTTCCAGCAATCCGAGATCATAGTTTTCAAGTTGAGTCAACCCCATAGGATATATTTCAGAAACAGGAGGAAGGAACAGAACATCGCAGCCGGATTGCTCCAGCATTTTTATGTCCTTTTCAATAGTTACCGGATATTTTTGAAAATCATCGGAGTTATTAAATTGTGTGGGATTTACAAATATGCTGCATACGGTCAGGTCGTTTGTTTTCGTTGATGTATTTATTAATGCAAGATGCCCCGGGTGCAGGGCACCCATGGTAGGCACAAATCCAATAAGTTGATGATTATTTCTTCTTTGCAATAAAAAACCTGATAATGCTTTAGCTTTTTTAATGATGATCATAAGGGTTAAAGTTGTATTGAGAATGCATTCCAATCATCAATATCGGAATAAAATGATTAGTTTTGCGCCCATCCCAAAAATAGCATTTAGATAATTGAGGTATCGGGAAATCACAAAATAGCTTAAGATGACAGCCAAGAAAAGAGTTTTATTCATTGCCAATGAGATGTCTCCCTATTTGGAACTGACAGAGTTTTCAGAAATTGTGAACAGGCTGGCAATTAAATCGAATGAATCAGGTCTTGAAGTAAGATGCATCATGCCCCGTTTTGGAGTGATAAATGAACGTCGTCACCGGCTGCATGAAGTAGTTCGTTTATCAGGGATCAATGTTTCAGTAGATAATGACGACATGCCTCTTCAGATTAAAGTAGCTTCACTTCCCAATGCCCGGTTGCAGATTTATTTTCTGGATAATGAAGATCTTTTTAAAAGAAAGTTTGTTTTTACTGACGAAAATGAAAAATGGTATGATGATAATGACATTCGTACTATATTTTTTTGCAAAGGAGCTTTGGAAACAGTGAAAAAATTTGGCTGGCCCCCGGATATTATTCATTGCAGTGGCTGGATGAC
>DATDPZ010000091.1:0-8856 GCA_035292525.1 Chitinophagaceae bacterium
AATTTTTACTCATCGGTATCTGGGGAAGTGGCAAAAAAGAATACAGCGCTATGAAACTGGCCCTGATGCTGATGGGAGGATCAGCGCTGGTTTTTGTTGGTTTGGCGGGTTTATATTTTAATAGTAATGTAAATGGCATTCGCAGTTTTGATATTATACAAATAGCTGAAATGAATGTACCCCTTGGAATTCAGAAACTTTTTTTTCCATTTGCTTTTATTGGTTTTGGAATCTTCACCGCCTTGTTTCCCTTTCATACCTGGGTGCCCGATGGTCATTCGTCGGCGCCAACTGCCGCCTCCATGTTCCTGGCGGGTATTTCCATGAAGCTGGGTGGTTATGGTTGTCTTCGTGTGGCCACTTATTTAATGCCGGATGCTGCTCATGAATATTCAACAATCATCATTGTGCTTGCATGCATCGCTATTTTATACGGAGCATTTGCCACCATGATGCAGACGGATCTGAAATATATCAATGCCTATTCATCGGTAAGTCATTGCGGATTTGTTTTGCTCGGTATAGGGATGTTGACTAAAACAGCTATTGACGGAGCCGTAATACAAATGGTATCACATGGTTTAATGACAGCCCTTTTCTTCGCAGTGATTGGAATGATCTATGATCGTACTCATACAAGACAGGTGGCCCAATTGGGCGGGTTGATGAAAATGATGCCTTTCATTTCCACGGTATTTGTGATTGCTGGTTTGTGTTCATTAGGTCTTCCCGGCTTTAGTGGATTTGTGGCAGAGATGACAGTCTTTGTTGGTTCATGGGAAAAAGAAGATGCATTTTACCGCTTTGCCACCATTATTGCCTGCGCCTCGATCGTAGTAACAGCAGTATATATTTTAAGAGCAACAGGTAAAGCTATCATGGGACCGGTAGTAAATGATAAACATTTAAAACTGGGCGATGCCAACTGGAATGAACGGCTGGCAGCGGGTTTGTTAATATTTGGAATTGTAGTGATTGGTGTACTGCCATTCTTAATTAAAGATCTGATCAACCCCGGTACAGAAATTTTGATTTATAAAATAACAAGCATATTAAACAAGTAATTAATATTTATTAATTCATTTATAAAAATGTTGAACGAATTTCTCATATTAATGAAACAGGAACTGATGATCATTATCATCCTGTTTATTCTTTTGTTTATTAAACTGGGAAATAAAGTAATTAAAAACAGTACGCTGATTCATTTCGTCAATATTTTGCTGTTCATCAATCTTGCTTCAGGATTTTTTATGCACCCGGAAGGAACACTTTTCGGGGATATGTTCAGTACCAATGAACTTTTAACCTTTGAAAAAAATTTATTGAACCTGGGCACCCTGATTATTTCCCTGCAATCATATAACTGGCTGAAGGAACATAAACATGTAACTGAATTTTATATGTTGTTACTGGCATCGCTTCTCGGAATGTTTTATATGCTGAGCAGCAATAATCTTTTAATGTTCTACCTGGCCCTGGAACTTTCCACTATTCCATTAGCTGCTCTTGCAAATTTTGATTTGGAAAAACGTCGTTCTTCCGAAGCGGCTTTTAAAATGATCATCTCCTCGGCATTCTCTTCCGGTTTATTGTTGTTTGGTATTTCCCTGGTGTATGGAACTACCGGTACCTTGAATTTTGCTGAACTTAATCATAGCTTTACAGCCAGCCCGCTGAATATTTTTTCTTTTATTTTACTGATTGCAGGTTTTGGATTTAAAATATCTGCAGTTCCTTTCCATTTGTGGACAGCCGATGTGTATGAAGGTTCTCCGGTGGCAGTAACCTCTTTCCTTTCTGTCATTTCAAAAGGCGCTGTTTTACTTGTACTGGTTTCTGTTTTATACAAAGTATTTGGATTAATAAGTGATACCTGGTACAATATGCTTTTTCTTTTATCAGTAATCACCATGATTATTGGCAATTTGTTTGCCCTGCGACAGCAGAATATGAAACGATTCCTTGCCTTCTCTTCGATAGCACAAGTGGGATTTATTTTAATTGGCATCACCGGGTATTCTATTGAAGGCAGTGCATCCGTTATTTATTTTGTGTTGATCTATATTTTTTCCAACCTCGCTGCATTTGGAGTAATCAGCCTGGTGAGTGCAGTTACGGGAAAAGAAACGGTGGATGACTATAAAGGATTTTATAAAAACAATCCGGCATTGAGTTGGGTTTTGGCAATCGCATTATTTTCTTTAGCTGGTATTCCACCCACTGCTGGTTTTTTTGGTAAATTCTTTTTACTGCTTGCCGGAGCCTCAAAAGGGAACTATTTACTGATCACTATTGCCGCATTGAATATGGTAATAGCTTTATATTATTATTTAAGGATTATTAAAGCCATGTTCATGGATGCAAATGATAATCCGGTTGAAAGTATAAAAATAAGTTGGTCGCCAAAACTGGCAATGATTATTTGTGTGGGAGGTATCATCTTTACCGGGTTAGCAAGCGGAGCATATAACTATATTTATTCTTTACTAAAATAAATGTTGCAGGATATGAGTTAAGCCTTACTGGTGAATTCACTTTTCAACTAACTCATAACTATGAACACATAACTCGTAACTTTAATCCTTATGGCTATCAATAAAAATCATGAATTTGGAGAATTGGACGGAGTGAAATGCGCCATCGTAGAAAAAAATGCTTCAAAAGAAAGAGTAACATTCCTGCAGGATTTACTGGAGCAAAACGGATTTGAAGTTTTGATTGTTCCCTCTCCCCCGCCTAAAGCTGTACCAGCCCATCCTGCTGCAACAATTGAAGGAGCTACTCAACCTCAATCTCAACCTCAACCTCAGCCTAAACCTCAGCCACTCTCCATTGAAACTTTCACAATTGGTGTCACCAATGTTTCTTTCAATCCAATCAATGCTATTTTTGGAAGGCAATTAAAAACGAAAGAAGGGCAGGTTGTTACTTTAGCCTACTGGAATCAAAAAGAAAAACTGAGTCATGATGAAGTGCCTTATTATGAAACAACAGAATAGAATTAATAAGCCGCTTTATAATCTACTTTTATTTTTGTAGTAGTGAGCTCATCTTTTTTAATGGTTACCGGGTGAATATTCATTTTTTCATCGTAGAGATTTGCAAAATATCCTTCTTCTACTTTTACAAATAAAGAATAGACTCCTTCCGTTAATGCAATTTTAAATTCCCCGTTAGCTGTTGTCTTTATCGCTGTAATTTTCCTGGTGTTGATAGTGGTATAAACTCCGGATTCCCGGATTTGTTCATGATGATTTGTTAACTCAAAAACATAAACGGTAGCCTTTATCGGGGTTCCTTCCGTATTCCGGGGTCTGTCAGGGGATGGCATCTGGTTGCCTGTCAGTTCAAAAACCTGGCCGGCAATTCCCTGTTTAATTTTTTCCCCTTTTTTTACTGAGTATTGTTTAATACCGCAACCGGTTGTTATTAAAATAAATGATAATACTGATATTAAGTTTTTCATCAGATAAAAGTAATTTTTAAAATTAATAATAATATAAAATTTTCTTATGCAGATTTTAATCTGATTTAATATTTATCTTCATTCCTTCAATAAACCAGTGAGATGCATATAATCCGTTTTTTAAAACCAGTTTTATTTTTCTGCTTTTTCTTTTTTTTGATAACTTCTCTTTTTTCCCAAACTGTTACCCGGGTGGAAGAATTAAAAACATTTTCAAATTTTAAAGAACAGCTTTATAAAATTGAGCAGGCATCATTAATAAAAATTGCCGGTCAGAAAGGCTGGCCTCTGCAAAAGAAAAAGCCCGACGGTAGTATTATTTATTTGTCTGGTATTGGCGAAAGGGGTTTGCCTGTTTATATAGGTACAACAAGTAATCTCAATGCAGCAGCCACCATAGGCACCAATCAACTTTGGGCAGGAGGTAATCTTGGTTTGAATTTAGATGGCGGAAGTGCAAACATGGGGAGCAAACTGGCTTTATGGGATGAAGGAAGAGTCAGGGAATCGCACCAGGAAATTGGAACTAACAGGATCATAAATGCTGATGCCGGCGGCGCTATCAGCAGCCACTCTACCCATATAGCCGGTACGCTGATTGCAAAAGGTATAAATCCAATAGCAAAAGGCATGTCATTTAACGCAACAAATCTTATCGTGTATGACTGGAACTCTGATATTTCAGAAATGGCTGCAGCTTCGGGGACAGGATTATTAATCAGTAATCATTCTTACGGAGCTACCTCTGCGGGCTGGAGCCAGAACAGCTCACAAAACAACCGCTGGGAATTTGGTGGCGAATGGGGAGCAAACGAAGATTTTCAATTTGGTTATTATGATAACCGATCCAGGGACTGGGACAATATTGTTTCTCTTGCTCCCTATTATTTAATTGTAAAATCTGCCGGAAACAAAAGAAGTGAAAATGGTCCGGCTGTCGGAGCCAATTACTGGAGATATAATGAAAATGGAGTTATGATTGATGCTGGTCCAAGGCCCGCCGGCATTTCCAGTAATGATTCTTATGATATTCTTCCAAGATATGCTACTGCAAAAAATATTCTTACCGTTGGTGCCGTAAATGCAATACCGGAAGGATATAAAAATTCATCACAGGTAGTCATGTCTTCTTTTTCCTCCTGGGGACCTACCGATGATGGCAGGATCAAACCGGATGTGGTAGCAAATGGTGTGGGATTAACCAGTACATCCAATACAGGCGATAATGCATACTTTACCGCCAGTGGTACTTCCATGTCTTCACCAAATGCAAGTGGTTCCTTAATTTTATTACAGGAACATTATAATTTACAAACCGGTGGATCCTTTATGAGATCGGCTTCTCTGAAAGGACTGGTTATTCATACGGCAGACGAAGCCGGACCATCTCCCGGTCCCGACTACATGTTTGGCTGGGGTTTGTTGAATATTAAAAAAGCCGCCACTGTTATTTCAAACCGGAATACTATCAGCCGCATACTGGAAGATTCATTGATTCAGAATATAGTTAAAACAATAGACATTGTTGCATCAGGAACAGGACCTTTAACAGCCACACTCAGCTGGACAGATCCTGCCGGAACTGTTGAGCTGGTAAATGTTTTAAATAACAGAACCCCTAAGTTGGTACATGATCTGGATATTGAAATAAACCATGGCACAACTGTTTTTAAACCCTGGAAATTAGATCCACTAAACCCATCTTTTCCTGCAACCCAGGGTGACAATATCGTAGATAATATTGAAAAAATTGATATCTTAAATCCAATACCGGGAGAACCCTACAGCATTAAAATAAAAAATAAAGGAACTTTAAGAAATAATAAACAGGCATTTTCTTTAATAATAAGTGGTGTTGGAGGGCAGGTATATTGTACTTCAGGTCCTTCTATAAATACAAATTCAAGAATTGATAATTTTAAATTTGGAGGAATTGATAATACCCCGGCTACCGGTTGTACTCAATATTCCTCTTATGTAAACCAATTTGCTACAGTATATCCAAACCAGGTATTGCCTTTGAATGTAACCCTGGGTACTTGTGGAAGTAATATTGATAAAATTGTAAAAGTCTTTATTGACTGGAATACTGACGGAGATTTCCAGGATGCTGATGAACTGGTAGCAACTTCAGGCATCATCAATGGCACCGGAAATTTTAGCACAGATATTACTGTGCCGGCATCGGTACAAACGGGATTTAATTCCCGCATAAGGGTGGTAGCCATGGAGACAACTAATGCTTCTGATATTTTACCCTGCGGCACTTATACAAGCGGGGGCGAAACACAAGATTATTCTATTGGTTTTACTAAAGTCCCCAATGATATAATGCCGGAAGCAATTGTTTTCCCGGATAACAATACCTGTGCTTCTGATTCAATTTATGTATTATTGAAATTGAAAAACGTTGGAAACAACCCGGTAGCAAATTTTCCGGTAACTGTAATCATTAAAAATGTCGCTGCAACTGTTGCCACACTGAAAGACTCCGTAAAGCAGGTAGTAACAAGTGATGGTAATTTAATAATATCACTCCGTTCCACCTTCAATGCATTACCGGGTATCAATTACCAGTTTACTTTCATTACAGAACTTTCATCTGATCAGAATAAAATAAACGATACATTAGTATCAACCATCACTTTCCTGGCTCCTTCCGGTGAAACCATTTCAAATTTGGTGGCACAGCAATGTTCAGATGCGCAAACTGGTTTAAGTGGAACCACCAACGGAGGAACAATTTTCTGGTATGACAATCCTACATCCAAAACTCCATTAGGATCTGGTGCTTCTTTTACTACAGGTATCATACCTTCCAATAAAACTTATTATGCAGGTGTAAATGATGCAGCCGGAAGAATCGGGGCTGTTTCCAAATCAGAATTTACAAGCGGGGGTTACAGAACGCTGGCCAGCTATATGACAATTGAAACATTTTCTCCTGTATTAATTGAAACTGCCAGGATGTATTTTGGTAATTCAGGAAGAATAACTGTGAACTTATTTAATGAAATCACCGGTGTGCTGACAGCTTCTACCACTTTAGATGTACCCGCTACTCATCCTAATCCGCAGGCAGGAGATCTGACTGAAAATAATCCTTTGGATACCGGTAGAATTGTTCCGTTGAATTTAAGAATTCCTGCAGCCGGCAAGTACTCTATGAATTTAAATTATGAAAACGGGGTTACTGTTTTCCGAAACAATAGTGGAACCGTACCTTACCCTTATACTATTCCCGGATTAATGCGTCTTACCGGCAATAATGGAAATCCGCAATCTTCTTTTTATTACTATTTCTATGATATGAAAGTAAAATCACTTGGATGTGCAAAACCATTCCCAAGACAATCAGTAGTTGCTGCCAATCCGTTATCGGTAACCATTTCACAAAACGGGGCGGTGTTATCAAGCAGTATTTCTTCAGGAACATTTCAATGGTACCTTGACAATACTGCAATCAGCGGCGCCACTAATTCTACCTATACCCTAACACAATCCGGTACTTATAAAGTAGAAGTGACTATCGGAAACTGCACATTTGGCTCGCCTTATTTTACCACTTCTGTTACTTCAATTCCGCCAATAAACCCGGCAGAAATAAATTTAACAGTGACTAATAATCCGGGCAACGGAATTTATAACATTGTATTCAGTGTTAAGAAAAAAGAAAAGATACAAATGGAGATTTTAAATATTGCCGGGCAGGTCATCCAGCGGGATGAATTTGAAATAGCGTCTGCCGGCCTGGTGCAACGGGAGATCAACATCAGCAGAAATGCCTCCGGCATTTATTTAATGAAATTATACTTTGATAAAAAACAATACGTTCACAAATTAATTCTCAGGTAATAAAAAATGGAAGTAAAAAACCTTTTTGAATCAACTGTAAAAAAAGAGATCGTTGACCGGATAAATAAACTCTCACCGGAAACAGTTCAGCAATGGGGAAAAATGAATGTAGAACAAATGCTGGCGCATGTGCAAGTCCCAATGGGTGTGGCTTTAGGTACCAATACTGTAAAAGGTAATTGGCTGATGAAACTGATATTGCCGTTGTTTAAAAAAAATCTGTATGATGAAAAACCCTGGAAGCAGGGACTGCCCACAGATAAATCTTTTATCATGACAGGTAAAGAAAAAGATTTTGTACAGGAGAAAAACCGGTTGCTGGAAAAGATTGATCGGTTTACTGAAAGCAATATGATAAACGAAGCCCACCCGGTATTTGGAAAACTCAGCAAAGAACAATGGAGTAAAGCCACCTGGAAACATCTTGACCATCATTTAAGGCAATTTGGTGTTTGATTAGTATAAATGATTAAAGTCATAAATAAACAAGCCTGCTCCTGCTACATTTGAGCAGGCTTAATTTTTTATGAACCTCTGGAAAAATATTATCAGGAAACCTACATAACACTTCTGGGGAAATCTCCTTACTTCCTTCCTTAATTTTTCCACTTACCGGCAAGAAAGCTGGCTAAATACAAATTTATGCAAACCATTATTGAACCGTTCAGGATAAAATCTGTTGAACCCATTTACTTCAACACAGCAGCCGAACGGAAATTAATTTTAGAAAAAGCATTTTATAATCCTTTCCTCATTCATTCCGCCGATGTGTTGATTGACCTGCTGACCGACAGCGGAACCAGCGCCATGAGCAGCAACCAATGGGCAGGCATTATGCAGGGCGATGAATCCTATGCCGGCAGCCCCAGTTTTTTCCGATTTGAAAAAACCATACAGGATATTACCGGCCTGCCAATCATAATACCTGCTCACCAGGGAAGGGCTGCAGAAAAAATTTTGTTCAGCGTACTTGGTGGCAAAGGAAAATACTTTGTAAGCAATACCTTATTTGATACCACCCGCGCTAATATTGAATTCTCAGGGGCAGAAGGCATTGATTTGATTTGTGCCGAAGACAAACATCCAACCATACCTGCACCTTTTAAGGGAAATATGGATGTGGCTGCATTGAAAAAATTCATTGATGAAAAAGGTACAGCCAATATCCCGCTTTGCATCCTTACGGTAACCAATAACTCTTGCGGCGGACAGCCGGTGAGTATGCAGAATATTAGAGAAGTAAAAAATGTTTGCCTGCAAAATAATATTGCATTGTTTATTGATGCCTGCCGTTTTGCTGAGAATGCATATTTTATAAAACTGCGTGAAGCAGGTTATGCAGATAAACCGATACCGGAAATCGTTAAGGAAATTTTTTCTTATGCTGATGGCTGCACCATGAGCGCCAAGAAAGATGCCTTTGCCAATATCGGTGGTTTTTTGGCCATGCATAATGAAGCACTGGCACAACAATGCCGCAACCTGCTAATCATGACAGAAGGGTTCCCAACTTATGGCGGCCTTGCCGGCCG
>DATDPZ010000092.1:0-3976 GCA_035292525.1 Chitinophagaceae bacterium
AAATACTATGACATCATATTTAGATTTCAAATCTCCTTTGTCAATATCAGGAGCATATATAACATCAATAGAGTAATTGAATTGTTCCATCATCCACCGTATCCAACCTGAGGGCATTGACCCGCCATAAGTATCCCATAAAGCGATCCGTGCAGCAGAGATTTTTTGTAATCCTGTTGGCTGCTTTGAAACTCCCAACACTTCAATCCCCATTTGGTTTGTCATCCTTTCTAAAATTCCTTTTTCTTTAGTACCTGCTGAAATATAAAAAGAACCTATATTAGAATTAGTTCCTGCAATTTCATTTGTAATTCTGAAAACAGGAACGCCTTCTTTTAAAAGTTGGTTTACTATTTTAAAAGAATTGTTTGCTTGTGCGTTCAACACAAATCCTTTTGGAGAAGCCGGCCCTGTAAATTTCCCTTTAAGGGTGATCAGTTTCCCTAAAGGATTTCTTTCGAAAGGTCCATCAAAACCTTCCACTATCCTGTCAAACTGAAACCCCATCTGGTAAGCCAGTGTCCAGCCTGCTGCATCATAAGGAGGTACCGGTGGCCCTCCTGGATATTGAAAATCATTTGGATGATCCTGTGGTTCGAACATATCCAGTACATGCGGACGAAAAGCCTGGTTGGTTTTTACAATAAATGAATTCTCCGGATATTTTTTTCCATTTACTTCAAACGCTTTTGTAGCACGATGCACCAACACTCCTGTTTTTATTAATGCATTTAAAAATTCTACCGCAGTTGCAAGATCCGGCTGATCCGCTGAAATGATAAATCCACGGGGATCCCGGAGAGCAGGATCTTTCATAACAGTATCATAATATTTTACCGGTATAATATTACCGGGAAATCTTGGAGTTTCATTAGTATTAGAATCAGGTCGTAATTTTTTTTGTGCTTCCTGGATGTGCTGGTTCATTTTGTCAATCTTTGATGGAGAAAGTGCCCAGAAATCTTTTCCCCCCCGTTCAATTGAATTTCTTCCCATCTGGTAAATATTATACAACAAGACATCCTTATTCCTGGCTGCATAATCCAATACGGAATAATTCAGCGATACAGAATAATCAATTGTTTGACGGAAATACCATTTTTGAGGTATCACAGGATTGGGAGTGGCTGCATTGGGAACTAAACGTTGTGTTACTAAAGGAATGTCCATCGGGTTTGGACTTCCTACTATTTCAGTCAGCAAGCCAATCATGTTATGGAAATAGGTAGTAGTACGCAAACCGCCATTATACCAGGTAGAGAATACGGATCCTGCCTTGCTGGTATATCCGGTTTTTCCTTCTGAGTTCAATCTATTCTGCATAGCGGCACCCAGTGCATCAAGCCCGGTAATGATGAGCGGATCAAATACATAATTAAAGGGATCACGATAAGGCGCCCCGGCAACGATCGATCCGGGAGGACCTGACTGGTGATGATTATACATAATCTGCGGAAGCCATTCTATAAACAATTGCCTGGCGATATTTTGAGATTCTTTCATATTCAACATATAAAAATCCCGGTTATTATCGTGGCCTACATATTTCTGATACAGTATTGGCAGTCCTTGTGTAGAACGCTTCTCGGGAGTTGAATTTCTCATATACCAATTTGAAACCAACTCCTGACCATCAGGATTAGCATGAGTCAGCAAGATGATAACATTATCCAGGATACGGTTTGTTTCATCATCGTTTCTGGAAAGCAAGGTATAGGCTGTTTCAATGAGCTGGTGAATACCTGCTACTTCAGTTGCATGCAAACCACCGTCAATCCAAACAACAGTTTTTCCTTCCGTAGCCATTGCTCTTGCCTGCGCATTGGTCAGGCCTTCGGCATTACCCAGTTTTTGTGAAATAGATTTATAATATTCAAGTTTATTATGATTCGCAGGCGAGGTGATGATTAACATGAACTGATCTCTACTCTCTTCAGTTTTACCTATGATGGTGTATTTAGCTTTACCGGATATTGCATCCAGTTTTTTAAAATAAGCTTCCGTTTGTATAAAGGTGGCCAATTGGTAATTTTCCCCGATATTAAATCCAAAATGTTCTTTTGGAGTTGGAATATGCTGGGCCCGGGCGGCCACCGATAATATAAAAATAAATAGTGTTACCAGGAAATCAAAACGT
This sequence comes from Chitinophagaceae bacterium, assembly GCA_035292525.1. GTDB lineage: Bacteria > Bacteroidota > Bacteroidia > Chitinophagales > Chitinophagaceae > VBAS01. Next base: position 2,138 of record DATDPZ010000092.1, read on the forward strand.
TTTAGTTGCATGAGTTATTTTTTAATTTTTCATTTAAATACTAAAAATACTGAACAGATTCAGAAAGATTAAAATTTTCTTTGTAGCCGGTAAAAAACTATTTGAGCAAAATCAATTATTACATTTTCGTGTTTCATTGACAAAGGCAGATCATATTGTACAAAAATGGAGAAAAACTCAAGGTGAGCTACTATTTAATACAAATGGCCTATTAATATTTTGAAAAGATAGTCAAATATTTTTTTCTTCTTTCATTTATTCACTTTTTAAAAGAGCTGGTTTATTCAAAATTGTTAACTTCAGCCCATGCCAGTATTGCCTGCCAATTTGAATGATATTCCTGCACTGGCATCTTTATTAAATAACGCTTACCGCGGCGACGAATCAAAAGCAGGTTGGACTTCTGAAGCACATCTTTTCCGTGGTAATAAAAGAACAGATGAAGACAGAATAAGAGATTTACTAAACAGTTCCGGCACTGTATTTTTAAAATTTGTAAATGAACCGGACAATATTATTGGTTGTGTATTCCTGCAAAAAAAGAAAAGCAAACTTTACCTGGGAATGCTTTCTGTTTCACCAACTATGCAAAGCAAAGGAATCGGAAAACAGTTATTGAAGGAAGCCGAAGTGATGGCAAAAATGCAAAACTGCACTACTATTTTTATGACCGTCATTTCAATCAGGAAGGAATTAATTAAATGGTATGAACGGCATGGCTATTTTAATACCGGTAAAACAGTACCCTTTCCTGCTGAAGAAAGTTCCGGCACCCCCGTCATGCCTTTGGAAATGATTATCCTGGAAAAAATATTACCATAAAACTATACGATTTCAGATAATACTTTAATAAAAGTCAGGAGGCATTGAAAAATGAAAAGTATAAACTCCCAAAACACAATCTCGCCTTTTGCTATCTTCAAAAAAGAATTGAAGTAATTCCTGTCAATTTTTCTTTACCTTTTTATCTGGTTTTTCGCATCTCCTTAATAATCCTGATCAGAACAGGAACTGTAACAATCAGGATAAAACAAATTACAATATAATTTAACCAGGGTTTTAAAAATGGACTGCTGCCAATAAAATAACCTGCCAGCACAAAACTCAAAATCCAGGTAACAGATCCGGAAATAATAAGAAAAATAAAACGGTGAAAGTTTAGTTCGATTATTCCGGCAACGATGGAAGAAAAGGTACGGATAACAGGCAGGTATAATCCAATAGTCAGGGCGAGCCAGCCATATTTTTTATAAAATAAGTCTGCTGTTTTAAGATGTTTTTGTTTAAAATATTTTGAATCCTTTTTGCTGTATAATACCGGGCCTGCTTTTCTTCCAAACCAATAACCGGTAATGTTGCCAAGCACAGAAGCCAAAATTAATAAACTACAAACAGTAAAAATATTGTGAGGCAGATTGCCAGATGCTGTCATGACACCTGTTGCAAATAAGATAGCACCTGAAGGAAGAAAGAAACAAAAAAATAACCCGGTGCTGCCAAATACAATCAGAAATATAAACAGCAATCCTCCATATTTGATCAATGAATCTGAATCAAATAAGAAAAGGAAATAATTTAGAACTAAAATGACGATGATTTTCATGTTATTTTTAAAATCATAAAGATAAAATTTACACGGTGCAATAATTTATCCGGAATGACCGATCCGGTTTTATGTCTAAAGCAGTTGTATTTCAATCCCTAAACAAAAATCTGCTTAGAGTGTATATTTTTGATTTTCATTGCTTTAATTCATAAAATTCAAAATATCAGTAAAATTTCATTTGAAAATTTTTGAATGCTTTTCCTTATCTTTCTGCAATTAAAAAATTGAATTAT
>DATDPZ010000093.1:0-2131 GCA_035292525.1 Chitinophagaceae bacterium
ATCTGCCCATTGAAGATCATCTACAAATAAAATCAACGGATGATCCTTGTCAGACAGGGTTTTCAAAAAGCGGATAAACTCATAATTAACCTGGTTCTCAAATTCTTTATTTTTTAGCTGTGGTAACTGCGTTACTTTCCCGGTCAAATCTTCCAGTCCGGCAATAAACTTTGGAAGTATTTTCAACGAATTTCCTAAAGACGCTGTTATTTTCCGTCGCAGCCGCAGGTGCTTCTCTTTTTCTCCTGTAAGAATAATATGGATTAACTCACCAAAAGACTGTACAAAAGTGGAATAAGGTTTTGCCCTGTTTATCTGGTCAAATTTTCCCTTAATTAAAAATCCTTTCTTTTTTATGACTGCCGGATGGAGGGTGTCTACAAGCGATGATTTACCGCAACCGGGTAAACCAGAAATGAGTAAGGTTATTTTGGTGCCCTGAGTTGCCGAAGCAAATAAATTATGAATTTTTTCTGTCTCTTTCTCCCGGCCAAACAGGGTTGAAGGGATGTTTAGTTTTCCTGTAAAATCAAATTCAGCCAGTTCAAATTTTTCAATTTTTTTATTGGTAATAAATTTTTTCAGACAAATTTCCAGGTCTGCTTTTAATCCAAAAGCTGATTGGTACCTGTCCTCTGCATTTTTGGATAAAAGTTTCCTGATTATCCCAGCGATAACTTCCGGCAATTCTTTATTGAGCAAACAGGGATCCGGTGGTTCTTTTGCCACATGCGCATAAATCAATTCCAGGCTGTCTTTACTTTCAAATGGTAATAACCCTGTAAATAACCTGTAAAGAATAACACCAACGGAATACAGGTCTGCCCGGTTATCAATAGCCCTGTTGATCCGGCCTGTTTGTTCCGGAGAAATATATTTCAGGTATTCCACCTGCTTTTCGTGTGCTGGTAACTGTGCCGGTTCATATCCGTTGCCATAAGTTGCCAGTCCGAAATCAATAAAAAATATTTTTTGAGTTGGCTGCTCTATCAGCATATTGGAAGGGTGAACCTGCCGGAAAAAAATATTTTCACGATGAATATCTGTGAGAGCCGTTACCAGGGCCACGGAAAGGTTTAGCTGCTGTAAGAGATCAGGTTTTTCTGCAGCAAGAAATTTATTCAGGTCTGTCCCCTCAATAAATTCCAGTTCTATTGCATGATGGTCTTCCTCTTTTATTTTTTTATAGGCTTTCCGGATACCGGGTCCTTTGATTTTTGAACAAATCTCAAACTCATTCTCCAGTTCTGCCACTAATTCTGCAGCAGGAAACTCTTCCATAAGAATCTTTTTACAAACCGGCTTACCTGAACCAGTGGAAACGGATTTGATAATAATAGCATCCGTCCCATAGTGAATTACATTATTATGATCAATGTTCTTTATCATTTCTTATAAATTGCCGTGATAATCATTGTAAGTTTATGCTTTTTTCATGAAATTATTTAAATTTAAAAATCACAGATGATGATGATTTGTTGTATTTTGTTCCGGAAATGTTTAATTCATTACTTGTGAAATAAACCTGGCTTATCCGCCTGTCAAAAATTTTCCTCCCTTTTCAGAAAACATTCAATTTCCATTTCCCGGTTATTTTATTAACCTGTTATTTAAAAAATAGTTTTACATGATCAAACAACATCCTTTAACCTTACTTACACCTGTTAAAAAAAACAGGACAGTGGAGCTGCTTGGATTACTGAACAATATCAACAAAAAATTACAGGATCAAACAGAAACCGAATTTAAAAAACTTAAAACCACACATTATGCCCGTTGGTTTATTTTAAACAGGGATTCTTTTCGTGATGAACCAGCCGTTCCTGTAAAAGATCGTCTTGTATTTTCTTCCAACTACGACGGGGACATGGATACACATATTACCGAATTATCAACTGTACTATCCATCTATATTGATCAGCTTTATGACTGTTGCGAAGATTTTCCCGAACCGGCTGAAAGAACAACAGAAAGCAGAAAAATTTACCTTGAAAAATGGTTTATAAAAAGCGCAGCATTTTTTAATGGCGCTCCGGGTCGTTCCTTAAACCAGATTCACCTGGAAGATGCACTACATAGGTTTATCTGGAAATATTCGACAAAAAATAAATGGGATGGGAAAACGGCTGTA
>DATDPZ010000094.1:0-4688 GCA_035292525.1 Chitinophagaceae bacterium
GCCATGCTGCGTCCGTTTCGTTCACGGCTGTAGCGGATAAGCCATTTGATGCTTAATGAAATTTTTCTATCGGGACGAACCTCTGCCGGGATTTGAAAAGTAGCTCCACCAATACGGCGGCTACGGACTTCAACAGACGGAGTAAGATTAGCTAAAGCTCTTTTCCAAACTTCGTAACCATCTTCACCGGTTTGTTTATTTACTTTTTCAAGGGCAGTATAAAAAATATTGAATGAACCACTTTTCTTACCTGCCCACATTAAATTGTTAACAAAACGGGTCACCAATTTATCATTGAATTTGGGGTCTGGAGCTAAAGGGAGTTTTTTGGCTTGTGCTTTACGCATGAGTTAAATAGAATTATTCTTTAAAAATCTATAATTATTTTTTTACTTTTTCTCTTTTGGTTCCGTACTTAGAACGGCTCTGTTTCCTGTCTTTCACACCTGCAGTATCCAAAGAACCACGAACAATATGATAACGGACACCCGGTAAATCTTTAACACGACCACCACGGATCAAAACGATGGAGTGCTCCTGGAGGTTGTGGCCTTCACCCGGAATATAAGCGATTACTTCTATTTTATTTGTCAAACGAACTTTGGCTACTTTACGAAGCGCAGAATTGGGTTTTTTGGGAGTGGTTGTATACACCCTGGTACATACACCACGTCGTTGCGGACAGCTGTCTAAAGCCCTTGATTTGCTTTTGGCTTTTATGATTTCTCTTCCTTTTCTTACAAGTTGTTGAATTGTAGGCATTCTGAACCTTTTGTTTTAATCCGAAGTGACTCCTTCGGAAAGGGGGGCAAAGGTAATGGGCTACAGGTTAACTACCAAAAAATCAATCCCGGTATTTTAAAGGTCATTTATTAAAATTTAAAATCCAGGTACTGAAAGAAGTATTGGAAATTTTGATTTGACTACATCAACGAAAAGAACAAATTATATCTTCCACATCCAATTATATTTATCTTCCCTTTTTCCCACACGAATCTCTGCCAGCCAAGTCTTTAACGTTGGGGCAGTTTCCCATTTTTCCACATCAAATGTCATAATAAAATCTTTATACTTTAATTCTTTGATTAAAGAAATTGTGGCTGCTGTACCAGTACCAAAGGCTTCCACATGTTTCCCCGATTTATAAGCTGCTATTATTTCATCAATACTGATGGGTCTTTCTTCAACCTGAAATCCCATTTCTGCTAATAAAGTAATGGTGCTTCTCCGGGTTATTCCGTCCAGTATAGTGCCGGAGCTAAGATCCGGTGTAATTGCTTTATCCCCCAGTATAAAAAATACATTCATTGTACCGCATTCCTGCACATATTTATGTTCACTGGCTTCTGTCCAAAGCACCTGATCATAACCAAGTTTTTTTGCTTCTGCAGTGGCCAGCATTGCTGCGCCATAATTGCCGGCTGCTTTGGCAAATCCCACTCCCCCAGTTACTGCCCTTACATATTTTTCTTCCACATTTATCCGCATGGGAGCATTATAATATGGGCCAGTGGGGCTTAGAATAATAATAAATTTATAATTAGTTGAGGGCCGAACACCTATTACTTCGTCAGAGGAAAACATAAAAGGCCTGATATATAATGAATGATCAGTTTTTTGAGGTATCCAGTTACGGTCAAGGTCAATTAACCGACGCATACCTTCTATAAATAACTCTTCGGGAACTGCTGGCATTTGCATACGGGCAGCTGATATATTGAAGCGATGAAAGTTGTCCAGGGGCCGAAAAATAAATGCCTCACCTTTTTGATTTTTATAAGCTTTAATTCCTTCAAAAATTGCTTGTCCGTAATGAAGGGCCGCCACAGAAGGACTTAAAAGCAATGGCTGATATGGTTTTATTTCTGCATTCTTCCATTCACCACCCTCGAAATCTGCTTCCAGCATGTGATCTGTAAAAAATTTACCAAAAGACAGATTTTCAAGATCAAGATTTGTCAGTTTGCTTCTTTCAGCTTTTGTTATGGTAATGCCCCCGGTTGCAATCATAAATGTTTATTTTTGAAAACACAAAGAAACAAAAAAAAGCTAACACCCCTGCTTCCTTCAGACAGGTATTTGTAATATTATAATCATTTCATGAGCCTGAATACTATTTTGCTTCCAAAAAGAATTATAGCGGATTTATATAAAAACAATTTAGTTGAATTAGAAACTACTGCTCCGGTATTGAAAAGTGAAAAATTGGAGAGCCAGTTTAAATTCCTGGGAGAAAATAAAAAGAAAATCTTAATAGCGGTAAAATATCCTGATGTGGTTTATCTACCGGATGATCAACTGGGGTTTCTGACAAATCTTCTCCGTGTCTGTAAATTAGATCTTAGTGATGTGGCCGTACTTAATTTTCAACATTATTCCGGAAAGGATTTTTCCAACATTCTTTTTTATTTCGAACCCAAAACAATTTTTCTTTTTGGTTTAAGCCCTGAAGAATTGGGATTACCTTTGCTTTTCCCACCGTTCCAGGTACAGGTTTTTAAGGAAACGGTTTATTTATATTCCCCTGCTTTAGAGAAAATAGAACAAGACAAAATTTTAAAGAGTAAACTCTGGGTTTGTTTTAAAAAAATATTCGGTTTATGAAACTGATTTTTGCTTCCAATAATATACACAAAATAGAAGAACTGAAAACTTTTGTGGGTAACCAGTTTGAGATCATCTCACTTAAAGATGCAAACATTAATCATGATATACCTGAACCTTTTGCTACATTGGAAGAAAATGCAGCCATAAAATCCAGAACAATTTTTGAAATGACCGGTATGAATTGTTTTAGTGAAGATACCGGCCTGGAAATTGAATCATTAAATGGAGAACCCGGTGTGAAAAGTGCAAGGTATGCAGGCAAAGACAGATCATTTAAAAATAATATTGCTAAAGTGCTGAATAAATTAGCGCATCATGAAAACAGGAAAGCCAGGTTCAGAGCAGTAATTTCATTAATAATTGATGGCATGGAAACTCAATTTGAAGGCATTTGCAATGGAACTATCATCTGCGAAGAAAAAGGAAATGCGGGTTTCGGCTATGACCCTGTTTTTGTACCAGATGGCGCCCATAAAACTTTTGCTGAAATGACGCTTACTGAAAAAAACAAGTACAACCATCGCACAAAAGCAGCAGCCAAATTGCTTGCATTTTTAAAACTTCAGAAAACTAAATCATTGATTTGAGACTAATAAGCAACCATACTATCACGGAAACCGACTTAATTCAGGGGTGTATTACAGGCGAAAGAATTATGCAGGAGGAACTATACAACAGATTTAGTCCAAAAATGTTTGCAGTTTGTCTGCGTTATGCAGGAAATACCGATGATGCACAGGATATTTTACAGGACGGCTTTGTGAAGATCTTTAAAAACCTGTCCCGTTTCAGAAGCGAAGGTTCTTTTGAAGGGTGGATCAGGAGAATTTTTGTGAATACTGCCATCGAACATTTGCGTCGCAGAAAATACCTCAAACCAATTGCAGAAAAGGAAGAAAATACAATCCCGTACAAAGAAGTTACAGTACTGGATTCACTTGGCGAAAAGGACATTATGAATCTCATCAGCCGGTTGTCACCAGGGTATAGAACAGTGTTTAATATGTATGTAGTGGAAGGATATACACACAAAGAAGTAGGAGATATTTTAGGGATCAGTGAGGGAACCAGCAAATCACAGTTGGCCAGGGCAAGAGTGATATTACAGGATATGGTTGTAAATTTTTTAGAAGAAAGAAACAGAAAGGCAAAGAAATCATGAACAGCGAATTTCAAAAAAGATTATATGAAATGGAAGTGCTGCCTCCCGGACAGGTTTGGAAAAAACTTTCGCTGCAACTGGATGAAATCAATGCAGATAACAAAATTGCAGGCAGCATCCGGAATGCCACTTTTTTACCTTCGCCCAATGCCTGGGAAAAAATATTAGCTACACTGGAAGTGGAAGAAAAACCTATAACTAAAAAAAAGGCGGTGAAAATAAACTGGAAAAGATTGGCCCTGGCAGCAGTTTTTTCAGGTATGATCATTTCTGTTTGGTTGATATTTTTTAATCCTCAGCGGGGGAATAAAGAAATAGTAACTACAAGCGGCCCTGCTCCGGTTATACATGAAAATAAAATTGTGCCTGAGAATAAGGAGCTGAATAAATCTGATGACATGGCTGAAAAAAAATTACAACCTGCTCCTTCCTTACTGTCAGCTAATAAAAAGATTACAATCAGAAACATTGCTGATAATAATTATACTACTATTCAACCAGCAGTTTCTGTACTGAAAGAAGGTATCAATGCTATGACAATTAAGAATGAAAAACCCGGTAACAAAGTCTTTAACCAACCGATTGATGACCTCTCCATGATAGCTGCCAATGATAACTATATGACTATGGTCACAACTGATGGAAGGATAGTGAAAATTCCGGCACATCTTGCTCACCTGGCACCACTTCTGCAAAACAAGCCTATTACCGAAGATTATTATGAGCTGATGTTTGGCGAAAAAGCTTTCTGGAAAGAAAAAATGAGTGATTGGCGGCAGCAGCTTGCAACTTCTCCGGTATCTTCCGGTGATTTATTCTCCAATATGGTTGAATTACTGAAAACTGTGGAAAGTAAATAATCTGAATCTGTAATTTTATGTAAATTCTGAAATGGCACGAATAAAAATTGATTTGCCGG
>DATDPZ010000095.1:0-9504 GCA_035292525.1 Chitinophagaceae bacterium
AGGAAGAACTGTTTTTGCGCCTTCGCCGGTATAACCTCCCCATATTCCATTAACTTCAAGGGTGGGCCGGATGCCGGTTCTTTCATTGGTGGTATAACCTTTTTCACCCCATAATTCAGTTACTCCCAGGTCATCCATAAATTCTTTTTCATTAAACGGAGCTTCTGCCATCATTTTTCTTTCTTCTTCAGAAACCTCCAGTACATCATCATAAAAACCGGGAATGGTGATATGATTGTTTTCATCGTGCAATGAGCTGATCATTTTTGCCAACACGGTAATAGGATTGTCTACCGCTCCACCATAAACGCCACTGTGCAGGTCACGGTTAGGGCCGGTTACTTCCACTTCAATATAACTCAGGCCACGAACTCCAATATCAATAGAAGGATGCTCCAGGCTGATCATAGCCGTATCACTGATCAATACCACATCTGCTTTCAAGAGCCCCTTGTGTTTTTTTACAAAATCAGCAAGATTAGACGAGCCAACTTCTTCTTCGCCTTCAATACAGAATTTAATATTGGTGCAAAGCGAATTGGTTCTTACCATTGTTTCCAGCGCCTTTACATGCATATAGAACTGGCCTTTATCATCACAACTGCCACGGGCATATATTTTTCCGTCTTTGATCACTGGTTCAAAAGGGCCGCTATGCCAGAGATTCAATGGTTCTGCTGGTTGCACATCATAGTGCCCATATACCAAAACTGTAGGTTTTGATGGATCAATAATTTTTTCACCATAAACGATCGGGTGACCAGGAGTAGAAAAAATTTCTGTTTTATCGGCGCCGGCTTCCATCAAACGCAGTTTCACCATTTCAGCACAGCGAACCATGTCCTGTTTGTGTTCGCTTCTTGCACTTACACTTGGGATACGGAGTATTTCCAATAATTCTTCTAAAAAACGGTCTTTGTTTTTTTCCTGATAATCCTTCCAGACTTGAGACATATTTTTTCAATTAATTAAACAATGTGATTTTAAAGTCAGCGAAGATAAGTTTTCTGCGGCCAATGACCATAACTCTGTTCATTACCTGTTGCACAACGCTCATATCACCGGGTTCTTATTTATTTTTTTTAAGGGTTACAGCTTTTTTTACGAGCTTACTTCCAAACCGGTCTTTGATATCATCCACTGCTTTATAGAGCTGGAGTTTTTCCACCTGCTTATCAAATAAACTCATTTGCATAGTAAAAGGAATGAGTTGACTGAGTCGGACACCAATCAATCTCACGGGCCTTCCTTGCTGATAACTCTTATAGAAAATATCTTTTGCTTTTGCAATGAGCTGATCGTCGAGGGCGGTGTAGTCAATCATTTCCTGTTTACTGATGGTTTCAAAATCAGAGTAGCGGATCTTCACCGTTACACAGCCGGTAAGTTTCTCGTCTTCTCTTAATCCATAACAGGTTTTTTCAGTAAGCTTTACTAATTCTTTATGTAGAAAATTAACATCAGTATAATCTTTATCAAAAGTATTTTCATGGCTCATGCTTTTCTGTTCCCAATCGGTAACAATTTCTGTGCTGCCGATACCCTGACTTTTATTCCAAAGACTTAAACCCCATTTACCCAAATGTTTTTCCAAAAAATCAGGAGTTGATTTTGCCAGGTCTTCTATTTTATAAAAACCTGATTTCTTTAATTGGATTTCTGTTTGCTTACCAACACCGTTTATTTTTTCAACGGCCAGGGGCCATAGAAAATCTTTTTCTTTTCCATGAGGAATTTCCAGGAAACCATTTGGTTTTGCTTCGTTGGCGGCCATCTTGCTGATAAATCTGGCTGAGGATAATCCGCAGGAAATGGGCAAACCGGTTTCTGCAGTAATATATTGTCTTAATTCCTGAGCATATTTACTTACACCAAAAAATCTATCCATACCACTGAGGTCAATATAAAATTCATCAATGCTTGCTTTTTCAAACAAAGGAACTTTTTTGGCAATGATATCTGTTACCCATCTCGAATATTTACTGTACTGATCACGGCTGGCATTGGTAATAATGGCCTGGGGGCAAAGCTGCATGGCTTTTTTCATGGGCATGGCTGAATGAATACCAAATTTTCTTGCTTCATAACTGCAGGCGGCAACCACGCCCCTTTCATAACCGCCAACTAAAACGGGTTTGCCTTTCAGGGAAGGGTTGTTCAGAATTTCCACGGATACAAAAAATGAATCGAGATCGAAATGAGCGATATGATGAAACGCATCTGTCATAATACAATAAGCCAAAAATTAAAATATGAAACCCAGACTTATATATCCGCCGGGTAAGAATCCATCTTTTATTATTCCAGGTGATAGCCCTAATCTAAATAAACTGTTTTCACGATAAAGCCTTACTCCGGCATTCAGGCCTGCATAAAAAGTTTTAATCGAATAATCAGGAAAAATCAAGCTGAATCCCTTTTGATCATCACTTACTTCATCAACTTTTAAAAGTCCGGCATCAATACCGAGCTCCAGAAATTTTTTGTTTTTCCCAATTAAAAAAAAACCTCCCCCGACAGTTGAAAATCCATTCAGGTATTTTGCAAAATTTGAACCGACAGAAAATCTGAAGCCAATATTTTTTTTATTTATCCTGTGGTCGAAACTTAAATTATAAATTAAACCTGTTTTGCCTAACTCAAAAGAAAGAGCATTTGTTTTTATATTATTCTGGGAATAAAGAGTGATAAATGAAAAAAGAAAAGTGGTTGATAAGGTTAATGCTTTTCTCATTGGGATAGTTTTGTTATTTAAGGTAAATATCCAGTAGCCCCTCCGGTAATTCAACAATTACTTCTTTCTTTTTATGGTCTATCTTTTTTAAAAAACTTTCATTGATGGGGATCAGTACTTCTTTATTTTTTATTTCCAGTCTGCAAAGGAGTTGTTGTGGTTGCTCAATAATTTCCAGCACTTCACTAAGTTTTTCTTTGCCATTAAAAATTGTATAACCCAGCATATTTGCCGGTGCTGTTTTAGCAGCATATTTTTTAAAATCAGTTTCAGTAAACCATATTTCTTTCTGAGAAAGTTTGGCAGCTGCTTCCCTTGAATCAATGCCTTCCAGTTTCAGGTAAATTTCGTTTTCACTTTTTATTTTTGTGCTTTCTATAAACCAGGGGAAGAAAGAAGCTTTTTTGTCTTCAATAAAAATTGTTTTCAAATCTTTCAGGGAAGTTTTTTCCCCCAGCTCATGGATAAAAATAAGTTCGCCTTTGAGTCCGTGAGCTGCTACTAGTTTTCCTGTTTTAAAATATTCCATAAGTGATTTATCCTAACCATGCGAATTTACGTTTTTGCTGAGTAGCGAAAAGATTCATCCGGGCAGGCAACAAAAGTTTAATAGTAAAGCATAAGCTGGCTACCAAAAAATAATCTGTGAAATCCAAATCATTCTGGAATCCGTGATAAAAAAATCCCTCCGGAAAATCAGAGGGATTAATTTTTTTAGGAAAACGAATGGTGCTTAAGCTTCCCCGCCACTTTTTTCCGGAGTTCTTTCCGGTCGGCGGCCACCGCCCTGGGGTCTGCGTCCACGGCGATTTCTCATGGATTCTTCCTGGCGTTTTCTGATCTGTGTTTCATGTTCGCCAAACCACTTCTGGAATTTATCCATTGCGGTAGCTTCATCAAACAGGTTCAGTGTTACTCCACGAAGTAAATGTTTCAGGTAAAGTACACCTTTGAAACTCAGAATACGACGTACCGTATCGGTTGGTTGAGCGCCTTTACTCAGCCAATCCAATGCTTTCTGCCTGTCCAACTGAATGGTGGCAGGAATGGTTAGCGGATTGTAGGTTCCAATTTTTTGAATGAATTTACCGTCTCGGGGGGCTCTGGCATCGGCAACTACGATGAAATAAAATGGTCTCTTTTTTGAGCCATGACGTTGCAGTCGGATTTTTACTGACATCTTAAATAGATATTTAATGTCGTTAACAAAATTGTTTAGTTCCCGGTAGACACCGGGGCGACAAATATAAGACGGGTAGCTGAGAATGCCAAAGGAATGCCGGGAGGCTTTATTCAGGAGTTCGGATTCCGGTGTATCTGGTTGAAAGGGACTATCAGCTAATAACTTTGGACTATTTCTTTATACTGGACATTGCCTTACCGCTAAACATACCGGCTTTATTCATTCCCTTCATCATATCCCTCATTTGTTCAAATTGTTTCATAAAAGCATTTACTTCTGCAATGTCTTTACCACTTCCTTTGGCAATTCTTTTTTTACGGTTCATGTCAATCAGGTCCGGGTCGGTTCTTTCGGCCAGTGTCATGGAATTGATCATGGCCTCAATGCCTTTGAAAGAGTCGTCATTAATGTCAATATCTTTTATTTGTTTTCCTACACCGGGAATCATGCCCATCAGGTCTTTCATATTTCCTATTTTCCTGATCTGCTCCAGTTGTAATTTAAAGTCAGCAAAATCAAACTTGTTTTTCCGGATCTTGCTTTCCAGTTTTTTTGCCTGCACTTCATCAAACTGTTCCTGGGCTTTTTCTACCAGGGTGGTAATATCGCCCATACCCAGGATACGCTGTGCCATCCTTTCAGGATAAAACACATCCAGGGTGTCCATTTTTTCGCCACTGCTGGTAAACTTGATAGGTTTGTTTACGGTGTATTTAATGGAAAGGGCAGCTCCTCCCTTTGTATCACCATCCAGTTTGCTAAGCACCACACCGGAAAAGTCAAGTCGTTCATTAAACGTTTTGGCTGTATTCACTGCATCCTGCCCCGTCATACTATCCACTACAAATAAGATCTCCTGTGGTTTTACTGCCTTTTTAATGTTGGCTACTTCAGTCATCATCACTTCGTCGATGGCCAGCCGGCCGGCCGTATCAATGATGACAACATTTTTATTTTTACTTCTTGCTTCTATAATTGCATTCGTTGCAATGACAACAGGGTCTTTCGTTTCAGTTTCTATATGTACATCTACACCAATCTGTTCACCCAGGATTCTCAACTGCTCCATGGCTGCGGGCCTGTAAACGTCGGCAGCCACCAAAATAGGGGAAAGTCCTTTTTTAGTTTTTAAATAATTGGCCAGCTTGCCGCTGAAAGTTGTTTTACCAGAACCCTGCAGGCCGGCGATCAGGATGACTGCAGGATTTCCTTTGGAGTTAAAAGTGGCTTCCTGTCCGCCCATCAGTTCTGCCAGTTCATCTTTAACAATTTTCACCATCAGCTGGCCCGGGCTAACTGCATTAATTACTTTTTCACCAATTGCTTTTTCTTTTACCCTGTCAGTAAAATCTTTGGCAATTTTATAGTTCACATCTGCATCCACCAAAGCTCTGCGGATATCTTTCAGCGTTGCTGCTATATTGAGTTCGGTGATTCTTGCCTGGCCTTTGATATTCTTAAAAGCCCCTTCTAGTCTTTCCTGTAGTGAGTTGAACATAATTAAGATCGGTTACTTGCGTCACAAAATAAAAAAGTGAACAAAATAAATGTTCACTTAAAAAGAGTTGCAAAGATAAAGTGATAAGTAGAATTTAATTCAGAGAAATTGATTTAAAGTTTTATACGCCCAAATAAGTTCTTAAAACATTGCAGCGGGTATTTGTTTTTAATTTAGTAATGGCCTTATCCTTGATCTGTCTTACTCTTTCACGGGTCAGGCTGAATCTTTCACCAATATCTTCCAGGCTCAGGGGATGGTCAACACCTATTCCAAAGAAATAGCAAATAACTTCTTTCTGTCTTTCCGTTAAGGCGGTCAGGCTTCTTTCAATTTCGGTTTTCAAAGACTCGGTATGATCCAGTTCGCCGTCCGTTTTTCCGGCATTAGGATTTTCTAAAACATCCAGCAATGTTCCTTCTTCCCCTTCAGACAAAGGGGTATCCATACTTACATGCCTGGCTGCAATACCCAGCGAAGCAGCTACTTCTTCGATGTCCATTCCCAATGCTTCGGCCAGCTCTTCGGTAGAGGGTTCTCTCTCGTATTGCTGCTCCAGCATGGAATAGGTCTTTTGTATACGATTAGTAAGGCCTACTTTATTTAAAGGCAGCCTCACTATCCTGGCTTGTTCAGCCAAGGACTGCAGGATACTCTGGCGAATCCACCAAACTGCATAAGAAATAAATTTAAAACCGCGGGTTTCATCAAAGCGCTGTGCGGCTTTGATCAGTCCAAGATTACCTTCGTTGATCAGGTCTGGTAACGATAATCCCTGGTTCTGGTATTGTTTGGATACCGAAACTACAAAACGAAGATTGGCTTTGGTTAATCTGTCCAAAGCCCGTTGGTCGCCTTGTTTTATAAGGCGGGCCAGTTTTACTTCTTCTTCTGCGGTGATTAATTCTACCTTACCGATTTCCTGAAGGTATTTCTCCAGACTTTGAGATTCACGATTCGTAATCGACTTCGTGATCTTGAGTTGCCTCATGCTCATAGGTATGGGTATTTAAAGGTTTTTTTAAGGGTAAAAAGAATATTGGTTTCTAAATGGACTTTGCTCAAAAATTATTCTTCGCTACATCAACGTTCTCAGAACATATTGAACATCAGTGTAAATTAACTCATTTATCGATATAACCAAAAATATTTTGAACAACCTTTATAACGGAAGAACAGGCGGATTATTTTCTAAAAGAGAAACTATCAACAGATTGGGAGAAAAATTATCATCAAAATACTTTGGCAGACGGATTATTTATTTATTATTGCACGTATTGGTATTAATTTAAAAAATGGCACAAAGGCAATTATATACTTTAGAATTTCCCGTTAGATGTTCGCCGGGAATCCTGTATGATTTTTTAGCTACACCAGCCGGGCTACAGGAATGGTTTGCCGATAAGGTAGATGAAAGAGATAATGTTTTCAGTTTTGAATGGAATGGAGCCGCTGACAAAGCTGAATTACTGGAAAAAGAGCAGGACAAATTTATTCGCTTCCGGTGGACACACTTACCCAAAGAAGAGTACTTTGAATTTAAAATTGAAAAATCAGAAGTAACCAATCAAACCATACTGGTCGTAAAAGATTTTGCAGAAAAAAAAGATATTAAAGATCAAAGCAGGCTTTGGGATTACCAGGTAAAAGAACTTTTTCACCGTCTGGGAAGTTAGAGACAAAAGCTGACCAGCTTTTCAAAATTTTTACTTAATAATTTTTCTGTTTCTGTTATTGAACCGATAGGAGATTTTATAGCCAGTTTCAGGTAAGTTTTTTCAGCTATTATTTTTTTAATTTCCGTTTCGGGCAACTCCTTTATTTTTTTATAATTCGATGATTCAAAATGATGCTCCCATTCATTGGTTCCGGTACACAAAAAAATATCAGGCAAACCAGGTGGTAACATATTTTTCAAAATTTTATTCTCAAACCATATTTTATACCTGCCGGAAAGATGAAGCGTCACACTGAAAAAATTTCCCCACCAGCACATGGTTCTTATGGCAAACACATTTTCTTTTTCAAAATAACGGGGATAGTCTAATACCAGCCAGGGAAGACCTTTGTAGTTTTCTCCTTTTGAAACCTTAGGTGAAATTTTGAAAATTTCCGGTGGCAGCAGGGGGCTGTTATTTTTTAAAAAATCCTGTTGTTTTATTTGTACCTGTTCAAAAAACAGTTTCAACTTTTGCAAAATGGCGTTCTTTGTTAAAATAAGATCTGTGTTGGATAACAGTTCGATCTCAAAAGGCAAAAGCTGTATTTTTGTTTCCTGGTTCATTATTACGAAAAGGTCCGAAGGACTCCTTCGGAGAATCCTTTGGACAAAAATAAACACAGACTCATTGCCTTGAACAGATTTATTTATGTTTAAAAAACTTGACAAACTCATCATCAAGGCTTTTGTCGGCCCTTTTGTTGCAGTTTTTTTTCTTACCCTGCTGGTATTGGTTTTACAATTCTTCTGGTTGTGGATCGACGACTTTGTTGGAAAGGGACTTTCTGCTTCGATCATTTCTGAATTTATCTGGTACCAAAGCGCTGCCCTGGTACCCCTGGCATTGCCTTTAGCCGTTCTTTTATCTTCCTTAATGACTTTTGGAAATCTTGGAGAAAGTTTTGAGTTGGTGGCAGTAAAATCTGCCGGTATTTCGTTACTAAGGTTCATGCGACCATTATTTTTTGTCAGCATATTAATTTGTGGCATTGCCTTTCTTTTTTCAAATTTTATTATCCCGGTAGCGGTACTAAAATCGCAAACACTTTTAGGAGATATTGTTTGGGCTAAGCCTGCTTTCGATATTAAAGAAGGAGTTTTCTATGATAAAATAGATGGCTTTGCTATTAAGATCGGAAAAAAAGAAGCAGACAGTTTAATTACTGATGTAATCATCTATGAAAAAGGATCAAATTATCTCCAGGATAATTTCATCATTGCAAAAAGCGGAATTATGCGAACGACTACCAATCGCCGCTACCTGGAATTTAATTTAAAAGACGGTTGGCGATACCAGGAAAGGGGAGACCGGCTGGAGCAAAACACTGAATTTATCCGGATCGGGTTCAAAGAATTTACAAAACAATTTGATTTGAGTTCACTTGGCCTGCAACAAAGAACATCTGATACCAGTAACAGGACCAACCAACGTATGCAAAGCATGCGGCAGTTGTCAAAATCCATTGATTCTCTTGCCAGGGATGCCAGGAATTATACAGAACGGATTAAAAGGGATGTATTTTCTAATTATTCTTTTTCCGGTTATCCGGACAGCAGTTATAAGAAACCGGACATTTCCAAAAAACCGAAAATCAAAAAATTTGAAGACCTTGTTCCTGCCTCAGACATTAAGCAGGTAAACCAGAAAGCGGCTGCTCAGGTTGGCACCATTGGGCTAAACGTTGAAGTGCTGGTTTCAGAATACAATGCAAAGCAGCGGGATTTAAGGCTGCATAAAATTGAATGGCATAAAAAAATTACGCTTTCTGCTGCTTGCCTGGTGTTATTTCTCATTGGCGCCCCATTAGGGTCTATTATACGCAAAGGCGGGCTGGGTACACCATTGGTTTTTGCAGTTTTTCTTTTTATGTTTTTCTTTTTCTTTAATACCACCGGCGAAAAATATGTAAAAGAAAATGTAATGACTCCTTTTGGCGGTATGTGGATGGCCACCATCACGATGGTACCGGTTGGAATTTTCCTGACTTATAAAGCCATGCATGATTCACAACTTTTAAACAAGGAATTTTATTTCCGGATTGGCAGAAAAATAAGGAAATACTTTAAACTTCATTAAGTTTATCACCTGCTTTTAAAATCAGAGTAAGGATTTTTAAAATACATAAACAGGCACAGTTGAAAACAGCATCAAAAAATTTACAGGTACAGAAATGGATTGCGGCTGTTTCCGTTTTAATACTCTTTGTAAAGTTTATTGCTTATTATACTACACATTCAGTTTCTATTCTTACGGATGCATTGGAAAGCATAGTCAATGTAGCCGCTGGCTTTATCGGTTTATATAGTTTGTATATTGCTGCCAAACCAAGAGATACAGACCATCCTTATGGGCATGGTAAAGCAGAGTT
>DATDPZ010000096.1:0-3471 GCA_035292525.1 Chitinophagaceae bacterium
GCATAGATTCTGAAGGGCAGCCATATTATGACTTACAAAAAGCACAGTCCGCCCTTCGCTTGCACTTACATCCTGCATTTTTCCCAGGCATTTTTTTTGAAACTCTGCGTCACCAACGGCCAGCACTTCATCCACTACTAAAATTTCAGGTTCCAGATGTGCAGCTACGGAAAAAGCAAGACGTACATACATACCGCTGCTGAATCGCTTTACCGGTGTATCCAGAAATTTTTCAACACCCGAAAAATCTACAATCTCGTCAAATTTTCTTTTTATTTCAGCACGGCTCATGCCCATGATAGCGCCATTCAGAAAAATATTTTCACGACCCGTAAGTTCCGGGTGAAATCCGGTACCCACTTCCAGTAAACTGGCAACACGACCTTTAATAGAAATTTTGCCGGTGGTAGGTTCTGTAATACGGCTCAGCACTTTTAAAAGTGTGCTTTTCCCTGCACCGTTCCGACCTATAATGCCCACACGATCTCCCTGTTGAATTTCAAAGTTCAGTTCCTTCAATGCCCAGAATTCTTCCAACTCGTTTCCTTCAACCACCTGTTGCCCGCGGAAAAGTTGTTTTGTTTTTCCAAAAACATTATTCATGCCATCAAGTAGCTGTTCCCTGAACGTTTTATAACCAGTCTCCCCCTGGTGGCCAATGATATATTTTTTCCCGAGGTTTTCTACTTTGATAACTGTATCAGACATTGTAAAAAAGGTCTAAAGAAGTTTAAGATACCTGGCCGTTTCTTCTGAGCAAAGAAGATAATTAAAATAATCGCTTTTAGTGATTCTATCAACTTTATGAATTTTTCCTTCTTTATCATCAATATTAAAATACAGATACCCCAAGCCATTTAGTAATTGTTCGAGATCCGAACCCACTTTATCTGTCAACACTTCGATAATAAAATCGGGCCGGTGCTGTGGAAGATATTTTTTAAACCCTTTCAGAACACTGGGTTCATGTGTTTCTACATCTATTTTAACCAAATCTATTTTCTTCAATTCCTTTTCATCTATAAATGAATCGAGGGTGATTGTTTCAACTTCTGTCTCTAAATCAAGTGCAGTATATGCTCTTGTTTCTATATTCAAAGACGCAGCAGCAATATGGTCAGCGCCTGTTTCATAAATTATCGCTTTCCCGTTTTTATCAGATACTGCTTTCTCTATACAATCTATATCAAAGTCATTGAGGTCATTATTTTCTTTAAGTTTTCTATACATCTGTTTCAATGGTTCAAAAGCAAAAACCAGGGCTTGGGCATTTAATAATTTTGC
Source organism: Chitinophagaceae bacterium (assembly GCA_035292525.1). Taxonomy (GTDB): domain Bacteria; phylum Bacteroidota; class Bacteroidia; order Chitinophagales; family Chitinophagaceae; genus VBAS01. Next base: position 1,285 of record DATDPZ010000096.1, read on the forward strand.
TGTTAAAGCATAAAGGCCTGTATTGGCTCCTATATCAAGAATAATATTTGCTTTTCTGCTTAATTGTATCCAAAGCTGCATCGAAATTTTTTCCCATCCTCCGGTCAATCCTTTCCAGAAAATATCATTTTCAATTTCCATCCCATAATGCCTTATCCTGAATGAGTCTCCATTCTTAATTTTTACCTTAAAATTTCCATTAAAGTAAAGGTGTTTGTAAACAGAATGAGGAGGGATCCAGAATATTTTAATAAACGAGAAAAAACTTTTTTTAAATGGGATTAAGTTATAAATCCTTTGTAATATTTGTTTCATGTATTAAATCAGATCCGCAAAATTTTTCTCCATTCTCCGGAAAGTGCGGATGCCGATAAAAAGAAGAAATAATGTAACTGCCAGTGATAACAGCATTCCGTTCCAGTTCAATGGTAGTTTTTCTCCAAAAAAACACCAGCGAAAACCATCAATAACGCCGGACATGGGGTTGATGTAATAAAGTAGCCTGAACTTTTCCGGAATTATCTCTGCCGCTTTTTCCGATGTAAAGCCAACCGGTGAAACATACAAACCTATCTGAACAATGAATGGAACTACATGTTTGAAGTCGCGGTATTTTACATTCAGCGATGTCAGCCAAAGTCCAACACCAAAGCTGGCAAAGAATGCCATGATAATAAATAAAGGAAGAAAAACCAGATGGACGGAAGGAACCACTTTATACCAAACCAGTAAACCGGCCATCAGTCCCAGTGAAATCAGGAAATCAACCAGGCTGGTAATGATTGATGATGCGGGGATGATCATTCTTGGAAAATACACTTTGGAGATCAATCTTTCATTACCGATCAGGCTGTTACTTGCTTCAGACATACCGGTTGCAAAAAACTGCCAGGGCAATAATCCTGCAAACACCAGCACCGGGTATTTTACCCCGTCCGGGGCCGGGAACTTTGCAATTTCTCCAAATATAAACGTGAAGATCATCATGGTAAGCAGCGGTCTGATCACACTCCAGGCAATACCGATAATGGTTTGTTTATAACGAACTTTTATATCCCGCCAGCTGAGGATGTAAAATAGTTCACGGTAACGCCAGAGGTCCTTCCAATAGTTGCGTTCGCTGCGGCCGGGTTCTATGTAAACTTCAAAGGACATGATTAATCATTCTGAACATCGTGAAATTTATCTACAATAAAATTGGGTCTTTTGCGGGCGGCGTCCAGGCTGCGCCATACATATTCGCCTATTATCCCCAGAGAAATCATCTGGAAGGATGAAACAAAAAGTAAGACCACCATAATACTGGTCCAACCTTCGACAGTTATAATTCCGGTTAGCTTTCCAATAATAATAAATATGCCATATATAAAAGCGATTATTCCCAGCAATATCCCGATCACTGAAATTGCCCTGATCGGGAAAAAAGAAAAGGACACAAATGAATCAATAAAGAGTTTGATTTTTTTTTGTTTGGTCCATTTTGATTTACCAATCTCTCTCTTGCGACGTACATATGGTATGCTGACATAATCAAAATTCATCCAGGCAAGAAGGTAGGTGAGGTGTGCATTGTTTTCACTCATCTTTACCGCTTCTTCCCGAAGCCGTTTATCAAACAAGACAAGATCAAAACCGCCGTCAGGTATATTTTTCAGCGCCAGCTTCTTCATCAGCTTATGGAAGGTATTGGAAAAAAATTTCTGGCTCCACGATTCCTCTCTGTCGGTACGGTTGGCAACCACAAATTTTATCCCTTTCAGCCAGTACTCATACATTCTTGGGATCAGTTCCGGCGGATCCTGCAGGTCAGCAGTCAGGATTACATTGCAATCTCCGGTGGCATAATGAAGACCAGCCAGCATAGCATTATAAGAACCGACATTACCGGCCAGTTTTATCACTTTTACTTTTTCAGGGTATTGTTCTTTGAATTTCAATAATGCATTGTAGGTGTCATCCTTTGAACCATCGTCAATCAACACATACTCAAAAGAAAGATCGGCAGGAAAAAAGCTTTCGTTGCTGATCAGTTCTGCGGTTGTTATTGGAATATTACCTTCATTAAAATAACAGGGAATGATGATGGAAAGCTTAGGCATTTAAAAAGAATTTTTTAATCCGTTCTGATACGTATAACACTTCCTGTTGAGTCAATCCTGGAAAAAGTGGCAAACTAAGACAGGTATC
>DATDPZ010000097.1:0-5998 GCA_035292525.1 Chitinophagaceae bacterium
TTCTTTTTAAGATCATCTTCTGTAATGTCATTCGGGTAATTAAAATTTGATTTCAGGATTTTACCCGAAGTGTAAGTGTCTAAAACAATATAATAGATATCTGGTTTTTCACAATTGTCACAAGGTTTATTTTCTGTTTCTATTTCATTTACCAAATGGTATTTCCCCTTGTTAAAGCTGTATGCAATCAAAGCAAGATCGGTTGTAATAAAAAGTAATAACCCTGTATTGATTAATAAAAACTGTTTGCGGAATTCAGATTCTGATTTCAACACAAAGGAAATCGATAAGACGGAAACAAGAAATAATGCTGTTAAAAGAAAACTGTAGCTCTGCCATAATGATCCGGGGAGCATAGAAGACAACCAGTTTTTTAAATCACCCAGGTAGAAAAAAGGTATTGATAAAATAAAAGCAGCGAAAGCAGATTTTTTAACAGAACGGTTTAAAAAATAAATGATAGTGTATAATAATAATGGGACAGCAAAAAAAATCAGTATCCTGTCAATTACAAATCGGTAGCTGATGACCTGGTGCAATTCTTTTTCCAGGTGTATAACTACAAAAGCTGGAAGTAATACTAAAAAAAACGGGTATCGCTCCAGTATATTTTTCATTTATTTCCGATTCTTTTCATCAGGTAAATAATTCTTTCACTTCCATTTATATTTTCTCTCTCTTTAATTTGAAAATACTTTAAAAAAGTATTTTCAAAACATTCCGCTGAGTAGTTTGGGTAAATATCTTTTTTATTGAGTAAAAGCAGTTTCGTTTTTTCATCTTCTTTCGGCACAAATTCAATGATAAGCTGAGGCGCCAGCTTACTGAAATATTCAGCCATTAGATCAAAAGGTATATTTTTCCCTATTGCCAGGTGATGTACCAGGGCCAGCGCCATGACGGCATCTGTTTTTGCCCGCTCATTGAATGGATTTCTTTCTGTATTTGCAAATCCTGATCCCCCTGATGGATTGCTTATATCAACACAAAGTGGAAGAATGTTTTCCAACTGCTGTTCTTTTATTTTTTTATAAAGCGTATTGATACTTTGCTCATCGTTATCAATGGCCACTACTGAATAGTTGTTTTTTGCTGCTAAAATTGAAAAGTAACCAAGATTTGCTCCTATATCTAAAATGGTTTTCCCTTCCACTTGTTGTAACATTTTGTGAACGATTTTCTCTTTTTTTTCAATGTATTCGTTCCCGGAAATGGTCTCTGTATAATATTTACTCCATGCAGATGTATAGGTATGATCAAGTTTGAGAAGGACATTTCTGAGATGATCAATAAGGGTTAATAATTTCTTTTTATTAAAATTTAAATTTGAATTTCCGGTATTTCTTTTTTTACCCATCTTATTAGGTAAATGCACATGCAGCCATACAGCAGGATTCAAATTACTTTTTGCAGGTAAAATTTTTGCAACTAAGTCAACAGGTATGCCTTCCGGATAAATGTATAATTGGTTCTGAAAATTCTTTTTATAATAGTGTGAAAGTAAAAGAGGGTAAAGAAAACCTTCACAAAACTGGCGGTAAGCAATCCATGGCAGGCTCTCATCATATTTTACGAAAGAAAGCGTATCAATAAAAACAGGCCTGCCTTTTACAAACTGGATATTAAAGGGAGTGGCATCTTTCACGATTAAACCTTTTTCAACTGATATTTTTACCAGATCAAGAGTGAGCAGAGCAGCATCTTTTAACTGATCAAAGCACCATTCATAAGGATAACTCCAGAATGAAATTTGTTCCGGCAATAAGGTTAAATACCATTCACCGGATTTCAGTAAATTTTCTTTTACTTCTTCATGCCGGATGATTACATTTCTATTCCTGAGCAGGTCATATAGACCGGTTTGAATAAACAAATCGTAATTCTCAGCGAAGGCTTTATTTACCTGTCTGTAAATTTTTCCGGCGTATGGAAATACAAATCCCGAAGGATCTTTGAAAGAAGAAGGATGTCGAAGAGAGTCCGGCATTTAAATTTTTTTTTCAGGGGTATCATTTTTCTTTGTTCTTGAAAAAAAAGATTTTACCCACAACCATCCGCTTTTAAAATAAAACAATGCACCCAGTATGGCTGCAATGATCACCTGTACCAGATAACTTCCACTCCCGGGATCTACATATAAAATTGTAATGCCCATTTTACAGGTATTTAAGATTGGTTTTTGGAGTCAGGGTCAATAGTGTTTCGTAAATAAGTTTTATGGTATTGGCTATATCATCCCGGTGCAACATTTCTACCGTGGTATGCATGTACCGCAGCGGAATGGATATTAGGACGGAAGGACAGCCATCATTGGCATAAGCAAAGGAATCGGTATCGGTGCCGGTCGTCCTGCTCAGCGTTCTCCATTGTACAGGAATTTTCTTTTTCTTCGCTGTTTCTTCTACAATTCCCAATAGTTTATTATGAATAGCGGGGGCATAAGCCAGGGAAGGACCTTTGCCGCAGGCTATCTCGCCTTCCACAATCTTACTGATCATGGGTGTAGTGGAGTCATGCGTTACATCTGTTACAATGGCCATGTCCGGTTTTATCCTCCTGGCAATCATTTCAGCACCGCGTAGTCCTATTTCTTCCTGCACCGCATTAACAATATACAATCCAAAGGGAAGTTTTTTCCTGGCTTCTTTCAGCAACCTGGCCACTTCCGCAATCATAAAACCTCCAATACGGTTATCAAAAGCCCTGGCTATATAATTTCCGTTGGCCAATTCATCAAAACCATCCTGGTAAGTAACCACAGCGCCTACATGAATACCCAACTGTTCTACTTCTTTTTTATTTCTGGCACCACAATCCAGGAAAAGATTATCCAGTCGGGGCAATGGTTCTTTCTGATCAGGATTATTTAAACGGGTATGAATGGCCGGCCAGCCAAAAACGGCTTTTACCGGTCCTTTTTTCCCATGTATAATCACTCTTTGTGCCGGCGCAATTTGCTGATCTACTCCACCATTTTTTTTAAGATAAAGTAGTCCTTCAGGATTTACATAGTTAACAAACCAGCTGATTTCATCTGCATGGGCTTCTATAACAATTTTAAATTTAGCTTCCGGGTTAATAACACCAACAGCTGTTCCGTAAGGATCTGTATAATGTAAATCAACAAATGGCTTCAGGTACTCCAGCCAGATCTTCTGCCCACTGGTTTCAAACCCAACCGGAGAAGCATTGTTTAAATAGTTTTTTAAAAACGTTAACGACGATTCACTGAGTACAGATGTTGATTTGGTTTTTGCTGATTTTGCCATGAGATAAATTTAGGAACTTCAAAAATACTTAAAACCAACTCATAATCCATAGGATAAATCCGGAAAGCATCATCAATCCATCCAGGATAAAGTAATAGAGATAATCAGAAAAATTCTTTTTTGAATAATTATAAAGAAGAGAAAGTAAGAGCAGTGGGATAACCAGGATGAAAACAGTAGCCGGATAAACAGCTTCCTTTAATAATAAAAAGAATAAGGCAGCAGATAAAATAAGTGAAAAAGCAAACAACCTGTTTACTTCTTTTTCGCTTAAATAAACGATCAAACTCCGGATTCCTTCAGCTTTATCGTCCTCCCTGTCCCTGTAATCAAATAAAATGCAGATAGAAAAAATGAAAAAGAACTGGCCCGCACAAAAAAGAACAGATCTGCCCGTCCAGCTGACATGCTCTGTCTGTAATGGTAAAACAACTGTTACATAAGTCCATACTGCTGCAAGAAATATTGTTTTCCCAAAAGCGTATTTTTTGAGCCGGAGAAAAGTCTTATACGGGATTTTTGGTGCAGAATACATAAAAGTAAGCAGGGTAGCAATGCCTATCCAAAACCACTCGTTAATAAAATTTAAAAAGAAATAAAAAGAAAATAAAAGCCCGGCAATAAAAAGAAAAAGATGATATCCTTTGTGTTGAAAGGACCAGTTCAGCCGGGAAGAAGGATTTGCTGACCGGGGGGTAAACAACCAGTGAAAATTATAACTACTTACTGTGGAGAAAAAAACGAAAGCAAGAAAATGAACATCCACCGGTTTTTGTACCAGTAGGATATAAGTTTGATTCACCATCAGCACTGCACATACAGCGATGTAAAAACTGGTAAACAGGAAAAAATCAAATACTTTATTTTGTATAGTCAACAGCTTAGCGTCTTACAATGATATTTTCTACAGTCAGCGTATCACTTTTGTTCCCTGCTTTATCCCTGGCCACAAATTTCAGATTTAGCGTGTCAGGTTCATTTTGAGGAGGATTACTGCCGATAATCCTGAGTGGAGACAAACCAAAGATCAATCCGAACTGGTATTCCAATGTGATTTCAAACTCACCTTTTTTAGTGTGGGGAAAAGAAGGAATCGGGTAGGGGCTGGCAGGCATAGTAACAGGTCCTCTTTTATTTAAGCGTTGCCTTACCACCAGTAATGAATCGCTGACATCCCCTTCTTTATCGGTATACTCTAAAACGATTTGCAGGCTGCCATTTATACCAACAATATCTGTGTTTTTAGATTTAAACTTCAATTGTGGTATTGTCTCAAACTTATCTTTGCTGCAGGCTGAAAAGGCCAGCGAACAAATAAAAACAAATAGCAAACCGGTTTTCATATTGTGTATTTAGTTGTAAACAAATTTAAGCTTAAACAAGATACCCACCTACAATGACCTGTGAATGGCATGATAAAATATTTTCTGTTTCGGAAACCGCTTTTCAGGACCTTGCATTGGAGATTTTTCATTTCCAATACCAGCATAATCCTGTTTACAGGGCTTTTACTGAAGCTATAAGGGTAAATCCGGTTTTTGTCAATGCTATTGAAAAAATTCCTTTTCTGCCCATCAGTTTTTTTAAAAATCATGAAATTAAGTCGGGAGAATTTTCTTCTGAAACAATTTTTGAAAGCAGTGGTACCACCGGATCTTTACCAAGCCGGCATTTTGTGAAGGATAACCGTATTTATTCAAAAAGTTTTAGAGAGACTTTTGAAAAAAACTATGGCCCCGTTAATGAATATTGCATTATAGGGTTATTGCCTTCTTATCTGGAGAGGGATACTTCTTCTTTGGCTTTTATGGTAAAAGAACTGATCAGGCTCAGTGGTCATCCCCAAAGTGGATTTTACCTGGATGATTTTGAAAAACTAAAAGAAGTTCTGACAGAACTGGAAAAGAAAAAACAGAAAACAATTTTGCTGGGCGTCACGTTTGCCCTGCTTGATTTTGCAGAAAAGTTTCCCATGCCCCTGCAATCCACCATCATCATTGAAACAGGCGGTATGAAAGGACGAAGAAAAGAAATGACAAGAATAGAAGTACATGAAAAACTGAAAAAAGCTTTTTCAAAAAATGAAATTCATGCTGAGTATGGGATGACAGAACTGCTATCACAGGCCTACTCAAAAGCTGATGGAATATTTAAATGTCCTGCTTGGATGAAAGTACTGGTAAGAGATGATGGAGATCCGTTGGATGTGCAGTCTTTAGTCGGGGATTTGGAAACAGGAGTTCAGAGTCTGGATTCAGAAACTCGAATCACGAATCACGAATCACGAATCACGACTCTCACAGGTGCGTTGAATATTATTGATCTTGCCAATGTGTACAGTTGCTCTTTTATTGCTACAGATGATGTTGGTAAAATATTTTCAGATTGTAATTTTGAAGTATTGGGTCGTATAGACGGAAGTGATTTGCGGGGCTGTAGTTTGATGGTGCTATAAAAAAGACCAAATTCAATTTTCGGTCTTTTTGGTGCCCAGAACTGGATTCCCAGCCTGCGTGACGCCCCGTCTGCTCTTAATTATTTTATTTTTTTGAAGCCGGGCAGGAGTCAGGCAGGGAACCAGCAAAAGAAAATAAAAAAGTCAGCAAGATTTAATTACTGACTATTACTTGTGCCCAGAACTGGATTCGAACCAGCACACCGTTTCCGGCGCTGCCACCTGAAGGCAGTGCGTCTACCAATTTCGCCATCTGGGCAGCCTGTCCCGATCA
>DATDPZ010000098.1:0-12589 GCA_035292525.1 Chitinophagaceae bacterium
ATAGCATCCAGTATGTGCAAACGACCACGTTTTGCCTGCTCCAATGCCTGTGCCATCACTTCCATTTTCAAACCATCCACTTTAATATCCATCTGAACACCACATATACCGTCTTTTGTTCCGGTTACTTTAAAGTCCATATCACCCAGATGATCCTCATCTCCTAAAATATCACTCAGGATGGCAAATTTTTCATCCTTCGTGATCAATCCCATGGCTACACCACTTACATGTTTTGAAATATTAACTCCTGCATCCATCAGCGCCAGAGAACCAGCGCAAACGGTTGCCATTGAGGAAGAGCCATTCGACTCCAGAATATCACTCACCACCCGAACCGTATAAGCAAAATCGTTTGAGGGAAGTACTTTTTTTAATGATCGCATCGCCAGATTTCCATGCCCTACTTCACGTCGTCCAACGCCTCTCATCATTTTCACTTCACCTGTTGAAAAAGGGGGAAAATTGTAATGCAAAAAGAATTTGGAATCATAAGATTTTGCAGCACTCTCTATTAATAATTCATCCAGAGCTGTTCCTAAGGTAACCGTGGTAAGAGATTGTGTTTCACCTCTTGTAAATAGAGCTGCTCCATGCGGAGAAGGTAATATATCTACCTCCATATCCAAAGAACGAATTTCATCAAGGGCCCTGCCGTCCAGCCTGATTTTTTCATCAAGAATCATATCCCTGACTACATCGTATTGCAGGTCGCCATAATATGTCTTTGCCAATTTTGAAGTTAATTCTGGTAATGCTTCTTCTGCTGCAAGGTTTGCTTCTTTTTTTAAAAATTCAAGCAATTCTTCTTCAATGGCTTTGAACTTATCAGTGCGTTCTGTTTTGCTATATTTTCCTTTTGCCACTTCATAAACTTTCTGTTTGGCAAAAACTTTTATTTTTTCTCTCAGTTCCTCGTCATGTACTGGTTTTTTGTATTCCCTTTTTTCTTTCAATCCCACCAAATCCCGAAGTTCTTCCTGTGCTTTTACCTGGATACGGATCGCAGCATGAGCAATCTCCAGGGCTTTTATTAAATCTTCCTCGCAGCATTCCTGTGCTTCCCCTTCCACCATCATCAGGTTTTTTTCTGTAGCAGCAATCATGAATTCAAGATCCGAGTTTTCCAATTGATCCCGGCTGGGATTTACGATGAATTCACCTTCGAATTTTGCAATCCGTACTTCTGATATAATTTCTTTAATGGGAATATCTGATACAGCAAGGGCAGCAGATGCTGCAAGGCAGGCCATTGAATCAGGCATTATTTGTTCATCACTTGAAATCAGGGAAATTAATACCTGCACTTCACATAAATAATCTTCAGGGAATAAGGGTCGAAGAGCACGGTCAATCAGCCGGGAAGTCAGAATTTCATAATCATTGAGTCTTGCTTCTCTTTTGAAAAATGAACCCGGAATCCGGCCGGCAGACGCAAATTTTTCCTGGTAATCTACTGATAAAGGGAAAAAACTTTGTCCTTCTTTGGCTTCTTTATTGGCAACCACTGTTGCCAATATCATGCAATTGCCCATTGACACTGTAACGGCTCCATCTGCCTGGCGGGCTAAACGTCCCGTTTCGATAGTTACCATTCGGCCACCACCTATATCAAATGTTTTACGAATTGGTTGTTGTAACATGGTGTTTGATGTTTGAAAATTTTCTTCTGATTTTCACGATAAGAAAATCATCTGCACAAATAGTTAAATTAATTAAAGAAAACTATCGTTTTTAATTTTTTTTATTATTTAATTAGTTGGATCCGGCCGGTTAACATAAATTAATTTCTAATGCATTTTCCCTAAAGTTTCCCGGACTAATTTCTTATCGTTTTAAGGTAATTATGATAAGAAATCACACTGCTAGAAGAAACTAAAAGTCCCCCATTGGGGGATTAAAGTAGCCGTGTTTATTTTCTCAATCCTAGCTTTTCAATCAGCTGGCGATATCCAGACAGATCAGTTTTTTGTAAGTAATTCAGTAAACGCTTACGTTTACCTACCAACTGCATTAAACCGCGGTGAGTTGAGAAATCTTTTTTGTTTGTTTGGAGATGTCCGGAGATCTGGCTGATCCGCTCTGTCAATAAAGCGATCTGACCTTCTGTAGATCCGGTGTTCATTTCTTTTCCGCCATATTGGGCGAATGTGGTTGCTTTTTTTTCTTTTGTTAAAGGCATCTTTAATTTTTTTTTCCGAAGTAATCCTCCAAAGGAGTCCCTTTGTACCTTCGGGTGATTTCATCCGATTTTACATCCTGTTATTTGTGGCGGCAAAGGTAAGGTAACACTTCTTAAATACAAACATTTACAAGCCATTTGATTTAGATTTGTCTCTAAATTATTTTGAAAAAATGCAGCAACCGGAACTTTCGAAGGATACCCGTAACATACTTGGCCTTCAATTACCTACCGATCCCCGATGGGTAAACCTGGCCGGAAAATCTTTGGAAGATATTCTTACCGACCATGCTTTTTGTGAACAAAAGGCAGCCACTGCCTGCATTTCCCTGATTCAACGCTACAGCGAAAAAGAAATGTTAGTTGCCAGATTAGCCCCCATAGTTTCAGAAGAATGGGGCCACTTCCGGCTGGTTTTAGCCGAACTTCAAAAACGTAATCTTAAACTGGGGTTACAACGAAAAGATGATTATGTAAATAAATTGCTGGAGTTTCAGCAAAAAGGCGGCAGCCGTGATGACAGGTTACTTGATCAGCTACTTACTATGGCATTGATTGAAGCAAGGAGTTGTGAACGATTTAAAAGATTAAGTGAAGGATTAAAAGATGCCTATTTGAAAAAATTTTACCGCATGTTTATGGAAAGTGAAGCTGGTCATTATACTTTATTCATTGACCTTGCCGAAACTTATATTGATAAAGAAAAAGTTCGTTTACGGTGGGCCAAATGGCTGAAATATGAATCTGAAGTGATCCGAAAGCTGGAAGTTCGTGGTGATAGAATTCATTGATTGCTGTATGTCATCAAACTTCAGTTAAGATTGATAAAGTGATGGTTTTTTAATTATTGCTTTTACTATTTTCACGATTTTATAAGTTTTATTTTTCAGGTAAAATAATTTTGATGAATGATAAAAATTACCGTGAAGCCATTCTGGTCTTTGGCAATTATCATCCTGACTTACCGATAGCTACCCAGGACGAAAATGAATTTGTAGTGGAGCTTCTCACCGGAGGGTTGATCAATCAAACTTTTAAAGTCAGCAGTCCGCTAGCCAGCCCCTTTTTGCTGCAACAGATCAATCATCATGTTTTTACAAAACCGGAAGAAGTGCAGCAGAATTATATATATATCTGGGAGTATGCCGAATTTGAATTCACAGGACTGCATCTTCCTGCACCAATATATTTCAATAAAACAAAATCACTTTTTATTGATACAAAAGGAAACTACTGGAGAGCTTTTGAGTTTATTGATGATGCCCGGATGCTGACCCTGGCTGAAAAGCCTGCACAGGCCAAAGCAACAGCAAAAGCGTTTGCAAAATTTACGTCAGCTTTTGATGAGTTTAATGTGGATTTACTTAAACCCGTCATACCCGGTTTTCACAACCTTAGTTTTCGTTACCTGCAATTTGAGGAAGCTGTTAACGGAGAATTTTATGAAAGGATGCCCAAATCTTTACCCCTTATTGAAGAATTAAAAAAGCGGGAACGGTACAAAGATTTCTATGAATTTGTTTTGGAGTCGCCTGATGAATTTCCAAAACGGGTGATGCATCATGATGCAAAAATTGCCAATGCACTTTTCAGCAAAAAATCTGGTAAGGTCATTTGCCTTGTAGATTTTGACACAGTCATGCCCGGTTATTTTTTTTCTGATTCCGGAGATATGATCAGAAGCATGGCTTGTTCTGTAGACGAATCCAGCACTGATTTTAAAAACATAGCTGTACGGAAAGATTTTTATCTTGCGATTACAGAAGGTTATTTATCCGCGATGAAAGAGCAATTCACTGCTGCAGAGAAAAAAAATATTCACTCTGTGGGATTGCTGATGATCTATATGCAGGCACTTCGTTATCTGACTGACTATCTGAACGGGGATGTTTATTACCGGGTCAATTATGCAGAGCAGAATTTTGACAGGGCAAAAAACCAGTTGATCTTGCTGCAAAAGCTGGAACTTTATTTAGAAAAAGAATTTCATTTTAAAGTTTAGAAAACAGATTTAACTCCATCCTCTGCTTTGCATTGATATATTTCCGGTTTAATACCAATAATTTTTTCATAATAAGCAGTAAGTTTTTCAGAAAAACCGGTATTTTTATTTTGTTCTACAAGGGCTATAGCACAACCACCAAACCCAGCGCCGGTCATCCGGGCACCGATACAACCTTCGAAAGATTTACAGAAATCCACTATGGTATCTAATTCAATGCAACTCACTTCATAAAATTCTTTTAAAGATTGATGTGAAGCATACATTAATTTTCCAAAAGTAAAAAGCTGACCGGTATTTAAGGCATCAACCGCTTCGCCTACCCTGAAATTTTCACTGATTACATGCAAAGCTCTTTTTTCCAGCACCCGATCGTTTATCAGGTGACGGTATGCAGAGAATTCATGCAGGGTTACTTCACACAAATTGTTTGCTGGCAATTCTTTTTTCAAGGCTGTTAATGCAAGGCTGCATTCGGTAAATCGCTCATTGTATTTTGATCCAACCAGCCCCCTCTCCTTCCTGGTATTAATAATGACAAGCGAATAAGCTCCTGATTCCAGCGGGGTGTATTTAAATTCCAATGTATCACAATTGAGGAGGATGGCATTATTTTTTTTGCCAAAAGCCACAGCAAACTGGTCCATAATGCCGCAGTTTACACCTATAAATTCATTCTCCACTTTTTTCGATAGTATAACAATGTCTTTTAAGGAAAGATTAATTGCAAACATTTCATTTAAAGCAAAAGCCGTCAGTACTTCAATGGATGCGGAGGAAGATAATCCCGCTCCTATTGGTAAATTACCGTCATAGAGCATGTCAAGTCCTGATAAGGGATAACTATGTTGAATAAATTCATGAATGATTCCCAATGGATAATTAAACCACTGGCTTCCTGCTTTTGAATAGGATTCCTGCAGGTGCAGTGAAGCCATTTCAGGAAAATTCAGGCACTGAAAACGAATCTTTTTATCCCTGTTTTTTGAAATTGCCAGCCAGGTTCCCGAAGAAATGGCGCAAGGTAATACCCTGCCTCCATTATAATCTATATGTTCCCCAATCAGGTTTACCCGGCCCGGACAAAAGAAAATATGTTCGGGATTACTTCCATACCGGTCTGAAAATTCCTTTATTATTGTATTATTTTCCATTATTTCAATTATGACGTACGAGAAATATTTTTGTTTTTCAAGGGGCGGTGAAGATATTTATTTGTTCACATTGTGTAATACATCAGGGACAAAAGTCAGTATCAGCAATTATGGGGCAATCATACGGTCTTTTAAAATTATACAAAATAATAACAGGATTAATGACATTGTACTCGGGTTTGATAAGATGGAAGATTATTTTTCACCAACCTACTTGAGTCAATATTCTTATATCGGCGCTGCCTGTGGCCGTTATGCAAACAGAATAAAAGATGGACGGTTTTCGATTGACGGAAAAAATTATCAATTGACTCAAAACGAAGGTAAAGATCAGTTGCATGGAGGCCGGGAAGGATTTGATAAAAAAATATGGCAACTGGTTTCTTTCAACAATTCTATTCTTGAATTGTCATATAGCAGCCCCGATGGCGAAGAAAGATTTCCCGGGAATTTAACAACCCATATCCGTTTTGAACTTAATGAACAGAATGAATTGAGTTATGAATTTTCAGCAAGAACGGATAAAGCGACGGCTGTCAACCTGACCCACCATAGTTATTTTAATCTTAACAATGGAAGCGGTACAATTGAAGATCATGAAGTGAAAATAAACGCTTCCCGGATTCTTGCCCAGGATGAAGGACTGGTTTGTAATGGTGATTTTATACCAGTGGAAGGCACCCGGTTTGATTTCAGAAATTTTAAAGCTGTATTAAAAGACGGGGAAAGCAAAATTGGGTATGACCAATGTTTTGTAATTGATAAGAAAGATGATGAGTTGTGTATGGTAGCAGAAACCAGATCCCTGCAATCTGGAATTACCCTTCAGGTATTTTCTACAGCACCGGCTGTACAGTTTTATACAGCGCAGGGTTTTCCAAACTTAAGGGGTAAACAAGGAAATCAGTATGGTCCATTTTCCGGCCTTTGTCTGGAAACACATACACATCCAAATGCTATTAATATTCCACATTTTCCCAATACTGTAATAAGACCCGGAGAAATTTACCGGCAAAAAAATATTTACAGGGTTTCAGAAACAGCGGTAAAATAATTGAGTTCTTCTTGTAGATCCAGGAAGGGATATTTTTTTATCAGAATTTTTGATTTTTCAGCATGAGCAAGTAAAAACTCCTTATGTGCTTTTGTTTTAGATTGAAAGGGTTTGTGTTTACGGGCAATCACAATTTTTCTTAGCTCTTCCATCAGTTCCATAGCATTGGGTTCAATAAAAGTGGCAGCAAATTTTTCCAATACAAATTCTGTAGCCATATAGTTTGGATGCACCAGGTCTATGTCATAAAACCTGTAATCTCTGAGTACATCAATGACCAGTTCGTATGCAGGAAAATAATAAATCGGCTTAGAAGATTCAACCATCCGGTGCACAGCCTCCAACAGCCGGGCTTTGCTGCGATTGTTTTCCACCACTCCATCTCTAACATGCCTTACAGGACTGATGGTAAAAACAATTTTTAATTTTGAATTGAATTGTAAAAGCTGTTGATAACAGGATTCCAGATTTGAAATAATTTCATCAATTGCCAGGAGATGTTTTTCAAACCATTTTGCAGGAGCACGGTGACAGTTAGCCACTCCTACCCCGGCCTTCATATTGGCCTTATCCGCCTCTTCCGTTAGCCTGTATGAAAAGGATGAACCAAGTGTGATAATGAGCCAATCAGCTTCCTTTAAAAATTCATGTGCTTTTTTCTGCGACTCATTTATGTGGATAATACAACTTTCTTTTTCAATATGCGAATACCGGGAATGATGATGCCAGCTATGCCATAATTCATTCAGGTAAAAAAGATCTGCTTCAGAAAATTGTTTTGGATGAATATAGGATATAAGGCTGTTACAAACACTTAACGGATCAAATAATATTCCTGTTGGATTCTGCAAAACAGAAAATTTTAAATCTTCCAGCGATGTGCCGATATGTTTGGTAAAACAGGACCCGGTTAAAAGTATTTTATGCCGGTAGCTGATCTTCTCTTCAGGTTCTTTTACTTGTATTGGTAATTGAAACTGCATGGTTTTATTAAATAAATATTTCCTCCGCTATCCGGATACTTTCAGCCAATGCATTTTTATTTACCCCGGTTAAAATATTTTTTTCTTCAAAATATCTGATCATCCATTCTGTATTCATATTACCCACAAGATCATCATTGGCCATCGGGCAGCCGCCAATTCCTTTGATAGCGCCATCAAATCTTTTACAACCGGCTCTTAATGCTGCTTCTAATTTTGCAAGGAGCTCGTCCGGGCCGGAATGAAGGTGAACACCAATCTCTGTTCCCGGTAAAGATTCAATTAAATAATTTGTTATATCAAAAACCTGTTCAGGTGTAGCCAATCCTACAGTGTCTGCCAGGGAGATAATTTCAATATCCAGTTCAATCAGTCTTTCCACCCAGTTAAAAACTATCTCTTCATTGTATGGATCATCATAAGGATTTCCAAATCCCATGGAAATATAAATGACGAGTTTCTTTCCTGCCTTTATACAAAGTGTTTGAATTTCTTCCACCCTTTTCAATGATTCTAAAACGGAAGAGTTGGTATTTCTTTGCTGAAATGTTTCTGATACCGAAAACGGAAAACCAAGGTAACTGATCTCGTCATAAACACAGGCATCAATGGCGCCTCTTAGATTTGCTACGATGGCTAAAAGTTTTGTTTTTCCCTCTTTCATATCCAGCCGCTTCACCACTTCTTTTGTGTCTTCCATTTGCGGAATTGTTTTTGGTGAAACAAAACTGCCAAAGTCGATAGTATGAAATCCAACATCCAGCAGGGAATTAATATAGCGGATCTTTTGTTCCGTTGGAATAAAATATTTCCAGCCCTGCATTGCATCCCGGGGGCATTCAATGAGTGATAGGTTTAAATTTTCAGATTTTAATTCCTGGTTCATAAACGAATTCTCTGTTTCATTACTTCGTATAAAATAATTCCTGTAGCAACGGATACGTTGAGTGAATCAAATTCTCCCGGCATAGGAATTTTCAACTTCTCATCACAGATTTTTACCAAAGCCGGAAAGATCCCTTTCTCTTCACTTCCTATCACGATAGCGCAGGGTTCTGTAAAATTACAGTCAGAAAGTTTTTTTGCTGCGTTCATTTCTGTTGCAAATACTTTTATACCATTTAAATGAAGTTCATCTACTGCTTTCATTAAACTGTTGACCCGGCACACTGTGATTTTTTCCAATGCACCGGCTGAGGTCAGTATTGCATCTTCATTCAATGCTCCTACCCCTTTGTCAGGAATAATGAGTGCATGCACTCCCATACAAAATGCCGTTCTTGCAATGCCACCAATATTGCGGATATCTGTAATGCTATCCAGTATCAGAAACAATGGTGGTTTTCCGCTTTCAGTAACAAAGGAAATAATATCCTGCAGGTTTTGATATTGTACTTTGGAAATTTGTGCCACGCAACCTTCATGATTAGTGACATGGAAACTATTGAGTTTTGCTTCCGGCACATAACTTAAAGGAATAGTATGGGAAGATGCCATTTTTTTAAGCTCATTAATTTCTGGTCCCTGTGCTTTAGTATCCAGAAATACTTTGTCGAGTTGTTGCCCTGATTGGATGGCTTTTAAAACTGCTTTTCTTCCAATAACGAGGGTATTTTTTTTAGGCCGGGACTGGTGTCTGAAATTTTTCACCTTTCAAAAATAAAGATTTTGCCACAGCTTGTTCCGATTCATCGGGAGAGGTGCGGAAAACAGGGAAAATAAAATTGAAATACCAGAGGCGGGTACTTCGTTTCATACTGTACATGCTTTGTGTGGTAAAAAACACCAATATAAATTCAACTGCCGGGTTAATAAAAAAATCTGCAGGCCGATTTCAATTTTTCAGGTTCTTCGCAATACTCCCTTCAAAATAATTCAGGGAGTTTTAATTCCAAATGCTTTTTTTACTTTAGGAACGTAATCAAGTTTTTCCCAGGTAAACAATTCAACTTTTCTCTTCGCTATTTTACCATCGGGAGATATAAATGTTTTTTCAACGATCTGTGGTTTGCGCCCCATGTGACCATAAGCAGCTGTTTCGCTATAAATCGGATTACGAAGTTTGAGACGATGTTCTATAAAATAAGGACGCATATCAAACAGCTGGCTGACGATGTCAGAAATCTGCGCATCCGTCATTTTCACTTTGGCCGTACCATAAGTATTTACATTGATACTGGTGGGCTCTGCTACACCGATGGCATAAGAAACCTGAACCAATACTTCTGTACATACACCGGCTGCAACCAGGTTTTTGGCAAGGTGCCTTGTAGCATAAGCTGCACTCCGGTCTACTTTACTTGGATCTTTGCCGCTGAATGCACCACCACCATGTGCACCTTTACCGCCATAAGTATCTACAATAATTTTTCTCCCGGTTAATCCTGTATCACCATGTGGGCCGCCAATTACAAATTTTCCGGTGGGATTAATATGGTATTTGATCTGGTCGTTAAATAATTTCTGTACGGATGGTTTGCATTTTTCCTTTACCCTCTTAATAAGAATGTTGATCATATCTTTTCTTATCTGTGCCTGGCTTACGGTATCATCATGTTGTGTGGAAACAACGATTGCATCAATACGAACAGGAACATTGTTATCATCATATTCAAGTGTAACCTGGCTTTTTGCATCGGGTCGCAGGTATTGAATTTTTTTATTCTCCCGGCGTAATGCAGCCAGTTCGATTAATAATTTATGGGCCAGGTCTAATGCCAGGGGCATATAATTCTCCGTTTCATTACAGGCATATCCAAACATCATTCCCTGGTCGCCGGCACCCTGTTCTTCTTTCATTTTCCTGACGACTCCCTGGTTGATATCCGGTGATTGTTCATGAATAGCAGAAAAAACGCCACAACTGTTTGCCTCAAACATGTATTCGCTTTTTGTATAGCCAATACGACGAATGACTGCACGGGCAATTTCCTGTACATCCAGGTAAGCTTTTGATTTTACTTCTCCGGCTAATACAACCTGGCCTGTGGTCACCAGTGTTTCGCAGGCCACTTTGGAGTTAGGGTCAAATGCAAGGAAATTATCAATTAATGCATCGCTGATCTGGTCTGCAATTTTATCAGGATGACCTTCGGATACGCTTTCAGATGTAAACAGGTATGACATAACTAATTGGGTTAATATTAAAATCGTGTGCAAAGATAACACCCTGATCCATTCATTCTTTTTCAGTTATCAACTAAATTTTGGAATAGATTATTCTCAGCCTCATCCTATGAGTGGGATGATTACCGCCTCCCAATCGTACCCTGCCAACTGCAAATAAATTGTTTATTGGAATGGTAAGTTCTCCGTATAAGCCGGAATTATTTTCATTATTAGTACGGATTTGATTTTTAATTGACCGGTGAGTTACTAAACGGAAATCATGAATCGGTTCTTTTTTGGTTAAGAAATTCTGGACCAGCCTGGAGATATTAAACTTCCAGGTCCTGGTAAGATTTCCTGATGGATCCGCTCCTGTTTTACCATACATACCAAATTGTTCCTGGCCCAGCCCTGTATTATCAGGCAAAAAATCGTATGGAATGGATTTATATCTTAAAATAACAGAATCAAAGACATCGAGGAATAAGGCTTCAGGTGTTGTGAATAGTTTATCAGACGGATCATAGATCTGTTCCATGATCAGTTCTGCACGATGTACAACACGATTACTCAGGTTCTGTAATGCAGGGATTTTTAATGTAGCAAAACTTCCCGGCGCATTCAACAGGTAAACAAAATTATCAGGTGTAGTCCCTCCCTGTGCGGCCAGCAAAGGGGTTCCGCTAAAATTCCTGTCAATAAAATTATGATGTGCAGAAAGGTCAGAAAAATTGAAATAGCTTACAGTAGTGTCCTGTTTCCCGTTTTTATTTACCCGGTAATAAATAGACAAGTTGCTGTTGGCATTGTTATACAACTTGAAACTCATTAATGCATTTCCCATGGATTGATCTGCCTCAATGGCAAATCCTTTGAAATGTTTTTTAAATGCTGAATCAGAAAAATATGCATTCGTGGTATCGTATTGGTTCAGCAGCCGGGTACCAAAATTATCATTTAACCGGATCCTTAACTGATTGGCCGTTCGTATGGTGTCTTTAAAAACAAGGAAAGAATCTTTGAGCGACCTGGGTGTAAAATCTTTTGATCCTAAAAGACTGGAATAAGTAAAATACTGTTGCCTGATCTGGTAGGCTGAATCAATTCTGAAATCATTGGATGGATCCATTTCATAAACTCTTACCCGCTGTATGGCAGCAGTATCTCCGTAAGCTCCACTATAACTAAGTACCAGCACAATGGAATCAAGGAATAAGCTGTCTTTATTAAAAACATCAGAAAAGCCCCACCGGTAAGTGATGGGTTTTAATTCCATAAATATTTTTGCATTGGTTCTGCCAAAAAAAGGATCATTGGAAATATTTCCTAAAATATGGTCATCAAATAATGATACATAGCTGGAATCATTCAGGCCGGTAAACAAATCATTATAGGCTTCTACAGTAATGGTAGTGTCAAAGGTGTTCACACCGTCGATAGCCGGGATGACTCCACCACCCAGTTCAGTGGATTCATTTATTCTGCTACAGGAAATAATTGTAAACAATATGGAGGAAGAAAACAATAAAGCCAGTAAAAATCTTTTTTTCACAAATTAATATTTAAAAACCAGTTCATGTAAGGTTTTGGGATTATAATTACTTGTTTGCAAGGTCGCTATACAATTGTAAATAGTCTGTTAAATCAGATGCTGCATTGTATTGCAAAGTTTTCTTGCCACGAACTTTTGTGAATTCATCAGCCAGTTTTTTTTCTATTTTATCGGCTCCGAAAGTAATTGCATCTGCATAGGATGCACCTCCGCGAAACATGGCTGTGTTATTTGTTTCTTTGAAAACTTCCAGGTCTTTTTCTTTGATTGAAGCATGTATCAGCGCTTTCTTTAAAAAAGCTGTTCCAAGTTTTTCTTTAAATGTATTTTGACCGATGGTAAAAACTATTTTGCTATGCGAGAAGACTGGTTCTTTTTTATACACTGTCTTGAGATAAGCCGGTATCAATCCGGTCATCCAGCCACTGCAATGAATAATATCCGGGGGCCAGCCAAATTTTTTCACTGTTTCCAAAGCTCCTTTGCAAAAAAATATAGTACGAATGTCATTATCATCATACCATTTTTCATTTTCGTCAGTAAAAACAAACTTT
>DATDPZ010000099.1:0-3006 GCA_035292525.1 Chitinophagaceae bacterium
ATTTGGGCTGTGGCAGCTGTTGGAATGGGCATTGGTGCAGGTCACTATTTTGCATCGGCATCAGCCAGTGTGCTGATCCTGATTGTACTGGCCATTTTACCCTATATGGAAAGGATGATTGACCGGCTTAATCAGTCAAAAGAATATTCCATTAAATGTGATTTTTCAGCAAATAAAAGGGTTCATTATGAGCTCTTATTGAAACAACACAATTTAAAATACAAATTATCCAAAGAAATCAAAGAAGGGAATCAACTAATTATTAACTGGGAAGTGCGGGGTCCTGCAAAAAATCATGAACAATTTGCCGCTGTAATTAACGAAGATGCTACCGTAAACAGGTTTGAATATTGATGCCACTAAGAAAATTTCCCGGAACATTATATTACCAGAAAGTTTTTCTGACTGGTTTATGTTTGTTTTTCACAATTGTCTGACTAAAATCTTTAAAGTTCAATCTCCTGCAATCCTAAATTGTTGAATGTAATAATCCTCACAGGAATTGAAACCGTATCAAAAGTTTAGTCCCGCAACGGCAAAGTAGCCCGGACAAGAATCGAACTTGTATCTAGAGTTTAGGAAACTCCTATTCTATCCATTGAACTACCGGGCCACTTTGCCTGCGGAATATCCTATCCCCGTCCGACTGGCGTCAGCCGGGCGGGCATTGAACTACCGGGCCACTTTGCCTGCGGAATATCCTATCCCCGTCCGATTGGCGTCAGCCGGGCGGGCATTGAAATACGGGTCCATAATTCCGGGCGACAAAAATAATTGATTAACCTGTTACAATCCTTAATAAAAATAATTCATTGCCAGTTACGTGGAAGGAAAGAAACAAATCTATTTCAAATATCCGGATAGCTATTAGATTGAAATAAGCGGGTGCGAATAAAGCTATGTAAAAACTATTAGCCCCTTATCTTTGCAATCTTCTGAAGGAATCCTCAAGGACCTCCGGAGATCAAAAAGTGAAGTATGAAGTTTTATAACCTCCTGATAAAATACCGGCTGTATATTGGAATCTTTGTAGCTATTCTTGGTGGCGTCATCAATTATTTTTCAGGTTTCTGGCCTGGCTTTCCCTTTTATTTAGTTGGCTTAGTCTTAATCCTGGGGCATTTCTTTTTCGGGCCGCTCCGGATTATACAGGAATACCTGGAAGCCGGCGACATGGAAAGTGCGGAAAAAGTTATTGCCTCCATAAAATTTCCCGGGCTTCTTTACAAACCTATCAGGTCGGTATTTTATACTTTGAAAGGGAATGTAGCCATGATGAAACAGGATTTTGACGGAGCAGAAATAATGATGAAGAAAGGACTTGACCTCGGAATGCCGATGAAAGAAGCCGAAGGCGCCAGCCTGTTGCAAATGGGAATGCTCAATATGCAAAAAAATGATTTAAAACAAGCAGAAACTTATATCAGGAGTGCTTTGCGCAAAGGCCTGCCCGATAAAGAAAATGAAGCCGCCGCTTATTTACAGATGTGCAGCCTGATGATGAATAAAAGAGAATTCCGTGCGGCTAAGGATTTTTTCAGAAAAGCAAAAGCCCTTAAGCCCAAAACAGATCAGCTTGTTGACCAGATAAAACAAATAGAAAAATATATTACCAGAATGCCCGGTTAAAATTTATTTTTCATTACTCCCCTTTAGGAGATGGTGCAAAACATATTACCCGAATCCGCATGCCGGGATAACTGCTTTTATTTCTTTTAAAAATACGAATGGGGAAATCAAATTTCCTCATTTTGCATTTCAGACAAATCATAGGAACTAACTTTGAACGATGTCCCTCGCAAAAGAAAAATTACATATGGCTTTCCTTAATGCATATGAAAGCCTGAATCCAAAACAACGCATTGCCGTAGATACTATTGACGGGCCGGTGATGGTGATTGCCGGTCCGGGTACAGGCAAAACGCAGATCCTTGCCAATCGTATTGGTAAAATATTACTGGAAACAGATACCCTGCCACAAAACATTCTTTGCCTTACCTATACCGATGCAGGTGTAGTAGCCATGAGAAAAAGATTGCTGGATTTTATTGGCGCCGATGCCTACAAAGTAAACCTGCACACATTCCATTCCTTTTGCAATATGGTGATCCAGGAAAATATCCGCCATTTCAATAAAAAAGAGCTGGAAGCACTTGGGGATCTTGAAAGAGTGCAATACCTGAAACAACTGATTGACAGTTTTCAAAAAGACAATCCACTGAAAAGATATAAAGGTGAAATCTATTACGACCTTGAAAACCTTGCCGCTCTTTTCTCCGCCATTAAACGTGAAGGATGGTCCGAAGAATGGCTCCTGGAAAAAATTGATGAATACATCACGGAGATACTTCCGGAAACAGAAGGATTTTATAACAAACGTGAAAAGAAAAAAGGAATTTTTGTCCTTACCCAAAAAGGAAAAGAGGAAGTGGAAAGGATGGAAAAACTGAAAGCAGCCATACAGGCTTTTGAACCATACCAGAACATTCTTCATGAAAATCACCGTTACGATTATGACGATATGATTACCTGGGTGATCAGCATGTTTGAAAACAACCCCGATATATTATTGAATTACCAGGAACAATTACAATATATTCTGGTAGATGAATACCAGGATACCAGTGGTACACAAAACAGGATCGTAGAGCTGCTTATCAGTTATTGGCAGGATGAAAAACCCAACCTGTTTGTAGTGGGCGATGATGACCAGAGTATTTACCGCTTCCAGGGTGCCAACCTGAAAAACATGATGAGCCTGGCAGAAAAATTTGAAAAAGATCTGGTAAAAGTAGTTTTGACAGAAAACTACAGGAGTGTACAGCCCATTTTGGATGCTGCCAGGCATTTAATAGAAAATAATGAACAGCGACTGGTCAAGCAATATAAAGATTTAACAAAAGAACTTACTACTGCCAATCCTGATTTAAAAGGACTGGAAATTTTTCCTGAAATCAATATTTATGAAAATGAGTTTTCTGAAAATGTACATATTGCAAATGCTGT
>DATDPZ010000100.1:0-2335 GCA_035292525.1 Chitinophagaceae bacterium
GGTTTTTATGATGATGTACTGGAGGTTTCTGAAGAAGAAAGAAAAATGATGGCAGAAGCTCCGTTTAATGAAAAAGAATTTATGGATGACCTGGGAGTAACTGAATTGTGGGGAGAAAAAGGATATACCACCAATGAAAGAACAGGCATCCGGCCAACTCTTGAAGTAAATGGAATATGGGGAGGTTATACCGGCGAAGGCGCCAAAACAGTACTTCCTTCCAAAGCCTATGCAAAGATCTCAGCAAGGCTGGTACCTAACCAGAGCAGTCATAAAATAACCGAATTGCTGATCAATCACCTGCATAAAATTGCCCCGGCAACGGTTGATCTGAAAGCAACTTTACATCATGGAGGTGAACCTTACCTGACCCAGGTTGACAGCAAAGCTTATAAAGCAGCAGCAGCAGCTATTAAAGACACTTTTGGCAAAGACCCCATTCCGGTACGTGGTGGTGGCAGTATCCCCATCAGCGCTTTATTTGAAAAGGAGCTCGGCATCAAAATCGTATTCATGGGTTTTGGCCTGGATAGCGATAACCTGCACAGCCCGAATGAAAAATTTAACCTGGCCAACTATTATAAAGGAATTGAGACCATCCCTTACTTTCATAAACATTTTGCTTCCCTGTAAAATTGATGTTTTCCTTTTTTTAAAACCTTACTTTAATAGAGTAAGGTTTTTTACATTTGATAACAGTTAATCTTAAAACACTCAGCATGAAAATAATTTATCTGTTTCTGTTGATCCCTTCCATCATCACTGCCCAGGTTAACCCGGCTTTTATTTTTAAATCTGATCTGAACTACAACCGGGTAGAATACAAAGGAGATGGACTCTTTGGATTTGAATCCAATGACAAATTCGGATACCTTGATAAAACAGGGAAGGTCATCATTCAACCAGAATATTCTTATTCGCATAACTTATCTTTCATTCCTGAATTTGTCAATGGCTTTACCGTTATTAAAAAAGACGGGAAGAAGGGCCTGGTGGATAAAACAGGAAAAGTGGTTATCCCTTTTGAATATGAAACTATCGTAGTCAAAGCTAATTCAAAAAATGTTGTGGTTGTTTCCAAAAAAACTGACAATAAAACTTTGTTCGGGCTGGTATCCACTCAAAACAAAATCATCATTCCAGTAAATTATGATAACGTGATTGCAGACAGTAATCTTGTCACTGTAAGTAAAAACAGCAAATGGGGGTTACTGGATATCACAGGAAAAGAATTACTTCCACAGGAATATTCTTCTTTGACAGCCTATCCAAAAGAAAAAATTTTAAAAGCAGAAAAGGGAACCCAATATGGATTTACAGATCTGAGCGGAAAATGGCTTTTTGAAAAAACCAAATCAGTTTTCTCTTTATACAGTTGTTCTGAGGGAATGATCCAATATATTGTTAACAGCAAGTACGGATTTCTTGATTTGAATGGAAATGAAGCAATTATTTCCAAGTATGATTATGCTTCAATTTTCGAAAGCATCGGTTTGGCAAAAGTGGGAAAAAAATCTCCGGCCAATTCCTACACTACACTATACGGCTTTATTGATAAAAAAGGCACGGAAATTATTCCAATAAAATTTGAATACCTGGGCTCTTTTAATAATGGGCTTGTTTATGCAAAAGATCCCGAAACAAACCGTTATGGTTATTTAGATAAAACCGGAAAGTGGATCATGAATCCTGTATTTATGGAAGCCACAAATTTTGACAATGCCGGTGGAGCCTGGGTAAAAATGACTGATGCCAGGTATCATTACATTAATAAAACCAGAAAAGACCTTGGCCAGCTTATAGAAAACGGTTCTACTTACAGAATGTTCGGTAAAGAGGGTTATTCCGTTATTGAAAATACTGACTATTCTTATGTTTTGATTGACGAAAAAGGAAAGATCCTGAAAACCATTGATGACTGCGATGGCATTTATACTTTTTCCGATGGGGTTGCCGGTTACAAATCAAAATCAAAAAGCCTCTATGGCTTTTTGGATTTAAATGGTAACAAAATCATTCCCCCTGAATACAGCAGCTTTACCGGTTTTACTGATGGTGTATCCAAGGTATCCAAAGCAATTGACGGCAAAACCAAATCCGGCTACCTGACAAATAAAAACGAGATCTTTCTCCCAATCAGATATGATACGGTTTATGGATTCAGGGATGGTTGGGGTTTGATAAAAAATAATGGAAAATATTTTTTTGTAGATAGAAACGGAAACCTGAAAGATCCGCCAAGAAATTATGATGTTCTGGTTGAATTCAGATCAGGTTTTGCCCTGGGTAAAGTTAATGGCAGCGGTGATAACCCAAATACCTATTATTATATCAA
>DATDPZ010000101.1:0-11555 GCA_035292525.1 Chitinophagaceae bacterium
ACCGCCAACCAGTTTTTTATAACCGATTCGGTAAAGCATTTTCTCCGCGGAGCCTTGTATTTTGATGCTACACCCAATGAAGATTCCTTGTCTATTGTAAATGATTTTCTGAAGAAAGATCTGCTACACCTGATCAATACATTGAAGTGGAAATAAAATAAAAATTTAATTATAAAACAACCGGTGATCAGTAGGAATAAAACTGTTTAAATTTGTACACTATGATAGTGATTGATAAAATGCTGATCAGCGATGATATAGTGGAAAAACAATTTGTTTGTGATCTTTCTAAATGCAAAGGCGGTTGTTGCGAGGATGGCGATGCTGGCGCCCCGCTGGACGATGAAGAACTTAATATTGTTATTGAAACGTATGAAAAGATCAAACCCTATCTCTCTGAAGCTTCGGTTAAGGAAATAGAAAAAAAAGGAAAATTTGTTTATGACCGGGAATTTGGCTGGGTTACACCTACCCTGGAAAGCGATAATGAGATCTGTGTTTATGGAACCAGGGGAAAAAGCGGCATAATAAAATGTGCTTTTGAGCAGGCGTACAACGATGGGCTCATTCCATGGAAAAAACCAATCAGTTGTCATCTCTATCCCATTATTGCCAAAAAAGGGAAACATGGTGACTACGAAAAAGTAAATTATGAACCCCGGGAAAAGCTTTGCAGCCCCGCCTGTACGCTGGGAGAAAAACTCAAAGTCCGGACCTATGAATTTTTAAAAGAACCCTTGATTAGAAAATACGGGGAAGAATTTTATATGGCGCTGGACAAAGCAGCAAAAGAATATTTTTCAGAAAAAGAGTGTGTCTCAGTAAACAGTTAAAGCAATTACCTTTTAAACTATATCTATATTTGTAATATGTCTGAGCAAAGCCAGTCATTTCTTGCCAAGAGTACGGTTAAAGCTGCTGACAAAGAGCACCGGCGCAAAATCAATTTTAATATTAATAAGTACAACACGGTTGTACCCAGGGGAAAAGAACAATTCAGCAATGTCAACCTGGCAAGAGAAAAAGCAAAAAACATTAAATGGAAATCACTGGAGAATCTTGATAAGCAACTGGAAGATTTTGAAGCTGTAATAAGCAGGAAAGGTGCAAAGGTTATCTGGGCAGAAAATAGTCAGCAGGCACTTGATGCCATTGGAAAAATTTGTGCAGAGAAAAATTGCAAAATGGTTGTGAAGAGTAAAAGTATGGTGACAGAAGAAATTCACCTGAATAATTTTTTGGAAAAGCAGGGTATTCAAAGTGTGGAAACTGATCTCGGCGAATTTATTCAGCAACTTGATGGCGAACCACCTTATCACATAGTAACACCGGCCATGCATAAGAGCAAAGAAGATGTTGCCAAACTGTTTGCGGAAAAATTAGGCACTGATCCAAAATTAACACCTGAGCAATTAACGCTGGTGGCAAGGGAAAAACTAAGAGAAAAATATACAGAAGCTGAAGTAGGTATTACTGGTGCAAATTTTATAATTGCCGATATTGGTGGAATTGCCATTACAGAAAATGAAGGAAATGCCAGGCTGAGTTGCAGTATGCCAAAAACACATATCGTTGTTGCAGGTATTGAAAAAATGATTCCTTCCATTACGGATCTGGGATTGTTCTGGCCTTTACTATCAACATTCGGTACAGGTCAGAAAATCACTACTTATAATACAATAGTTACCGGCCCCAAACAGGAAGGAGAAACAGATGGCCCTGAAGAAATGTATGTGATTCTGCTTGATAATGGCCGAACAAAAATTCTGGCCAGTGAAAAACAAAGAGAAAGTTTATACTGCATCCGCTGTGGTGCCTGCCTGAATGCCTGCCCGGTTTATAAAAATATTGGCGGACATGCTTATGAAACAACCTATAGCGGACCCATCGGGTCAGTTATCACTCCGCATTTAAAAGAAATGGGAGAATGGAAACATCTTAGTTATGCTTCTTCTCTTTGTGGCAACTGCACAGAAGTGTGTGCAGTGAAAATTAACCTGCATGAATTGTTGCTGGAGAACAGGCATGAAGCAGTGGATGAAGGCCATAGTGTTTATATGGAAAGAATGGGTTGGAAAATGTGGAAGATAGCCATGTTACGACGCAGCTTTATGGACCTGGGCAACAGTAAAATAAAAAACTGGTTGGTAAATAAATTGTTGAAAGGCTGGAAAGAAAACAGGACTGAAATGGATTTTCCGAAAAAATCTTTCAACCAGCTTTGGAAAGAGAAATATGGGAACAGGTAATTATCTTCATTGCGTGATGATTTACGCAAATACAGTTACTCCACGACTTCAATATATAACTGACTTTATTGGAAAAGAGATTTGTGGGAAAGCATTTGATTTAACTTCTGACAGGGAAACTTTCAAAAATTATACTGGGCCTAAAATTAACTACAGCAATCTGGATATTCCGGATTGTCAATTATCAATTATCAATTGTCCATTGCTTTTTGAAACAGGAATAAGAAAGCAGGAGACTGAATGTTTTACCACCAATAACTTCAAAGCTTTTTTTAAAACCGGCGGGGATTATCCCTTCGACATCTTTGCTGCTTCATTCTATCTGCTTAGTCGTTACGAAGAATATCTTCCGCATAGTAAGGACCTATATGGACGCTATGCTCATGAAAATTCCCTGGCTTTCAAAGAAGGGTTTTTAAATCTTCCCCTGGTAAATATCTGGCTGGTTGATTTTAAAAAAGTGTTAATAGAAAAATTTCCTTCACTCACTATTCACTATTCGCCATTCACATTTCAGCCTACCTACGATATAGATGAAGCTTATGCCTATAAGTATAAAGGTTTTTTAAAAACAATGGGCGGAGCTGTCAGAACTATGGTCCATGGTCAATGGTCCATGGTCAGTGAAAGAAGGAAAGTGATTTCCGGAAAAACCAAAGATCCCTACGATTCCTACAAGTGGATGGACGAGCTGCATCAAAAACATAACCTGCAGCCAGTTTATTTTTTTCATGTAGCTGAAGCAAATGGCAAATATGATAAAAACATATTGCCTTCACATCCTGCCATGAAGGAATTGATAAGACAGCATGCTGAAAAATATCCAATTGGCTTACATCCATCCTGGCAAAGTGGTGATGATGAAAGTTTGTTGAGCAAAGAATTAAAAACTTTTGAGAATATTACCGGAAAAAAAATTACTTCATCCCGTCAACATTATGTACGGTTCACTTTACCACAAACATTTTGCAATTTAATTGATGCAGGCATTACAAATGATTATTCTATGGGCTATGGCAGTATCAATGGATTCCGTGCTTCCGTGGCATCTTCTTTTTTCTGGTATGATCTGGAAAAAGAAGAAACTACTTCGTTATTACTTCATCCATTCTGTTATATGGAAGCCAATTCTTTCTATGAACAAAAATATTCTGCGCAGCAGGCATTGGAAGAAATGCAATATTATTATCATATAGTGAAATCAGTGAACGGAACATTTATCAGCATCTGGCATAACTCATTTCTGGGAACGGAAAAAAGATTTACAGGATGGAGAGAAGTGTATAAGGAATTTATTTCTGGAAAGTAAATGGAGAGTGGTGAATGGAATAAGGAGTTTGGAATTAGGCTATTAGAAAATTTGTATAGGTCATCCCCTT
This sequence comes from Chitinophagaceae bacterium, assembly GCA_035292525.1. Classification (GTDB taxonomy): domain Bacteria; phylum Bacteroidota; class Bacteroidia; order Chitinophagales; family Chitinophagaceae; genus VBAS01. Next base: position 3,629 of record DATDPZ010000101.1, read on the forward strand.
CAAAGGAGGCCCGCCCGTACCGGTACGGACGGAGGGGGGGGTAGAGACTTCTAATAAAAATTATGCGAAAAGGGTGGGTAAAAAGCAGAATAGAATTACAGAAAGTACAAGGGAACGTCGCAAGGGATGTTGAAATGAATTACTATTGTTGGCTAAAAAAAATCAAACTCCTTCCGGTTCAGGTTGCTCCACCGTAGTAATTTTATACGCTTTATTTACCAGATAAACTCCTAGCAGCGTAACCAAACCACCAATGGCTAAATAAACAGTGAGTCGTTCGTCAAAGATAAGTGAGCCAAGTACGACTGCCACTATCGGATTAATATAAGCATAAATAGATGCCTGTTCGGTGGGCAGGTTTTGCAACGCATACAGGTAACAGATAAAAGCAATGAAAGAACCAAAAATAACCAGGTAAGCAATAGCTGCCCATGATTGCCATGGAATGGCAGTTAGGCTTACAGCTCTTCCTGTGGCAATGGAAAAAGCATAAAGGACAATTCCACTGATGAGCATTTGAATACCCAGGCTGAAATAGGGATTAAAATAAGTGGCTTGCTTTTTTGTGTACAGCGTAGCAATGGCCCAGGTCCAGGTGGCGATAAAAGAAAATAAAATTCCCAATTGAAATTTTGTGTTCAGAAAATCATGCAGGTGATCGTAAAAAATTACCATCACTCCGCCAAAACCAAACAGCAATCCTATTATTGCTTTCACCGGTATTTTGTCTTTGGCAATAAAGAGGCCAATCACCACCAACCATAACGGGAATATAGCACCTATAATGGCGGCAAGGCCGGCAGAAACATTATACTGTAGAGCCAGGGTACTAAGCCCATTGCTGAGAATGAAATTCAGCAGACTAAGTATAAGGATGGGGATCCATTCTTTTCCTTTTGGCAATGCAGCTTTCTTAAATAAAAAATAACCCACATAGAAAATACCTGCCAGTAATTGCCGGATACCTGCTAATTGTAAAGCATCCGGAATATGTTTCACTCCTTCTTTACTTGCCAGCCAGGTAGTGCCCCATAAAAAGCAAACCAGGGAAAGTGCAAAAATTGCTTTGGCTCTGGTCCCTTTTTTGCGAATGGTCAAAGGATTCAGTACCGATAAACTTTTAATAGCACCGGCTGATTGAGAAAGTCTTTTATGAAAATCTATTAATGGCATACCATCTAAATCTCACTAAAGTGAGACTTAACAGGTTTAAAATTTGAAAAATTTTCTGATTAAAGAACTTTTTCTTAATCCCCCTTTAGGGGTTTAGTGCTTAAAGTGCCTCATCCCTGTCATCACCATTGCCAGTTTATTTTCCGCACAATATTCAATGGAATCTTTATCCCGAATGGAACCACCCGGCTGAATAAATGCAGTGATACCGGCATCATGTCCGAGCTTCACACAATCATCAAATGGGAAGAAAGCATCACTGGCCATCACGGCGTTATTCAGATCAAAATGAAACTGCTTTGCTTTTTCAATTGCCTGCCGGAGGGAATCAATTCTGCTGGTTTGACCGCAACCCTTACCGATCAGTTGCTTATTTTTTACAAGAGCAATAGCGTTACTTTTTAAATGCTTGCAGACAATATTGGCAAATTTCAGATCATCCTTTTCTCCGGTAGTTGTTTCTCTTCCACCTGCTTCTTTCCATTCAGAAAAATTTCCTTCATCACTACCCTGGATTAATACACCATTCAGCAAAGAACGATGCATTTCATGCTTAAATCCTAACCCTTCCTCCTTATGCCTTAAAAGAATTCTGTTCTTTTTCGATTTTAGCACAGTCAATGCATCCTCATTAAATGCCGGAGTTATGAGTACTTCAAAAAATATTTCGTTGATGGCTTCTGCTGTGGTTTTATCAATGGTTGTGTTGCAAACCAGTACACCACCAAAAGCAGATTCAGGATCGCCAGCCAAGGCTGCATCCCAGCTTTCTTTTACAGTTGACCGCTGTGCAACACCGCAAACATTGGTGTGTTTGATGATGGCAAAAATAGCCCCTTCACCCCCCGAATGGGGGATTTTAGAAGACACTGATAAGTTTGAACTGTTTGTTAGTGATGAGTTTTCAATTAGCTGGCTTTGTGTGTTAGCAAGCTCTCCCTTTGGGAGGGTTTGGGTGGGCCATTCTCTGATTAATTGAATAGCAGCATCCACATCTACAAGATTATTATAAGAAAGTTCTTTTCCGTTCAACTGATCAAATAGCTCATTGAGATTTCCAAAGAAGGCTGCTTTCTGGTGAGGGTTTTCACCATAGCGCATTGCTTTTTCTTCTTTGTTAAATGGCGTAGTCACAGAAAGCTTATGAAAATAATTTGAAATGGCAGTGTCGTAAGCAGTACATATATCAAATGCTTTTATGGCAAATGTTCTTCTTTGTTCCAGCGATGTTTCTCCTTTTTGTTCATTCAATATTTTTTCCAGCAAAGAATAATCAGCTTTACCGGCTACCACGGTTACGTCCCGATGATTCTTGGCTGCCCCCCTGATCATTGAAGGTCCGCCGATATCAATCTTTTCTATGATTGCTGTTTCATCATTTGTTGATGCAACCGTTTCTTCAAAAGGATACAGATCCACAATTACCAGATCAATTTCAGGAATATTGTATTGCTTCATCTCCGCTCTGTGTGTTTCATCATCTCTTTTACCTAAAATACCTCCAAAAACTGACGGATGTAAAGTTTTTACTCTTCCACCAAGAATAGATGGATAGGACGTCAGGTTTTCAACGGGCATTACCCGGATGCCAAGTTTTTCAATAAAATTTTGTGTGCCACCGGTAGAGTAAATGCTGATACCGAGTTCTGATAACAATTTAACTATGGACTCAAGACCATCTTTGTAAAAAACAGAGATGAGGGCAGACTGAATTTTTTTGTTCATGATTGAGTAAATTAGTAAGGCAGGCATCGAAAGGAGCCATACCATCGCTAAGGCTTCGGCAGGCAAGGCGCAAATCTAATTTAATTCAGCCTCATCACAAAAGCTCCTTTTTCGCTAACATCATAATAAGGAATCTGCAGTGAATCGCAGTCGCTTTTCCAGTATTTCATTTTCCAGGGGGGCACTGAGCCATCAAAAACAACTTGCCTGATATCAAAAGTTTCCGTTATTCTCTTAAAATACAGTTTTGGGTTTTTAGAGATAACTAAAATGTCTATGGGGATCTTTCTGTTTAACGGAGCATAGAAAGTGGTGGTATCAATTAATAGTACTTTTTTATTATTAAACTGTATGATGTTTCCTGTAGCGGAATAATTTTTCATGGAATCAACAGATTTCATTCTGTAAAAAATTCTTGAAGGTTTTATGTGAAAATTCCTGATAAAATCATCGGCAAGGAGAGCCGGATCACCGCTGAATAAATAGTTTCTGCCATCTGCAAAATCTATAGCTTGTTTTTGCGGCACATTGTAAACAATCAGCTTCTGATCTTTTTCTGTTTTTTCAAAAGAGAAAGTGCGAAGTATAAAAAAACCCAGGATAGCAGCCAATCCCACACGCAGTCCGGGTTTTATTTTTTCCATTAACCAAAATCCAAAACCTGCAACGGCAATAATCAGCAAAACAGCCTGCGCCATGCTGATCTGTAAACCATCCCATAAAGAAAAGGGTAAGCTCTCAATTCGCCCCACATAACTATTCATTATCATGATCAGCCAGTTTAAAATTTTACCAACCAGAATAGCAAGAGGCGAAAGGAAAGAAACAGCACAAAGAAATATTTCTCCTAATAGAATAATGCTTGATAAAGGGACGGCCACCAGGTTTGTAAGTAAAAAATAATTGGGAAACTGGTGAAAGTGATAAATACTGACAGGCAAAGTAAGAATTTGCGCAGCAATGGTAACAGCATTTAATTTCCATAAGAAATCAAGTGCTTTATTTTTAATATAAAACCAATTGTAAACCGGCTTCACAAAAATTACAATACTGAGTACGGCTGCGTAAGAAAGCTGGAATCCTACATCCCATAACCAATATGGGTTAACAATAAGTAACAGAAATGCAGAAAGAGCCAGTGTATTAAAAATAGAAGTTCTCCTGGCCAGGGAATCTCCAAGTACAATACAGGTAAACATCACTGCCGACCGTACAATGGATGGCTGGGCGCCAGCCAGCAAACTAAATAACCACAGACCGGCAATAATCAGGATGGGGTTAAGCCATTTTATTTTTTTTCTTTTTTGCAAAGGCTTGAACAAAAGCCGGAGTAACCAATAGATTAATCCAAGGTGCAAACCGGAGATGGCAATAACATGAATCACCCCGGTATTTGTATAGGACTGTACCAGCGATTTGTCCAGGTTATCTTTGTAACCAATCAACAGCGCTTCTGCCAGGCCCTGTTCTTTTTCTCCTTTAATATTTTTTCTGAGAATATGAAGCACTTTTTCCCGGAGGGAGAAAATGAACACCCTGAAAGTACTTTTGTTTTCAGTTGGCAGAATTTCAAAATCATTTTCGTTTAAAAAAAGCTGGTGAGTGATTCCCTGGAAAAGCGAATATTTTTTATAATCAAACCCGCCGGGATTTCCGGAATTCTTTATTTCCTGCAGATTTTTTTTAATTAATAACTGAGATCCGTATTTCAGGGAGCTGACCAGGCTGTCTTTTTTAAAATAAAGAATCACGGTGCCTTTTGTCCTTAAGAAATTGTCCTGTTGTAATAGAAAATCTACAGAAGCATTCGCTTTAAATGATTTTGATTTTTCAACCGGGGGTTCCAGGATCGTTACAATTAAAGAATTTTCTTTTATATATTTTTTTCCAAACCAATTCACATCGTGCCTGATATCTTTTTGCCGGGCCAGTAAGGCGCCCAGTGTTGCAAACAGGAAGGCGATAGCTATGCCATTTATAGCTGCCAGTCTGAATTTTTCAAAAAAAGGGATAAAGAAAAAAGAAGCAAGGATCAAAAAGGAAAGGGAAAAGATCCATAAAAGGAAGGTAACTTCTGCCTGCAGGTGCCATTGCAATAAAATGCCCAGCATAAAGGGAAAAAGAATGCGGATGGCCGGAGCTTTTTTCCAGATATGAATAACCTGTTTTGCCATACTGAAAAGTAAGCAAAATCAATAATAGGTTTATATACTACTTTAGGGGTATTTATTTCAGCAGTTTATTTGAGTCCTCATAATATTGGGGAATAAGTTGCTAAAGGCTTTGGCAATAATTAGACCAAAGCAATTATATTTGTGAAAATAGAAATAAGAAATGGAAATTAGAACAGATTTATTATTTGGGGATAGCAAAAAAATGCTCAAGACACTTTCTGATAATTCTGTGGATCTGATTGTTACATCCCCACCTTATGCAGATCAAAGAAAAGGGACTTATGGAGGTATACATCCAGACAAATATGTCGAGTGGATTCTTCCTATAACCAAGGAATTATTTAGAGTTTTAAAACCTACAGGGACATTCATTCTGAATATTAAAGAAAAAGTTCTTAATAGCGAAAGAAGTACTTATGTGATGGAGTTAATATTAGAAATGCGTAAGCAAGGTTGGTTATGGACGGAAGAATTTATCTGGCACAAAAAGAATTGTTATCCAGGGAAATGGCCAAATCGTTTTCGTGATGCATGGGAAAGACTTCTACAGTTTAATAAAGACAAGAAGTTTAATATGTATCAGGATCAGGTGATGGTACCAATGGGAAACTGGGCAAAAACGAGGCTTAAAAATCTTAGCAATACGGATAAGATTCGGGATAATTCGAAGGTGGGAAGCGGTTTTGGTAAAAATATTTCGAACTGGTTAACCAGGGACAAAGCTTATCCAACAAACGTTTTACACCTTGCGACTGAGTGTAATAACAAAAATCATAGTGCAGCATTTCCTGAAGAACTTCCAGAATGGTTTATTAAATTATTTACAAAAGAAAATGATCTTGTACTCGACCCTTTTATGGGATCAGGAACAACAATATTAGTTGCCAATAGAATGAAACGTCACTCAGTCGGAATTGAAATTGTTCGGGAATATTATGACATGGTAAAAATGCAAATTCAACCAGTGGAGCTATATTTAATGGAACCGAAAGTAAAATATGAAAAAACTAAATCTAAAAGACGTTACGCATTACGTTGAAGATAATATCGGAACTTTTCACTTGAAACGAATAAAAAGCTTAGATGGCTTGAAATTATCTCAAGTTTTAAAACGGAAGAATCCATATTTGTTTAAAGCTAAGCATATGTTGACCGCTGAACAGATCATAAAAGGTCTTGTAGATGCGCATATTTCCTCAAATGAAGAAACAATATTTGGCGACTGGTTGGAAGGGCTCGCCATATTTATTAATGAGAAAATATATAAAGGTTGGAAATCGGGAATTTCGGGTATAGATCTTGAATTCGATAAAGACAAAGTTCGCAATATTGTAACCATTAAATCTGGACCAAATTGGGGAAATAGTTCTCAGATTTCCAAAATGGTTTCTGACTTTAAAACAGCCAAGAAAACTTTAAGAACCAGTAACTCTAAACTTATTATCAACGCAGTAAACGGGTGCTGTTATGGAAGAGATCAACATCCAGATAAAGGTGATTATTTTAAATATTGTGGACAAAATTTCTGGAAGTTTATATCAGGCAACCCAGATCTTTATACTGAAATTATTTCACCATTGGGGTACAAAGCAAAAGCTAAAAATGATGAATTCATATACTCTTATTCAAAAATGATTAACAAGTTTACAAAAGAATTTACTGCCGATTTTTGTGATGCTGAAGGCACGATAGATTGGAAAAGACTTGTTCAATTTAACTCTGGGCAATAGCATCAAAATAAAACCTTTCTAAGTAAATTTATTTACTGCTGCAACTTATTGATATAGGCTATCTGCCCCAGATGATAAATATTGTGCTGAATGAATCCGTTCAGCAAAAAGCGAAAGTTATATTCTCTTTCTTCCACTTTTTCTTTCAGAAAGTCATCTTCTTTGTTTTGAAGAACAGACACAATTTGTTCATGTTTTTTTTTCAGATGTTCCATGCCATTTTTCCAGGTATGAATGGCAGGGTCAATTTCCCGCCAGTCCATTTTTTCAAAGTCAACAGGATTCAGCTCCGGATTTTTTTTCAAACGGCTTAGCGTAAAATCTGCCCAGTTAAGCATGTGATACAGCAGTTCAATTATGGAATGACCCTTACCTCCAGGTTTTTTATGTACATCATCTTCTTTTACTTCTTCCAGTATTTCATACACAGCCCGGCCAAACCAGGGCTGACCCTTTAATGTGTTTTCAATATTCCTGATGATAGATTGGGTTTCTTTGTTCATACCACGAAGTTAAAAAAATGAAAACGAAATTCGCTCCACTCACAAAGAGCATATTAGCCGGGAACCGGATTATCTTTACTTTCGTTGTCAACACTTTTATTGACAATAATTACATTATCTAAAAACATAAAATGAAATATTTAACAGCAATTTACTTTTCACTTTTTTCAATAACGGTTCATTCACAAATCAGTAATACGGATGCAGATTTTCTTGTAAAGCCATACCTGCAAATTGGCCCAAAACCCAATCCGGAAAAATTACAATTGCTTTGGCATTCAGTTGATGAATCTGCTCAATGGGTAGTTGAATATAAAACCGGTTCAGGGAATAACTGGATAAAATCTGAAGAACTGACAAGTACAAAAATTTTTGTAGCGGGAATAGCGCCTTTTATTATTTATAATGCTTCTTTTCATTCATTGCTGCCCGGCACTTTGTTTATGTACAGGGTTTCAAAAAATGGTAAAATAATTTTTAGCGCTGAAGCAAAAGCACTGAAATCTGCAGAGCAGTCTTATCGTTTTGTAGTTTCCGGCGATATAGGAACCGGTACGAACACCGCTAAAAAAATTGCTTACCAAATTTATAAATCAAACCCTGATATGGTGACCATCGCCGG